>JAAZKA010000108.1 GCA_012800055.1 Clostridiales bacterium
CGCTGCCGTCGATCTTCTCGCCGACGAGGCGCTCTTCCAGCCGGGTGATGATGTTGTCGAGGAAGATCGAGCGTTCCTCCTCGGAGCTTGCGAGGTAGTCGAGAATCTCCTGATAGCCGACAGGGTCGAGGAAGAACAGCGAGCGATCCTCCAGCTCGTTCTTGAGTGCGTTCATACCGAGACGGTGGGCGATGGGGGCGTAGATGAGCATCGTCTCGAAGGAGATTTCCTTCTGCTTGCGCTCGGAACGGTACTGGAGGGTGCGGACGTTGTGGAGGCGGTCGAAGAGCTTGATCAGAATCACGCGGATATCGCGGGCCGTGGCGATGAAGAGTTTTCTGAGGTTTTCATACTCCTCTTCCTCACGGGTGGTATAGGGCATGCGGGTGAGTTTGGTGACGCCTTCTGCGAGTTCGGCAACCTCGGTACCGAACCGGGCGCGGAGTTCTTCATAGGTAACGGGGGTATCCTCGATGACATCGTGGAGAAGAGAAGCCATGATGGAAGCGCAGTCGAGGCCCATATCGGCAAGCATATCGGCAACGGCAACGGGATGGATGATATAGGACTCGCCGCTTTTACGCTTTTGGCCTTCGTGGGCATCGCGGGCAAAGATGTAGGCTGCGCGGATGCGGTCGGCGTCCGCGTTGGAGCATCCCATTTTGCGGATTATTTTCTCGATGGTTTCATCCATAGCTGACACCGTCCTTTAAAAGAATAGTGAGGGTGGAGCGTCGGGCGCTCCGCGTATTCTGCGGGTTCGGGGATTATGCCATACCGTTTCAGTGCCTGCAAAAGCTTTCCGTATCTTCGTGCGCGTCCGAGGGTTCCTTATGCGCAGCGCGGGGCGGGTACGTACAAGGTTCTCGTTACGTAAGCTGCGCTAAGATTTGCGACTCCGCCAGATCCGCCTTTACCTCACGCTGCGGCTCCAGCGTCACGCGCCCGCCGTGCCGCTCCTGTCTTAAGAGTCCCAGCTCCGCAAACACATCCAGCGCTATATACAGCCGCCCCAGCGTCGTCGGCGTCTGATACGCCGCCCGTACCTCCCGGTACAGCTTCGCCGCGTCCTCCGTCAACGCCTTCGTCTTCGCCCTCACCGCTACGTACTGCCATACGCTCACCAGTTCCTCCCGCTCCGGCCTGAGCTTCCTCCGCTCACTTTCCGTCAGCGTATCTCCCGACCGGAACCGTTCGTACAACCCGCGCGTCTCGTTGTCCTGCTTCCGCTCGACCTCTGTCCGCCGGATGTCTTTGAGTATGAGCTGCACCGCACGTCCGCGGAAGTCGTTCACCTGCGCGCCGCAGACCACGTCCACCATATCGCCGTCCAGGAGGCCCAACTCATCCGGGTTCCGGCCGAAGTACACGCACGGCAACCGGCATCCGTCGCCCTCCAGGAAAAGCCGTGTGTGCCGGTTATTGCCGATCGCCGCAAGCTGGCTGATACGCAGATCGCGCAGACAGAACACCGGCTCGGGATTGCCCATCCCCGTCGGCTCCAGACGTGACAGGCTTGCCACCGCATCGAGCGTCAGAAGCTTCGGTGTGATCTCGCAATCCACGTCGATACACGGTACACAGTCCTCTTCGGAGAGGTTCTCGGCGGCGTACGCGCAGAAATCGTCACGGAAGCGCTCGAGATCGGCGGTATCGAGCGTCAGCCCGGCGGCCAGCTCATGCCCGCCGAACTGCCGTGTCGGGATATGCGACAGCGCGTTGTAAAGGTTGAATCCCGGGATGCTTCTGCCGGAGCCCTTTGCCGTATCGCCGTCGACCGACAGCAGAATGACCGGACGGGAGAAGCGGTCGGTCAGGCGGGAGGCGACGATGCCCAGGATGCCGTGATGCCAACCCTCATGCCACAGCACGAACGCCCGGTCACGGACGGGGTCGCAGGCAGATTCGAGCACGTCGAGCGCTTCACGGAGCATGTCGTTCTCGGTCCCCTGACGCTGGCGGTTTATCTCGGAGAGCTCCGCGGCGATGGTCTGAGCGAGGGTATCATCGTCGGTGAGGAACAGCTCGACGGCGCGGGATGCGAGACCGAAGCGTCCGGCGGCGTTGATGCGCGGCGCGAGTGCAAAGGACAGCGACGTCGCCGACAGCGGACGTTTCCCGCTGAGCACGCCGGATTCTCTGAGGAGCGCCCGCAGTCCGACGCTGCGCGTATAGGCAAGCTTGCGCAGACCGTAGTTGACGATGACGCGGCTCTCACCCCGCAGCGGCATGACGTCCGCGACGGTCCCCAGGCAGACAAGCTCGGCGTAGCGTTCGAGTGCCGTATGCGTATCGCCGAGCAATGCGCAGACGAGCTTGAACGCGACACCCACACCGGCAAGCTCGCGGAAGGGGTAGGTACAACCGGGGAGCTTGGGGTCGACGACAGCCTCGGCGTCCGGAACGGCTCCGGCGCACTCGTGGTGGTCGGTGATGACGACGCGCATGCCGAGGGAGTAGGCAAGCGCGATCTCCTCGACGGCTGTGACGCCGGTATCGACGGTGATGATGAGGTCGACGCCGGCGTCGCGGAGCTTACAGAGGGCATCGGGGTGGACACCGTAGCCTTCGGTGAGGCGGTCGGGGATATAGTAAAGGCAGTCGGCGCCGAGAGTACGGAGGCAGTCGATCAGCAGACAGGTGGCGGTGACGCCGTCGACGTCGTAGTCCCCGTAGACGGCGATGCGCTGACGGTGTGCGATGGCGTCGCGGATGGTATCGACAGCCTCACGGATACCGGACAGCGCGAAAGGGTCGATCAGGGTATCGACGGAGGTGTCGAGAAGTGCACAGACCTCGGCGGGAGATTTGACGCCGCGTGCGGATAAAACGGTGCATAGAAGCAGGGAAAGCCCGGTTTTCTGAGAAAGTTCCCGGGCAAGCGGGAGATCGGCCTGGGAGATGAGCCAGCGTTTTTCAGTCATAGACCCGTGTCCTAATCGTAATGATGCCTATTATTATAACAAAAAAACACGCGGATTACAAGAGCTTTGCGAAAATATCTCGTCCCCATCCAGCGGGCGAGATTACCGACAACGGCTGCGCATCGCAGGCGCCGTTTATCCATGACGGCACACGACACCCCGCCGGGGATGTGCGTCCGGATGGTATTGTACACAGTGTCGAAGAACCGCTATGACTGGGTTGACACAGTGTCAACCCAGTACAATCTCCGTCAGCTTCGTGATGTCCTCGAGAATCCACTCCGGCTGCGCCTGCTCGGCGAGCTGCGCGGGCGTGAAGGACGTCGTGACGCCTACGACCCGCATTCCGGCCGCATGGCCCGCACGGATTCCGTTGACTGCGTCCTCCACCACGATGCACCGCGCCGGTTCCACGCCCAGCGCCTCCGCACCCTTCAGATAGATGTCCGGCCACGGCTTCTTCCGCTCCACACTCTCTCCCGTCATCAGCGCGCCCAGCTCCTCAGGCTTCAGTCCCAGCGACTTCAGGTTGATGACCACCTTCACCATGTCCGCGCTTGAGCAGACCGCCACCTTTATGCCTGCCGCCAGCAGCTCCCGCAGCATTTCGGCAGCTCCGGGGATGACGATCGGCGTGACCTCCGCCAGCGCACCGTAGCGCTCGTACGCCCGCGCTTTCATCGCTTTGACGTACGGGACGCCGTGCAGCTCCGCGACGCCGCCGACGAACCTGTCCTCACCCGCACCGATGAACGGCACGAAGTCCTCGGGCGCCGCGTCGATGCCCCATTCTGAAAGAGCCTCCTGCGCTCCCTGCAGCATGATCGCCTCCGAGTCCACGAGTACCCCGTCCATATCGAATAAAACCGCCTGAATGTCCCGCATTTGCACGTCCTCCTCCGTAGTATGCCCCACCGGACAGAGGGGCTAGTTCATTGTACCCCATCGCGGCAGGTCTGTCAACCGTTTTCTGTGGGAAGCCCGTAAAGAACTTGTAATAATATGGAAAAATATAGTGGTCTTCCCCTTAAAAAGTCGGCAGGGAAACTGCCCGCCATGAAGAAACGCAAAACGCGTGCCCTGCCCATCCTGCCGCTCACGATGGAGATGCCTCCCCGGTGTGCACGCCGGGGAGGCAGACAACACTGATGAAACGGCGCCCTTACGCGCGCGGAAGCGGTGACTCGCATCTTTTACTTTTATATTCAGGTTCTTCGCAATCTTGTGTTATTCCTTGACTGACTCACATCGCACGGTTACCCGGCTTTGGCCGCCGACGGTGCAGGTAAACAGGGTCAGATCCCAATCGCCGCTTTCCATTTCCTCGATGGCGGTGGGTTTGAGAGTATATATTTCCATCACTTTGTAATGGAACACATTTCCGTCTATGTCGGTGAAAGACATGGTGTCGCCCACACGGAGATGATTCAGCCTGCCGAAATGAGAACTGTAATTATGGGCGGAAATAATGAGATCGCCGGTATAGGCGGAGCCTGCATAGCGGCATGGAGCGATTTTCAGCCGAGGATAACTCCATTCGCTGATGACGGGCAGTTTCAGCTCTAATCCCGGAATCGCCAAAACCCCGATGTAATCCTGCCCGTCAATATGTTCCACAGGCATATCCATATCCGGGTTGAGAATATAGTCGGGGATCTCGATTTCTTCGGTAGGTACGGTTTGATCCGGCATCGTTGGGTTTTTCGCTGGTTTTTCCGTTGGCTTTTCCGTTGCTTCTGTTTGTGTGGATCGCGGCAATGTGGGCTCTTCCGCGGCTTCTGTTCCCGTGAATCGCGGCAATGCAGGTTCTTCCGCGGCTTTTGTTTCCGGCAACAATTCTTCCAGACGGGCCACAGTTTTCATAGCGGATTCCTTTGCCTGCATATCTTCACGAAGATTGTAGGCTGTTAGAAAAAGGGCTGACGCAATCAGCAACAGCCCAATGAGAATCAGTCCCTTGCTTTTATTCTTCATTTGCAGCACCTCTCCGGTGAATCAGACCCATCAGGTCACACCCTCCGCAACCGCTTTCCCGGTCTCGATGATTTTGGACCTCCCGACTTTGCTCAATCAGCATTTGCAGCTTATAATCCGGCGCATTATCAGACGTTTTGGGTTACATCCCCAAATTCCCCGTTCGGCGTCTTCGGACATACAGGTGAACGTGCAGACGTACACTCCGGATGTGTCGATGATTCCTTGCCGGTGCATGACCCGGCAGAAGACGTTGTTCTCATACGCGGAGCAGCTCCCGGGAGACGGCGGTCCTGCCGACGCCCACGTCCCGGCGATGAGGATGAGCCGTTTTATACGGACTCCTTTTTTCTGACAGGGAGAAATAAGAATGTGGCGAGTGCGAAAACCAGCACGATGGTGACGGCAAGTCCGCCCTCGGGACCGAACGCACCGCCGTTCCAGATAGAAGCGGAGGACGTCTGGACGGAGGTAAAGAGAGTGATTTTGGTGACGGATCCGCTGACCTGCATCCCGAGGAGGTTGCCCTGGGTAAAGTTCCAGGCGGAGTGGATCGCGCCGGCCATCCAGATCGACCCGCGCCGGAGGATGCAGACGCCCATGACGATGCCGTAAAGGAAGATGTTGAACAGCGCGAGGAAGGATACGCCGGAGTTTGCAAGGTGCAGCAGCGAGAAGATGAGGGAGCTGATGAGAATCGCTGCCCAGACGGGCGACTTGCGCGCGAAGGAGAGCATGAAGTAGCCGCGGCAGAGGACCTCCTCAGCCATTCCCTGAATCATGTAGCCGAGCAGAAAGAGGATCAGCATGCCTAAGAGCTTCGGGAACGCGACGGCGGTGTTGAAGCCGGTGAGTTTCACGGAGCCGGTGAGGGCGGAGATCGCAAACGCGGCAGCAAGCAACCCGGCACCGATGAGGAATCCGAGGGCATACTCCTTTGCGAAGCCGTGCCGAGTGAAGCCGACGGAGCGGATGGAGCGTTTTTCGATAACGCGGCAGTAGACGAGGCAGACGGCGATGGTGAGGGCGTCTGCGAACAGGGAGACGAGGGTGAGCCAGGCAGGCATGGACGCGAACAGCGCGGAGGTTATCTGGGGGATGCTTTGGGAAAGGTCGGCGGTATCGGCGAGGGAGAACTGAGCGACGATATTGGCGAAGGTGTCGGAGGTAAAAATCCAGACGGAGGTCGCGATACCGACGGGGAAACCCATGACGGTGGAGGCGATGAGGAAAACGAGGACGAAGATGAGCAGCTCTGCCCACCATGCGTGCCCACGGCTTTCGGACTTCGCGAGGACGAGCGGTTCTGAGGCTGACAGATGGATCATACATGAACCTCCTGTGATGTGAAACGCAGGTTCTTTCCTGCGTCGTAAACCTGTGTTGTGTGTGTGCGGGAGAACTTTACCGCACGTATTCGAATTCGAGGTCGTAGATTTTTACGGTATCCCCCTCTTGGATACCCATCTCCTTGAGCCGGTCGAACAGGCCTTCCTTCTCCATGACGCGCTCGAAGAACATACGCGACTCGTAATCATCGAAGTTGACCATGTTCATCTCGCGCAGCAGCCAGTCGCCGCGCACGACATACATCCCGTTCTCGACGGTGATGTCGAAGTCGTGGGGGAGGGAACGGTCGGCGGGGATATAGTCCGGCTCGAACGCTTCGACGGGCGGCAGCGTCTCCAGCTTTGCTGCGGCGGCGTAAAGCAGCTCCTGCACGCCCTGCCGGGTGACGGCGGAGATCTTGTAGAGTGGGATATTGCGCTCCTTCAGGTATTCCTCAAACGCTTGTTTCGCGTCCTCGTCCTGTACGGAGTCGCACTTGTTCGCGGCGACGAGCTGCGGGAGTCCGGCGAGACGCTCGGAGAATCCGGCAAGCTCGGCGTTGATGGTCTCGTAATCGGCGATGGGGTCGCGGCCGGTGAGGCCGGAGACGTCGACGATGTGGATGAGCAGGCGGCAGCGTTCAATATGGCGCAGGAAATGATGGCCTAAGCCCGCGCCGTCACGGGCGCCCTCGATCAGCCCGGGGATATCCGCGGCGACGAAGCTGCGGGTCTGATCGACCTGTACGACGCCGAGGTTCGGGGAGAGGGTGGTGAAGGGATAGTCGGCGATCTTAGGGCGTGCGGCGGAGATGACGGACAGGAGGGTGCTCTTGCCGACGTTGGGATAACCGACCAGGCCGACGTCGGCGAGAAGTTTCAGCTCAAGGGTCAGATCGAACTCCTCGCCCGCGTAACCGGGTTTGGCGAAGCGTGGAGCCTGACGGGTGGAGGTGGCGAAGCGGGCATTGCCCCAGCCGCCGCGTCCGCCGCGGGCTGCGACAAAGCGGTCGCCGGCGTGCATGTCGTGCATCAACCGGCCGGACTTGCCCTCACGGATGAGGGTACCGACGGGGACGCGGATGACGACATCGGTACCGTCCTTACCGAAGCGGCGCCCGCCGGAGCCGTTTTCGCCGTTGCCGGCAGCGTACTTACGGGTGAAGCGGAAGTCGAGCAGGGTGCTCATATGGGGGTCGGTGATGAAGACGACATCTCCGCCGCGGCCGCCGTCACCGCCGTCGGGACCGCCGGCGGGGACGTACTTTTCACGGTGGAAGGCGACGGCGCCGTCACCGCCGCGTCCTGCGCGTACGCGGATATTGACAAGGTCGACGAACATAAAAACTCCAATCTACAAAAGGTAACAGCGTGGGGCGCTCCGCGAATCCTGCGGGGTGCGGTCGGATATGACACGATGGACACGGCGTCCGGATTCGGACGGAGGCCGGGATGCGCACTCGCAAAAAACCGGGGGACGCAGTCACGCCGCATCCCCCGGTGATTCCTTATTCCGCGATGCTGTAAACGGAAACCTTCTTGCGGTCGCGTCCCATGCGCTCATACCGCACAACACCGTCCACTGTAGCAAACAGCGTGTCGTTCCCGCCGCGTTTGACATTCTCGCCGGGATGGATCTTCGTTCAACGCTGCGTGTACAGGATGTTCCCTGCGAGAACGAACTGACCGTCCGCGCGCTTGGCGCCCAGACGCTTTGCCTCGGAATCGCGTCCGTTCTTCGTGGAACCGACGCCCTTCTTATGGGCGAAGAACTGCAGACTCAGATTAAACATATCGCACCTCCGTTACTGAAATATATTCCGGATATTCCTCGGACAGCTCCCGCATCAATTCCGCGAAAGCGTCCGTGACGGGGCCGGAGGAGAGGATACTGACCAGATTCCGCTTCCGGTCAACCGAGGCCGTATACACAGCCCCGAGCCGGGAGAGCGTCTTCTCGCACAGCCGTACGGCAGAAGAAACCGCCGCGCAGACAATATCCTGACCGGCCGGAGCGTAGCCTGCGTGTCCGGAGACGCAGAAGCCCGTCCGCCGATGGTTGGATTGCCAGAGGATTACACGGATCATGCGACAATGATCTTATCGATCTGAACCTTGGTATAAGGCTGACAATGACCCTGCTTCTTGCGGTAGTTCTTCTTCGCGTTATACTTGAAGACAATGATCTTTTTGGACTTGCCGTTCTTAACGACAGTAGCCTGAACTTTCGCGCCCTCGACATACGGCGCGCCGACCTTGACACCGCTGTCGTCTCCGCAGAGAAGGACCTGGTCAAACGTGACGGATTCCGCCGCGTCGACGGGGAGCTTCTCAATGAAAACGACTTCACCCTCGGTGACTTTGACCTGTTTGCCGCCGGTCTCGATGATGGCATAGAGCATTCCGGTAGCACCTCACTTTCATACACGGCGATACGCCGCGTGACTCGCTCTGTAAGGCGCGGGGATGACCCCGACTTATCTGGTTTTGCGCGCAAGACAACAAAACCGCCTGACTAAGATGCGGCACGCATAGAATAACACAAAATCGTGCGGATGTCAAGAAAAAAATCGCCAAACATTGCGAAAAAATCTGCCTTTATCGGTTCACAACGTTCAGATTCGGCTCACCCTTCAGGAACCGCACGACTTCGTCGACGACTTCCCGATGCAGAGCCTCGGCGCTTTCAACGCTGTTCCACGCCACATGCGGGGTGAAGATGACGTTATCCAGTTTATGAAAACGGTTTCCCGCATCCTTGGGGTAGTTCTCGTAGACATCGATTCCGGCGGCGCGGATGGTGCGGGAGGCGAGGGCGTTATAGAGCGCGTCCTCATCGACGAGTGCGCCGCGTGCGGTATTGACGAGGACGGCGGTGGGCTTCATCATCCTGAAAGCGTTTGCGTTGATCATATGGCGGGTATCGTCGGTGAGGGGAGCGTTGATGCTGATGAAGTCGGACTGACGGTACAGCTCGTCGAGGGAGAGCGGTTCGGAGCCGCCGTCGCGGATCAGATCGGGCGGGAGGAAGGGGTCATAGGCAACCGTGCGCATTCCGAAGCCCTTGGCGAATCGTGCGACGTTGCGGGCGATGCGGCCGAAGCCGATGGTGCCGAGAGTCTTTCCTTCGAGGCGGTAGATGGGGTAGTCGGCGGAGCCGCCCCAACCGCCGCGGCGGATGGAGGCGTCGTACTGAGGGATTTTACGGTTGGCGGACATGAGGAGGGCGAAAGCATGTTCCGCGACATCATAGCTCCCGTAGGCGGGGGCGTTACAGACGTTGACACTGTGTCGACGCGCGGCGGCAAGGTCGACGGTATCGTAGCCGACGCCGTAGCGAACCATGAGTTTGAGGTTGGGGAGTTGGGAGAATACGGATTCATCGAAGCGTGCAGCGGTGAAGAGGATGACGTCGGCGTTTCGGGCGGCGTCGACGACCTCGGAGGCGGTGTGGGTACGGACGGAGCGGTAGGCTGCGCCGTAGGAAGAGAAGGTGCGGGACTCGAGGGTCGCGGATTCCTCAGCGGGCGGGAGAGGCTCGCGGTTGACGTTGACGATAAGCATATGGGTGACCTCCAAAAAAGAGTAAGGAAAAAGAATGCTGCATCAGAAAAAGTAATGACCGGGAGTTTAAAACGCGTTCAGCTGTACGCCCAGCTTCTCCGCTGTCTCCCGCAAGCTCTGCATCGTCGTCTCCGGCAGCCCGATGCCCCTGCGCATTGTCTCCCGCGCAGCCTCCTGCTCCGGCTCTCCCGGATACCTCACCCGATCATACCCCTCCGCCGCCGGCGCGGAAATATACCACTCCACCATCTTTTCCACCCGCTCGATATACTCCTCCAACGGGCAGACTCTCGCAATATCGATACACATGAAGAAGTGTCCGGTATTCCCGTCGGTTCCCGGTGTCCGGTTCCACGCGTTGACTTCTCCGAGCACACCCGCGCCGGACAGAATCCCGGACAGCAGGTCGACCATTACGGCCAGTCCGTACGCCTTATAGTCGCCGAACGGCAGCAGGATCCCACCGGCGAAGTAGTCGTTGGGGTCGGTGGTCGGACGTCCGTCGCGGTCGAGCGCGCAGCCTTCGGGCATCGGCAGACCCTTCGCGCGGAAGACCTGCAGCTTCCCGTCGGCGTACTTGCTCATCGCCATATCGAGCATCACGTAGTCGTATTTCCCGGCGGGAACGCAGTAAGAGAACGGGTTATTCCCGGCACGTCTCGTATTGGTACCGGTGACTGCCATCATCGGCCCGGTATTGCTCATCGCCATCCCGAACATCCCCCGGCGGGCAGCCATGCGGGTATACAGACCGGCGGCGCCGAAGTGGTGGGAGCGGCGCATATTGACGATGCCGATGCCGGTCTCACGAGCCTTACAGATGCACAGCTCCATCGCCTTATGGGACAGTACGATCCCGAGGCCGCCGTGACCGTCGAGCACCGCCCACGAGGGGCTGTCGTAGACGGCGGATGCCTCGGCGCGGGGGTCGATGCCGCCTGAGAGGATGCAGTCGACATACTTCCAGGTACGGATGAGGCCGTGGGAGGCGATGCCGGTGGTTTCGGCGTCGATGAGGGCGTCGGTGAGAATGGCGGCGTCGGTATCGGACAGCCCGGCGGCGCGGTAGATGCGCAGCTGGTCGTCCCGGAGTACGTCGGGGGAGAAATAGGTGAGGGTATTCATACAGATCAGACCTTTCATAGGGGTGGGGAATACGCGGCCCCACGGTACGGATGCGGCGAAGCCTACCTCAGGTCGGCGATGGAGTTGAGGGTATTCTTGCAGCCGGCGGCCATGAAGCCCTGATCCGAGCCGCACCAAAGGATATTCATACCCTCGCCGATCCAGCGGCGCAGCTCACCGGGGGAGAGGTACATACCGATGGACTTCTCATGACGCCGGCAGGTGGCGATGACCTGACGTATCTGCTCGACGACCTTGGGAGAGGATGTCGCGGCGAGACCCTCGCCGGACATGATGCCCATATCGCACGGCCCGATGATGATGCCGGCAATCTCGTTCCCGTACTTCGTGAGGAAACCGTCGAGGTTTTGGACACCGAGAGGGGACTCGATCTGCAAAAACAGCAGGCGGTTGTTGTTGAAGGCGTCGCAGTCCTCGCCGGGGCGGAGGAGGCCGATACCGCCGGCGCCCTTACGGCCCCTGGGGTAGAAGCGCATGGAGGCAATGGCGAGCTTGACCTGTTCCTCAGTCTCGGTACGCGGGATGAGTACGCCGTCGGCACCCATATCCATGCACTTGGAGATGCAGTGGTACTCGCAGTCCTGGACGCGGATGATGGTGGGGAGGTCGCAGGCGCGGCACATCTGGAGCATATCGACGGCGAGCTCGGGCATGAAGTTGCCGTGTTCGCAGTCGAAGAGCATGTAGTCGACGCCGACACCCTTGAAGATTTTGGGAATGTAGAGGTTGTTGATGGCACTGAAGGTAGAGCCGAAGACGATCTCACGGCGCTGCAGTTTTTCTTTGAGAAGTTCGAGAGCGGGCATGATGATACCTCCTGTAGGGAACGCCGTCGTGAGCGTTCCGTGATAGATGACGGGGGATATGCCGCGCAGGGAAATAACGCGCGGAGGGCTGGTTTTTACGTAAATCCCAAACCTGAAGTTATTATAACATGTATATTCCGACTTGTCATTGACAAATGGGGCGGATTTATAGTATAATCGGGACATCAGGAAGAACACGAAAACCAGGATACCGTTCCCCTGTCCCGGATTACACCCGCCGGTCACCATTACCAGAAAGGAGCAGTCCGCATGCCTGACCTGACACCGTTCCCCCGTGACAACACCTCGCAGTATCTGGTGAAGCTGGCGCATGTCGGCACGCGCGTGGGGACGCTTGAGACGCATGAGCACACCTACGCGGAGCTGGTTGTCGCGCTTGGGGGACATGCGGTGAACGTGATCGACGGGGAACGCACAGAAGTCGGCGCGGGAGACGTGTACGTGCTGCTGCCGGGGATGCTGCACGAGCAGCGGGACATGCGCGGCTACCGGTACTGCATCTTCAAGTTCGACTACGAGGCGCTGCAGCATGAGGCGGGGGAGCTGAAGAAGCTGCCGGGGTTCCATCTGCTGTTCTCGCTGAGCGGAGAGCTGCGTCCGAGACTGGACGACGACGCGCGGCGGGTCGTGGAGATACTGGCCGGGTACCTGGAGGAGGAACTGCGGGAGCGTCCGGCGGGGTACGAGACGGTGGCGAAGGACATATTCATAGGGCTGGTGGCGCTGCTGTCGCGGCACTGTAAGGTCTCGGATCCGCGCGGCAAGCCCGGCGCGCAGGCTGTCGCGGACACGATGGGCTATCTGCAGCGGCATTATATGGAGAACGTCTCGTTAGACGAGCTGGCAGGGCGGGTGGGATACTCGCGGCGTCACTTCACGCGGCTGTTTCGTGAGGCGGCAGGGGTATCGGTGCACGAGTACCTGACGCGCATCCGTCTGACGGCGGCTGCAGAGCTGCCGGAGCTGCCGCTGTCGGAGGTCGCCGCGCGTACGGGCTTCTCCGACGCCTCCGCTCTCTGCCGTGCTTACCGCAAACGCTTCGGCGTCACACTGCGGGGGAGAACGAGCGAAAAGTAAATCGTGAACCCAATTCACCGGTAAATCCTACGGAATTCACTTCCCCGCATGGTATCACATAAGAATAACCATCCTGCAGAAACAGAAAGGGTTCTTCATGATGCACCGCCGAAATACCGCAATCTTTTACAGCTGCCTGCTGGTGGCCGTTATCCTTATAGGCGTGATGCTGTTCACCGAGCGTTCCGACACTGCCGGAGCCGTGTCTGCCGCCCCCCATACACCGATCGTCTCGACACTGCCGGGCGCGGCGCAGGATACGCGGAGCACAGCGGAAACGGTGAGCCTGCGGTGGTCGGATGCGCAGATCCGCGACCTGATAACGGATGCGCTGTCGTCGTCCGAGGGGACGGTGGACAAAGTGACGCTGACATCGCCTGATATGGTGACGGCGGCGGGAACGGTGGCGCGGTCGTTCATCGAGAAGGCGCTGGGCACGTCGGACATCGCGTCGAAGGATACGCTGAAGCAGGCGCTGAAGCTGCTGCCGGAGAACCTGGACATTACGGCGACGATCCGCATCGCGGTGACGGGCGGGACGGTGACGGCGAGTGTGACGGAAGTGAGCGCTGAGGGGATATCGCTGCCGGCAACGCTGTTGCCGTCGGACCTGGGCAGGGTATTATCAGGCGCAGTGCGTGAGAAGCTCGCGCGCGAGGGCTGTACGCCGCAGTCGCTGACAATCTCCGAAGGTACGCTGTACTTAAACTGCAGGATGGCGTGAGCGCAGGACGCAGCGGCTGTCCGGCACGAGAACTGCTATTCAGGACGGAGGAACCGTCAGAACAGAAGGAGGTAAAATATGGAAAAGCAAAGCATGAACTGGTATGCGCCGACGCGGGCGCCGTTTGAGCTGGAAGGGTTTCCGTTCTTCGAGCGGGAGGGTGTGTACCGGAGGTTGTCGCTGAACCCGCCGTACACGCTGCCGGAGGGCGTGGAGTCGCAGTCGTGGCATACGTCGGGCGGGCAGATCCGCTTCCGGGCGAAGATGAAGACGCTGAAGATCCGTGTGCAGCTCAACGGGGCGGCGACATTTGACCATCTGACGGCGACGGGACAGTGCGGGTTTGACGTATACCTCGGGCAGACCGGCATGCCGCGCTATTACGGTACGTCACGCTTCGACGCGCGCGCGGCACGGTATGAGAGCGTACTGGTGGAACTGCCGCAGGCGCGTACGTTTGAGGTGGTGCTGAATTTCCCGCTGTACATGGGGGTC
>JAAZKA010000109.1 GCA_012800055.1 Clostridiales bacterium
CAAAACCGCCTTTGTCCTGCCGCCGCAGTCGGCTTTTAATACAAACGCCTCGTCCCGCCGGATGCCCGCCTCGTACGGTGCAAACTCGTACGAGCCGGTCAGCATCCGCCGCCGGTTTATGCCGATGCCATAGCAGTCCGTGAAGCCGTAGCTCAGAGTGCCGTCCTCGAGATCCTGCACCGCCGCGACAATCGCCGCGAGCACCTGCGTATACCACCAGTCGGCGTACTCCGCCAGGTACGCACCGATCTTCGGGGACTGTCCGCGCATCACGTTCGGCGCCGAGTGCGTGTGCGACGCATTGAACAGGATCGCGTCAACGTCAAGATCCGCCTTCTCTTTCACGTCCGCACGCAGCTCCTCGATACGCGCTTGTTCAAATCCCAGCACGTCGCCGGTGACGAACGCGACACGCTGTCCGTCCTGCTCGAGCACCAGCGCGCGTACCCAGATATCGTCGTGCATCCCCTTGAAAACGCGCGCGGGATTGCCGAAGCCCGCCAGACGCACGCGCGGGTCGGTTGTGGATGTACAGACCTTGGAAACACCGATTTTCATAACAATACGCTCCTTTTTACAGACCGAGCAGCTCTTCCCACTCCGCGAGCACATCCTCCGCACGCATAAGGACGGCGTAATCGGAGACGTCCAGAATGGGGGCCGTTCGGTCGATGTTGACACTCAAACGCGTCCCGCCGTGGATTCCCGCGAGATGCTGCGGCGCGCCGGAGACTCCGATGCCCGCGTAGAGTGCCGGGGTGACGATGCGCCCCGACTGTCCGAGCTGGCGCGCGTAGTCCGCGTAGCCCAGGTCGACCGCCGCGCGCGTGGCGCAGCACTCCATCCCGAGCCTGTCCGCGATCCGGATGAGCCGCTCGAACATCCCGCGTGAGCCTAAGCCCGCGCCGCCGGTGAGCACTTTCCGCGCGGCATCCGGTACGCGCACCGTCGCGATGACGGGCCGGGTGGAGGTGACGATCTCGGCGAGGACGTCGCCCCCGAACGCAGGGCGAATCTGGACGAGTTCGCCTTGCTCCATCCGCAGCCCGGTGCAGTCGGCGGTCATTCCGCAGCCGAGGAGGGCGGCGGTGTACGGTAGAACCGCACGGCAGCGGGATGTTGCGGGCGCGAGGACGACAGCGGGCGCGTCACGCCGGATGCGTCCGGCGAGAAACAGTGCGCTCTCGCGGACGGGCAGCGCAGGAAGCGATACAGGTTCGACAGGATACCCCAAAGTAAACGCCAAAGGGATGGGCGCATCTACCACCATACAGGCGGCTTCTTCGCATATTTGCGCGGGCTGCACCTCCGGCGTCTCATCCGCACCGACGGGTTTCATAAGCAGCGTGAGCGCGTCGGCGGGCGTAAGGATACGCGGGCGGCGTACCTCACGCGCGAGAACGGTCGAGCGGACGACCCGGGTGGGAGACGGGTATCCGGCGTCCGGCGCGATGATACGGACGGCTGTGCTGCGTGCACGGCGCAGGCCCATGATCGACGGCCGCCTCAATGGTTCCGCGCGCGCAAAGGTCACGACGGCGGGGGGACTGTCCGACAGGTCAAATTTAAGAAGATCGGGAATAAAGGGGACGCCGAGAATTCCCGCGAGCATCGGCGGAACCTGCCCGGTATCACCGTCGGAGGCGCGGCGTCCGCATATGATCAAGTCAGGAGATAGCGTACGGACGGCGTCGGCGAGGGTGCGTGCGGTGGCAAGCGTGTCGGAACCAGCGAGTACGGATGATGTGATGAGCACGGCGTCATCGCAGCCGCGTGCGAGAGCCTCCCGCAGCACGGTCTCGGCTGACGGCGGCCCCATCGTCAGCGCGGTGATGTGAACGGCGTGCTGATCCCGGAGGGTGAGCGCGGATTCAAGGGCGGTCTCGTCATCGGGGTTGAAGGTGAACGCCGCCGAGGCCTGCGAACCGTCCGCGCGGATGCGGGGTGAGGTTTTGATTTGTTTGAGACAGAGAACGATACGCAATTTAGTAGACATAACTATTATAAATCGGGGCGAGGGCGTCATGGATACGCAAATAATCGGGGAAGCGATCCTCGTAGAGTTTGACGTTTGCGGCGTCCGGTTCGACGGTGAAGGCGGGTCTGACACAGACGTCGACGCTCTCGGAGAAGCTGTGGAAGACACCCGACGCGACGCCTGCGAGCATCGCGGACCCGAAAGAGGAGTCGTCGCAGACGTTTTTCTGCAGCGGGATACCCAGCATATCTGCAAGAATCTGCCGCCAGAGCGCAGATTTCGCGCCGCCGCCGATCACGGAAGCCTGCCGGATATCCATCCCAAGTCCGCGCAGCACGGACAGCGAGGATTTCATCGAGTAGCCGACGCCCTCGAGGACGGCTCTTGTGAAATGTGCATAACCGTGACGGGAGGTCACGCCGGTGAAAGACGCGCGGAGAGAGTCGTCAAGGTACGGGGTGATCTCACCCTGGAGGTAGGGATGGAAGAACATGCCTTCACATCCCGCGGAAACCTGCGCGGCGAGTTCATCCAGTGCCGGATAGTCGAGGGACTGCCCGAAGGTGTCGCGGAACCAGCGGTACGATGCGGCGCAGGACTTCGTTGCGGTACCGGGGTACCACAGTCCGGGCACGACGTGGCGGTAAGTCACGAGCAGCGGGTCGACGTACGCGCGGTCGGTTATGGGGCAGATGCGTCCGGCCGTCGCAAGCTTCACCGTTGCCTGTCCGACCGCGATCGCGCCCGATGCGTAGACCTCCATCACCGTATCGGTTGAGCCTGCTATGACCTTCGTGTCCGGAGATAATCCGGTAAGCGTGCACATTTCGGAGGATATCTGCGACAAAACCTCTGTAGGAGGTACGATTTTCGGCATCATCGCGGGGGACAGTCCGCACAGTGCGCACAGTTCGGCGTCCCAGGTATTCGTCCGCGCGTCGAGCAGCAGGAAGCCCATCGCCTCGATCTCGTCGGTTACATAATCCCCGGTCAGCCGGTAGCGCACGTAGTCCTTCATCGACAGCACGCGCCGGATCTTTGCGAAGTTTTCCGGTTCATGGGACTTTAGCCACATCAGCTGCGGCAGTGTCCATAAAGCGGACGGCGCATTATAGGTGCGCTTGCGGAGGTCAAGGTCCGTGCGTGACTTCAGTTCCTCGGCTTCACGGACGCTGCGCCGGTCGGTCCAATAGATTGCCGGACGGATGACGCGGTCGTGCTCATCGAGCAGCACGGCGGTATGCGTCGCTCCGTCGAGAGCGACGCATACGACGTCGGAGGGGTCAACATGGGACAATAACTCCCTGACATTTTGCACAAACGCGCGGAGGGAGTCGTCGGGGTCCTGTTCCGCCCAGCCGGGTTTAGGGTAGCTTGTCGGATATTCGCACGTCGCGGTGGCAGCGATCACACCGTCCTCACGCAACAGTGTTGCCTTCGACGCGCCGCCCCCGAAGTCGCAGCCGATGGTGTACCTCATGCCAGCGCCTCGTCAACAATCGCGAACAAATCTTTGACTTCATACCCCTCCGGTGTCTGTGCGGACAGCACCAGATAATCCTCCGGTGACGCGGTGACAAGCGTTCGGGCGGGCGTGCGGGCAGCCTCCTCCCAGCGTCCGGCGGCGGTCAGCGCGCAGAGGTCAGGCGCGTACGCATGGAAAACGGCGCTGCCGCAGTCGTGCGCGAGCTTTCCGTGCAGGAACATCTCATGAAGCTCGACCCCCAGAACGGCGAGAATATCGCGTGCGGGGTCGGTCTCGCCCAGCTCACGCGAGAGCCGGACGTTGTCGTGATAAGTCACACGCAGGGGCTGAGGAGTGACGGAAACGGATGATTCTTTGAGTAAATCGGCAACAAACGACGTTGCGGTGCGCACCTTCGCGGGAAGCGGTATGGAGAAGTCTTCATAGCGGCGCGCAAGCATCGCGGCGTCGTTCGGGTTGAGGCAGACCACCGTACGGACGCCGGTCTTCCGGATGCGCTCGGCGAGCTTTTTGCATGCGGTGCGCACCTCGTCGACATCGCCGATCAGATCGTAGAGGTCGGCGCCGGACGTCGGCTCGTCGGACAGTGTCCGGAACGGGACATCAAGCTTCGACAACACGGAGAAGAACGAACGTATCAGATCGGGTGTCCTGCACGCGGCGGTATCGCCGATGTAGACAAGCACATCGGCCTCGGAGGAGGTTCCGACATAGCAGGGCTTCTCCTCGCCGTAGATATTGCCCGTCTCGGCTACATGCTCGATGACGGCCATGACCTCGGGCGGAACAAGCTCATCGACGAGCGCCTGTGTCCGCGCCTCGCGGATATAAACAGGCGGCTCATAGCCGGTGACGCAGTCGTTGGAGCACGCGCCGCAGAGCGTGCACTCGTACATCGCGCGGGCAATGTCACGGTCATACGCGGTGCCGCGCTTGAGCAGCGAGACGATCAGACCCTTGGCGCGCGGCGTGTTGATCTCACGGCCGGTACGCAGTCCGACCGGGCAGCAATGGCGGCACATCCAGCAGAAACGGCAGGCTTCCGCAATCGTATACGCGCGGTCCGTAAACATAACGCTATTTTCATAACTCATTCTATCCACCTCACAGTCCCAGCTTATAAGGGTTCATGATGCCGTTGGGGTCAAGGCCTTTTTTCAGCGCCTCGAACACCTGCATCGCCGGACCGTACTGTTCCTTCATCAGACGCGACAGCTTCAGACCTACGCCGTGGTGGTCGTTGATGACGCCGCCGTTTTCCAGAGCCGCGCGGACACCGGCGTTCCAGATCTCGTTGTGCAGCCGTACGGCTTCGTCCGGATCCTCCGGCGGATGGTCCATGATGAAACGGTCGTAGATCATCGTGCCCCACTCATACCAGTGCGAGCAGTGGGCGATGAACCGTACCCCCTCGAAGTTGTCCTCGATTGCATGCTTCATCGCGTAGTAGATCGGCTCGACCCTGTCGTACGTCGCGACGGTATCCATCGTGCCGAACATCTGCGGAATGTCCATGATATGACCCGGGTAAAAGAACGTGACGCGGTTTTTGTACCATTTCTCGCCGTACTCCTCGCCGGTATCGAATGCGTCGTAGCGTGCGATGATCTCCCGCAGCATCTTCTCCTCGATCGCGACGATCTCCGCGTTGCCCTCGAGCGCGAGGTTCATGAACGAACCATGCTTCTCGACGCCGACAATCTTCTTGATGATGCTGACCGTCTCGGCCTCGTCGTACAGGCGGAGGATGGAGGGCTTCATCTTCTGGAGAATATCACGTCCGGCGAGGATACCGTCACCGAAGGTTTTGAACAGGAAGGAATAGAATTTACGGGTTTCCGGCAGTTCAAAGAGCTTGAAGGTTGCCTTTGTGATGACACCGAGCGTGCCTTCCGAGCCGATGAACATCTGCATGAGGTCGGGACCTGCCGCATGCTTCGGGACGGGAAGGGTGTTGATGATGTCGCCGTTCGGGAGCACGACCTCCAGGCTCAGGCACTGGTCGTCGATCTTTCCGTACTTGGTTGACATAATGCCTATCCCGCGGTGGGCGAGCGCGCCGCCGACGGTGCCGCAGGTAAGGCAGGAGGGGATGTGCTGGATGGAGTAGCCACGCTCACCGGCGTACCATTCGAGGGTCTGGAAGATCATGCCCGTCTCGGCGGTGATGGTGCGAGACATCTCGTCCACCGCGATGAGCTTATTCATACGCTTGGTGTCGAGCAGGATGCCGCCCGCCATCGGAAGTGCCGCGCCCTGCGAACCGGAACCTCCGCCCCAGGTCTGTACGGGAATCTTATAGTAATTCGCGATCTTCAGCACTTTCGAGACCGCTTCCGGCGAGCCGGGACGTACGATGAAGTCCGCCGTCGGGAGCGGACGTCCTGCATCGGCCCACTTGCGGCCGATCCAGAAATAATCCACGCCGTACGAGAGCTTGTCCGCCGTGCTGATCGAGACGTTGTCCCGTCCGCACGCGTCCTCCAGCTCCGAGAGAACCATGTTGAACATGAAGGATTGCATTGTTGTCTCCTTATTGTAGCGTCGTTTTATCAAGGCAGATATTTTAGTGGGATTTCCTGCAGCCGCTGGCTGTCTGTATTTGCTTGTGCGCGTCTCGTCCGCTGCATTTTTGTGGCGCGGGGGTGGATGCGGACGGGGGTTGGATGCGTGTTCTTTTTCGAGAAAAAGAACCAAAAAGCTTTTGGAGATTCCTGCGGAATCTCCTGTTACGGGGGTTGGGGCGGGTTAAAAGCCTCGGGCTTTCAGAAACTGCGATACCTTCAGCAGTGTCGGAGTGCTCTCCCGCGCGCCGAATCCCGTGCACTTCAGCGCACTCACCGCCGACGCGAACGTCGATGCTTTCAGCTCGTCCATCCCGCGTACCCGTCCGACTATGTACGCGCCGTGAAACACATCCCCCGCGCCGCAGGTGTCAATCACCTCCACCGGGAACGCCGGATACCGTACAACGCCGTCGTCCGTGCGGATAAACCCGCCGTGTGCGCCCTGCGTCACGATCAGCGACTGCGGATGATATTCCGCCCACAGCATCTTCGCCCCGCGCTCGGTGTCATTCTGCCCGGTGATCTGCCGCACGAACTCCTCCGACGGTATCAGCCAGTCGACAAACGGCAGCAGCGTCTCAATTCCCGGATACGGCGACCCGGCGTCCAGCGAGACCTTCACACCCGCCGCCTTCGCGATCCGTGCCGCGCAGACAGCAGCGTCGAGCGAGTTGCCGTCGAGGTGCAGCACTTTTGCCGCGCGAATAGCGTCGGCAGGCACCTCGCACGGTTGCGGCTGCGGTGCGGTCCCGGCGTTCGCCACACAGGTACGCGTCGACGCACTCTGGTTGAGGATGACAAACGAGTGGAAGCTGATGCACCCGGGTTTACGGTAGAGATAGGTGGTATCGACACCCCAGCGGCGCAGGTCTTCGGCAATGAAGTCCCCAGCGTGGTCGTCGCCGACAGAGCCGATGTACGCCGCGCTGACGCCGAGCTTCGCGCAAGCGTTCAGCGCCGTCGTACACGGGCCGCCGCCCTGGATGAGCGTCTGCGTTGCGCGGATCTTGGTATCCTCGATGGGAAAACTCGCAGTCAGCATCAGCGTATCGTAGACCGCCGCGCCGATTCCGATGACGTCAGCCATGATTCACCGCCCCCAACAGTTTGATCTTGCTTTCCGCGTAGGAACAGACAGAGGTAACGGCATCCTTCATAAACTCGTCGACAGCCACAAGGCTGCGGGACGTCGCGAAGACGGCGTCGAGGAAGGAGTAGCAGACGTCGGTGCCGAAGTTGACCTTGCGGATACCGCGCACGATGGACTCGCGGATGGCGTCGTCGGGAATCCCGGAGCCGCCGTGCAGGACGAGAGGGATACCGGCAGCCTCACGGATGGCAGAGTTACGCGCCTGGTCAAGATGCGGGGTGCTCTTATA
>JAAZKA010000110.1 GCA_012800055.1 Clostridiales bacterium
AAGGATCAGGTCGAGGCGCTCGTCGACGCCGGCATCCCCGCCGCGTTCCTCAACAGTTCTCTGAGTTCCGACGAGTACATGAACACCCTCTCCGATGCCCGCCGCGGTACGTACAAGCTGCTGTACGTCGCCCCCGAGCGTCTGATTACCGATTCCTTTTTACGCTTCTCACAGTCCGTACCGATCTCTCTCGTCGCCATCGACGAGGCGCACTGCGTCTCCCAGTGGGGGCAGGATTTCCGCCCCAGCTATCTCAAAATCGTCGAGTATATCGACCGCCTCCCCGTGCGCCCGGTTGTCGGCGCCTTCACCGCCACCGCTACCCATGAGGTGCGCGATGACATCATCCGGATGCTGCAGCTCCATGACCCGCTCACACTCGTCACCGGCTTCAACCGTCCGAATCTGCGCTTCGAGGTGCTGCGCCCGCGTAATAAGAATGCCGCGCTGCTCTCCCTCATCCGCAGCTTCGGCGACCGCTCCGGCATCGTCTACTGCGCCACCCGGAAAGCCGTCGAAAGCGTCTGCGAGCTGCTCACGTCTGCAGGGCTCCCCGTTACCCGCTATCACGCCGGGCTCTCTGACGATGAACGCCGCAAAAATCAGGAAGACTTCGCCGCCGACCGCTGTCCCATCATCGCCGCCACCAATGCGTTCGGGATGGGCATCGACAAGTCCAATGTCGGCTATGTCATCCACTACAACCTTCCGAAAAATCTCGAAAGCTACTATCAGGAGGCGGGCCGTGCCGGCCGCGACGGCGAACCCGCTACCTGTACGCTTCTCTACAGCGCGCGCGACGTCTCCACCGCCCGCTGGCTCGTCGAGCACTCCGGCGATCTCTCCGACATCGACCCGCAGACACGCGAGCTTCTCTATCAACGCGACATGCTCAGGCTCGACGCGATGTGCGGCTACGCCGTCACCACCGACTGCCTGCGCGCGATATTGCTGCGCTACTTCGGGGAACCCGCACCCGATATCTGCGGCAACTGCTCCAACTGTTCCCTCGAGTTCGAGACGCGCGATATCACCGTCGAGGCGCAGATGCTGCTGTCATGCGTCTACCGGCTGCGGAAAAAAGAGCGCACCGTAGGCATAGCGCTGCTGGCGGACATCCTGCGCGGGAAAGGCAGGCGTGTTGACAGCCCCGTCTACCGCGATCTGTCTACCTTCGGCCTGCTCTCCGAGATGCCCACCGCGAAAATCCGTGCAATCATCGAGCATCTGGTGCATCAGGGATACCTTGCTCAGATGCCCGGCAGCCTGCCCGTCCTCACGCTTACCCGGAAGGCCCGCGGCGTCCTCTTCCACGGCGAGCAGGTATTCATGAAGGTCGCCAAGCCTCAACCGCGCACGTCTTCTGCCACGCGTCCGGTTCAGACGTCGCTGCTGCACAAACCTTCCGGCGGCGAGGATGAGGTGTTCGTCCAGCTCAAGCTGCTGCGCACCCTCATCGCGGGCCGTGAGAAGCTGCCGCCGTATATGATCTTCTCCGACGCCACCCTCCGCGATATGGCAAAAAAGCTTCCCATGACCGATGCCGAGTTCCTTGCGGTCTCGGGGATCGGGCAGGCGAAGCTTCGTAAATACGGCGAACAGTTTATGACGCTGCTGCGGCTGGTCAAACGGTAGCCCTACGCAAACGCCCGCGACAGCTCCTCGACAATCAACTGCTGACCGCGCTCATTGGGATGAATGCCGTCCACGCAGATCAGCGATGCGCAGTCCCGCCGCTTCAAAAACGCCGAGCGCACATCGATCAGTAAACAGTTCATCCGCCGCGCAATCTCCGACACAGCGTAGGAGTACATCTCCTGGTAGCGGTAAATCGTCTGCGTGTCACCCAGGAATTTCAGGATGCGCTCGCGGCTTAAACCCGTTCTGGTGATCCAGCTCAGGTACCGCGACGCGTCGATCGGCGGCAGTGTCATCAGTATCGGCTGGATGCCGCGTTCCTTCAGCGTGTTGATGATGTCCGTGTAGAGCTGCCGGAAACGGCTGAGCTCCGTGTTCGGCGTGTGCGGTGCGTCCGGCTCCTCGCTGACCTTCTCCCAGTCGAAGTCGCAGTCGTTCCCGCCGTACTCCACGATCGCGCACGCGACGTCCTCTCCCTCGCGCGCAAGCGTTGTCTTCACAATTTCCGCGCCGCGGTCTGCCGTACAGCCAAACTTCGAGAGGTTGCGCACCTTTTCCGCACAGATCCTCCCCCAGTCCAGCGCTTTCGAAAAGCGGTATCGTCCAGCTGCCTCGTCCCAGATCACTCCCCGCAGGATCGAGTCTCCGAATACATAAAGCTGCTTTTCCATCGTCCTCACCTCCGACTTTTCGTACTTATATTTTAGCATATTTCCCCGCGTTTTGCAAGTCATATACCCGCGCATGTGTCTTGTATCAGAAATTTTTTACTCCGCCCTCCGGCATGATGATTAAAAACTTAATATACGCCGGCAAGTCTTTCCGTGTGTATATTTTGTGCCTTGTACGACGAGAATCCGCCGTGTATACCCCCGTTCTTCGCAGCGTACATTCTGTTTTCACATCTCATACACGTGCGCGGTGTTCATAAAATAGTTCTGGATTTTTTGCACATATGTGATATAATAAGATATGTCCATTTCTATTCTCCCCCTTTAGGAAAGGAGAGCGCCTTGCAAAAGCTGATTCGCGAGGTCGGATGGTTCTTCTCCTGTACCCTCGGCACCATCTTTAAGGTCCTTCTCACCATCTTCGTCATCGGTGCCGTCACAGCCGCCATCTGCATTACCGTCTTCGCTGTCTATATCGACCGCTATATCAAGCCCGCACTCGAGACCGTCAACGTCGCCGATATGACGCTCAACTATACTTCCGTCGTCTGTGCCGTCGATTCCGAAACCGGCGAGGAGATCGAGCTTGAACAGCTCTACGACGAGAATAACCGCATCTGGATTGACTACGACCGGATCCCGGCCGATATGTACCACGCCGTCGTCGCCGTCGAAGACAACCGCTTCTATACCCATCACGGCGTCGACTGGGTCCGTACCATCGGCGCCACCATCAATATGGTCATCCCGCTGCGCGCAGGCTTCGGCGGCGGCTCCACCATCACCCAGCAGCTCATCAAAAACCTCACCGGTGAGGACGACGTCACCGTCGAACGCAAGCTGCAGGAGATCCTCCGCGCCCTCGAGTTCGAGAAGTCCTATACCAAGGAGGACATCCTCGAGCTGTACCTCAACGTCGTCTACTTCGGGCGCGGCTGCTACGGCGTCGAAACCGCCGCCCAGACCTACTTCGGCAAGTCCGCCTCTGAATTATCTCTCGCCGAGTGCGCCTCCATCGCCGCCATCACCAATTCCCCCACCTACTATGACCCCATCCGCCGCCCTGAGAATAACAAAAAGCGGCAGGAGATGATCCTCGACCTCATGTATGCCCAGGGCTACATCGAGACCGAGACCGAATACCTGTCCGCTAAAAACGAGGAGCTCCACGTCCAGAGCCTCTCTGCCGTCAACGCCGATACTCAGCCCAAGCAGAGCTACTACGTCGACCAGGTCATCAACGATGTCCTCGCCGACCTCCAGAGCGAGCTCGGGTACTCTGCCAAAGCAGCCTCCAACCTGCTGTTCTCCGGCGGCTTGCGCATCTACGCCTGCATCGACCCCGATATCCAAGCCATCGTCGATGGGGTCTATCAGGATACCGTGAATCTCCCCCATACCATCGACGTCTCCCAGCCCCAGTCTGCCATGGTCGTCATGGACCCCTACAACGGCTATGTCGTCGCGATGGCCGGCGGTACCGGTACGAAAACCGTCGACCGCGCCTGGAACCGCGCCACCATGACCCGCC
>JAAZKA010000009.1 GCA_012800055.1 Clostridiales bacterium
ATATGCGTACCGTGACGACGCCTGCCATGCCGGAAAGGTCTGCTTCCGCTCGAGCCGGTACAGCGCAAGGATGTCCTTTTCCAGTTTTACACGGTCAATCCGTGCGGCGATTTCTCGGATGTATTCTTTCATGGATAAACCCAGCCTTTCTTTATCATGAAATCGTCTATGTTTCCGGGCTTCCTGAGTATCTTGAGGTTTATATTCCCTTATCGCGCTTTACCACGAACTGTTCCGCTCGTCGTTTCAGTCAAGAATCCTGTCATATAGGTATGAATGACCGGACCACTTTGTGACTGTCTGCCGTATAGTAACACAAACTCAGAGTGCTATACCATCGCGAGCTTTGCCTCACCCGAGTCGAGCTTCAGTGTGAGCGTCTGCCCGTAAATCTGCAGTGTTGTTTCGGCAGCGTCCGTACCCGGATTATATGCCAGTACATACCCCACGCCGTCCTGTCCGCGAATCGCTGCCGCACGGATATTCCCGTCTCGCAGATAGACGGCTGAAGCCGGCGAAGCGAACGTCCCGATGGTTATTGCCGCCGCAATGTCGTAGACCGTTTCGCCGCTCTTGTAGAAGCGCGGCATCCGCTGCGGGGCGATCGTCAGCTCGTCGCAGTGCAGCATTCCGCGTTTCGCGTACGGCGCGAATTTTTCGGAATGATTGCACAGCCCGATCTGCCGGTACGGAGGGTTCAGCAGCTCCAGCGGTGCCTCGCACAGGCTCAGCACGCTCAGCTTGCCGTCCACCGTCACGCACCGCCGGTCATCGCTCCATTCATATGTACGCGTTAAGCCGTTGAACACGTCGTTCGGGATGTTCAGCAGCAGCGGCGTGACCGTGACGCAGTGGCGCATCTGATCGGTCCGTCCGATCTGAATGACCAGTACCGTCGCACCGTCCGGCAGCGCCGCGTACGCCATATAACCATGGACAACATTTTCCTCGCTGAGCTGCTCGGTCAGCAGCGCGTACTCATGTGTCATAAACTCGCCGGAGGTCACAAATCCCTCGGGGAAGGATGTCTCGCGGTAGGTCAGCACATCTATTTTCCTGCGGGTGCCGTCGCCCTCGACGCGTCCGACGAGGTTATTTCGCCACTCGGCCAGTGAGCTATCCGCGAGAGGTACGCATAATCCGACCGGTCCCTCTGCACCGGACCAGGAGAACGACGCAATCCGACGGTCATTGCGGGTGAAGCAGGCGCCGTGGTATGCGTCATGCCAATCGGCGATCGGCTTGACCGGACTGCTCTCACGCGGACTCAAGCCACGGTCATAGTACGCCGTACACGCCAATGTTGTCGCGCGATCGGATTCCAGACGTGTGTAGTAGATCACCGAACGCTCACGGAACAGCTCAACGCGTTTGGAGAGGAAGGTCCCGTCGCCGTTGTAAGAAACCTCCCGTTCGACCTGAGAAAGCCATCCCTTGCGCAGCGCCTCGGTAGACTCGCCGAATAGTTCCTCAACCATCAACAGCACCGGCAGCAGATAATCCTGACAGTAGCAGTAACGCACACGCGTATCGCCGCCGATTCTGCACAGCCGTCCGTCCGGGAAGATGAGACTCTTGACAAGCTGCCACAGCTCCCGCACATGCCGGTACATCCACTCCGGTGCGGTCAGTCCGGCGTCTCGCAGTGAGAAATGCAGATACGCCGCCTGAGACAGCGTAATCACCATATATCCGACGTTCAGGTAGCCATGGTGGTTGAGCGCGTAGACTTCGGTGAAGTTCGCACCGATGAACCGCTCACACATCGGCTTTCCATCAAGCAGTTCGCTGCTCTCCGCATCGGACGGGACGGAGATTGCATTTGCGAGCAGATCTGCCGCTTTCTCCCGGTAGGCGGCCGCGTTGGGCGCGTCGGGGTAGAACAACGCGCAGCGCAGCAGCAGCCCCCCATTCCACCAGTTGCTCTCGGGTTTGTTTATCGCCCCGGGAATCCCTGCAATGATCTCCTGTGTGAGCTGGAAGTCCGCTTCGGACAGCAGCATCCGTTTGAGCGCCGCGCGGTCGGCATCCGTCAGCGCGTCCATGTTTGTCGAGAAAGACAGAGCTTCCACACCGAACATCATCCGCTCAATCCCGAGGATGCTGATCCACGTATGCCCCCACCGGACTCCGTCGCCGTCCGTAAGCGACTGATCCCCGGTGACATGCGTCGCAAGCGAGAACCTCAGCATCGCCAGCGCTTCTTGTTGTGCGCGTCTGTCACCGGCCATCTTTGCGTAGGCGGCAAATGCAGAGAAGGCCTTCTGATTCGTCTGTACACCCCAGCCGTTCGTGCCGTCGCCGTAGTACAGGTACTCCGGCTTTCCCGGTACCTTCCGTAGCTCAGGCCGTACGGCGGCGATCCAATCCCCCAGCAGTTTCCGGGTACGCGTGTTCATATCGTTCATAACAGCTTCCCTTCAACGTTTGTTGTTTGGTTGATTATACCATATCCCGGATCCGAAGTCAATAACGGATAAACATCAGAGCACGCCAACCGGAAATACCATCCTGAGTACATATGACGCCGGTCACGGGATGAAGAAGCTTAAATAAGAAGCCCGCCGTATAATACGGACGGGCTTCCTGATGCTTACAGACTCACAGCGCGGCGAGGAAGACTGTTCCGAGCCACTCGTGTGACCCGATGGCAAGCGTCTTATCGTCCGGCGCGACAGCGAGCGCGTCGAAAACATCCGCGCAGACGATCCCCTCGGTGCCCGGAAGAATCCACTTGAGGAAGCCAAGCTCCCGGATGCCATACTTTTCGTCGAAGGTGAAGAGGCGTCCGATGTCCGCTTCATCTCCGGCCGCACCCCACGCAAAGTCTTGCCCTGCGTTTACGCATAACGCGCGGACAGGGCCCACAGGTGCCGCAAGCCCGTAACAGCAGACATCTGCTCCATCGACCAGCGAAAGTTTGCCGTCCCGCGTACCGACGAGTGTCCGTCCGCCGTTCCAGGGAACCGTGCAGCTCGGTACCGCGAGATACTGACGTCCCGCCACATGCGGCAGCGTGACCGCGAGTTCCGTCAGCGGCGGACATGCGCGTCGCAGCAGTGCCGCACGTTCATCGTCCGCCAGCTCCGAGAGCGGCCGGATGCTCTTAACCTCACCGTCGCGGATCGTGAACCCGTACTTTGGCTCCGTCTCACCCGTGACGCCGTGGAGCGTATCGCCGTCCCAGTACAAACCGCGCACGGCGGAGTTCTTCTCGTCACCGCGCAGATGCGTCCACAGGCGTACCTTTGTAATCTGCTCGGGACGGAACGCCTCGTGTTTATTCGTCAGCGAGGAACCCTCGTACAGCGGACCGTGACCGCTTTTTAGAGGCTTTGGCTTGGGATAGAAACGGCGGTCGTTATGCGCAGGTCCACGTTCCCCGGCGTATGCGCGCAGCTTTTTCAAATCGATGCGCATAACCGGCGGGCCGTTGTCGGTATCCGCGGCGCAGGAGGCAAACAGCACATCGCGTTTCCGGTCGATGCGAATCTCGGAGATGATGCCGCAGACGAGTGCGGGAGTCCCCATGACGCCGAGGTTTTCGGGAACGGCTGCGGGATTGCTCCAGTCCCAGCGGTAAAGGTAGGCCGGTGCCGGCGCAGTATTCGCCGCGTACTGTTTCGGTACATCGAGCAGCCGTGGGGTCATCGCGTACCAAAGCACACCCTGCGCGTCGAGGTCGGCGTTGAAACAGTAGAAGTAGTTCCCGAAGCCTTCGAACAGCTCGTCGGCACCATGCATTCCGCCGTAATCGCGCAATTCTTCCGTATAAACATTGTACTCTAAGAGGTGGTTCGAGTAACCCGCCACCATCAGCATCCGCCGGTCGTCGAGGTTGAGGAATGTGGAGGCATAGCGCAGCGTAAAGCGGCGGCTGTAGTCCGAAAGGTGCTCCGGCAGACGTACACCCGTCCACTCGAGGGTGTCGGTATCGGTGTTGATACGCATAAGGTAGCCGGTGCCGGAAGTCACATAGACGTTCTCGTCGGGGCCGATGTGCATCCGGTGGGAACAGGTCTCGATGGCCTTGCCGAAGTCGATGGTCTCATGCGTCGTGAGATCGAATTTGTACAAATGCCCGCGTATGAAGCCGATCATATACAGAGCATGTTTTTTCTTCGAATAGACGCTACCGTAGATCGTCTCATGCGGTACAGGGATGCCGAGGCTCTGGACAATGCCGGTTTGCGGGTCATAGGTGAAGAAGCACGACCCGGGGAAGCCGTCCCAGACGTGGGAGTGGTACGCGTAGGGGAGCCACTCGGGATGCTGCGGCGCCTTGTCGGTGGTGTGGTTGTTCATGATCAATCGACCGTCGGGGAGGAAGTCGATGCAGGAGTGGAACTTCGAGCCGGGCAGCGCGCGCGGACTGGGCGCCAGGTAGTCCTTGGAGTAGAAGCAGTTCTCGATGCGGTTGTCACGCTCATTATACCGGTTCAGGCGTGCGTAGTTGCCTTCGCCGCCTTCACTGCCCAACGAGAGGTAGAAAATACCGTCCGGGGAGAGTGTGGCATCCCAGCAGCAGTTGTAGCCCGTGAATCCGACCGGCGTGCTGAGCACGACACCGTCCTGCGGAATGACTTCATAGGTCTTCGGGTCACCGTAGCGGTAGAGAAAAGGCTTGTTCATGCGCATTTTTCCTCCGTTCGTGTTTATTTTCAGTTTTATAACCGGAACAGTCGCCGGAAGTCCCGTGTGCTTTTCAGTTCATTGTAACACAATTTTCATACGCATGCAACAGTTTTTTCTGTCCATGTTTTTTATTTCAAATTCATGCAAAATATTCTTGACATCCGCAATATTTCGTGACATAATAAAAAATAATATGTTCTATTTGTTGGGAGTGAGCTCATGTGTTCGGACTTGGTTTGCCTGAGCTGCTGTTGATTCTGATCATCGCTCTGATTTTTGTGGGGCCGGGGAAACTGCCGGGTGTCGGTGCGGCGATCGGCAAGGCGATTGCGGAGTTCCGCAAGACGGTGACGAAACCCGACAAGGAAGCGCAGAGCGGGGAAACACCGCCGGATAAACCGAAGGAATGAACGCGCTGATCGCGTTTCTGGAACGTTTTCGGCGTACCCTGATCGTCTGTATCGTAGTCTGCGTGGTCACGGCATGCGCGTGCTATCCATTCACTGACAGCTGGATCACATGCATGGCAGGTCTTCTCAAAGGCTGGACAGAGCTGTACCAGACGATGGTGGGTGAGGCGCTGGGCGCGCGGCTGCTGCTGAGCGTGGTACCGGGTTTGACAGCGGCAGGAGTCTGCGCGCTGTGGAAGGTGCTGCGGGTATACAGACGCCCGAAGCCTGCACTCGTGTGCGCTGCCGCGCTGATTCTTTTCCTCGGCGGCGGATGCTTCGCCGCGCTGCTAATTCTTCCGCTGACAGTCAACATGCTCACCGGGCTGCTCGACTTCACGCTGCATATTTCCCTTTACAGCTACATCGTCTTTTGTCTGACCTTTCTTGTACTCATCGCTCTGATGTTCGAGTTGCCTTTGATCGCACTTCTGCTGTACAGACTGGGACTGATCCATGCGGAAAAGCTGCGCAAATGGCGGCGCGGGGTCTATCTGACGCTGCTGATTGTTCTGGCGATCCTGACGCCGACCCAGGATGCTGCGACGCTGATGCTGACGTCGATACCTTTCGTCGTGATGTACGAGGGAAGCACACTGTGGATCGCGGCGCTTGAGAGGAGGCGCGCACGTGACATCTGAGATGACACTGGTAGGGCACCTCACGGAGCTTCGGCGGCGCGTACTATATGCAGTGATTCCGGCAGCGGTATTGCTGATACCGGCGTTCGTGTACGCGCCGACATTACTTGCGTTTCTGTACCGTCCGGCGCTCGCATACGGTTATACGCTGCATCTCTACGCATTGACCGACGGTCTGACGCTGCGGCTGCGGGCATCGCTGCTGGCGGCATTGATTTCTACGCTGCCGAACACAATCGCGCAGGCGTATATCTTTATCTTTCCGGGACTGTATAGCCGGGAATCGCGCGCGCTCCTTTGGTTTACAATACTGACCGCATTGCTGTTCTCTGCAGGGATTGTCGTGTTTATCGTGTGGCTGACACCGTTTGTGGTATACATTTGGGACAGGTACGACGCGGCGCATGTACTGCTTTCGGCGGCTGTATACTACGATGTCTGGGAAATTTGTGCATTGGTCTGCGGAACCCTCTGCGCGCTGCCGGCAGGGATTTGGGTTCTGCGGAAAATCGGGAATGCACTCAAGAGCTGACAGGAGGGAATCAACATGACGCGTCGTGAGTTTTTGAAAGGCGCGGCGGGACTGGTGCTCGCGGCAGGCGCGGGCTTCGGCGGGACACGCGCGCTGACTGAGCTGCTGAAGCCGAACGCGTCGACGGCACTCGGGCCGCTGCCGATTGAAGGGCTGTCGCTGCTGCCGACGTCAAAAGGTGCTGATGTCCTCTATGAGGGCCGCACGGCATTCACGGTCAACACAACGGGCGCGGCACTGTTGCGGCTGGCAGACGGGACACGTTCACTCGATGAGATCATCGCGCGGGCGGGAGCTTCTGCGTACGCGGCGGACGCGGCAATGTTTTTTGTCACACTCGGGCAGGCCGGGTATCTGCAAAATCGTGTAGAGGTAGCAATCTATGAAAACCGTGTCTGACCTGTTCGTCTTGAGGGATGAGCAGGGACCAATCCTATACGCACCGTTGAATGTCGCAGCGGCGCGGGTCAATGAGTCGGGACTTGCAGCCGTCGCAAAATATCTTCGCGGTGAAACCTTATCGCCCGACGAGAGCGATGTAATCGGAATGCTCGCGCAGTATAAGCTGTTCGAGCCGGGAGTGATTCCGGTGAATCCCGAGCGCTTTATGCCTGTGCATGTTACGCTGTTCCCGACGGACGGCTGCAATCTGCGCTGCCGGTACTGTTACGCGGGCGCGGAAAAAATACGTCATAAGATGAGTGTCGCGGCCGGACGTGCGGCGATCGATCTGGTCGCGGAGAACGCGCGTGAGGTGGGACGCGACAACTTCCTGGTCGGCTTCCACGGCAACGGCGAACCGTTCTGCGCGTATGACCGCATCCGCGAGTTTTGCGAGTATACACAGTTCCGCGCGGAAATAACGGGCATACGGGGCAATATCAACACCGCGACCAACGGCGTGCTTAATGACGAACAGATCGACTTTTGCCTGGCATTTTTCTCCAACATCAACGTCAGTTTCGACGGTCTTCCGGAGCTGCAAAATCGGCAGCGCCCCTTCCCGGACGGCTCCGGCAGTTTCGACGCGGTTGATCACACGCTCAAACGCTTCGACGAGGGCGGCTTGAGTTTCGGTATTCGCGCGACGCTTACGACAGACAGTGTCGATGCGCTTGAGGATGTGGCGATGTTCATCTCGGAACGGTATCCGCATTGCAGCCAACTTCATCTGGAACCGGCATGGGAATGCGGACGCTGCCTGACGACGGGCGAACATACGCCGGATGTTGATGTATTCATACGGAAATATCTCTCCGCGCAGGATAAGCTCGAAGGGAAGTATCTGAAACTGGTGTATTCCGGCGCGCGGCAGGATCTGATCATCAATTCGTTCTGCTCGGTCTGCCGCGGCTCTTTCACCGTTACATCCGAAGGATATGTGACGGCATGTTACGAGGTATGCGAAAAAAGCGACCCGCGCAGCGAGCGCTACTTCTACGGAAGTTTTGACGAGAATGCCGGGTGTTACGTCTTTGATCAGCAGAAAATGGATGCTTTGGGACGCCTGAACGTTGAGAACATGGACAACTGCCGCGACTGCTTCTGCAGATGGCACTGTGCCGGCGACTGTTCCGCAAAACTGCTCGGGATGAAAGAACCGGAGGAGCACGAAGGTTCCGCCCGCTGCCTCATCAACCGCGCACTGACCCTCAGACAGCTGCAAAAACGTATGCGTGAACGGGAGGAATGAGTATGTTTCATGATCGCATCGACCTGAGCGTGTCCTCAGACGATACGCTGCCGAAGCCGGAGGTCAAAATAATTCTGAACGGAAATAGTCTCTATAAGCCCGGAATGAAAGCCTATTTCGTGGAAAACGATTCGGAAAGTGCATCCATCAACACGGCACACAATAAAAACACCGTGGGCGGCGTCTACTGTTCCTGCAATAAAGTAGAGGTCGGCAACGCACACGTGGAGTGCTCCTGTGACGCGGTCTGTACATGCCATGCGGTTGCAACCTGTTCATGCAATGCAAATGTTTCAACGACGAAACAGACTGTGTGCTCGTGCAATCCATATAATTCCTGTCCTGCAAACTGCAGCTGCAATGCGTATACGGCAACCACCACAAAAGGCGGCGGCGGAGGCATCTGGGTACCCTGTACAGGACCGTGCAGCTGCGTTCCGGTGCATTGACAAGGAAGGGGAGAGGGGTATGATGCGCCGCTATGATCCCATAATCGCCGGTCTTCTTATATTGACCGTCCTGTATGGCTGTACTGCAGAGACTGATAAACAGACGACTGCCGCAACCTCCGCGACCACATCTGTTACGACAACCACTGTCATGACAACAACCACCACAACCAAGACCACAACAACAACGAAGGTAACCACAACACTGCCGGATACCATCTTCGAGCCGGTCCGACCGGTCCGCGAAGGCGCGCTTGAAGAGTGTATCGCCAACGCTGAGAAGTACGCGCAAAACCTTTATGCGGAATGCGTACGTTCCGCGGTTGATCAAGTGAAAGATAATTCGCTGTTTGAACAAGCCAATGATTATTATAAAGCCGGAAAATATCAGAAAGCGCTGGATACGTATTATGAGTTTCTTAAGCTGTATCCGGCGCATATCGGTGCGTTGAATAATAAAGGGTTGGCACTTCTGCAGCTTGAGAAAAACGAGAGCGCGCTGACCAACTATTTGATTCTATACAATCTATACCCAAAGTATTATCAGAGCTTCATCAACCTGCAGATCGCCGCGCACGCCTGCGGATACAGCGCAGCGGATCTGATGGAACAGTGCGATGAATTCATCAATCATTTGGTTGACGCGTCTGCCGCTGGTGAGCCGGGCGCCGATGTGATTATCGCAGCGTTCGCGTACAATCTGGCTTATGAGGCAATGGAAACCGACGGCAGCCGGGAAGACCTCATGGAACTGATCGAAACAGCAAAAATGCTGTATATATACTCACCGTTATATTTTAAGGAGACCGGGGAATATCCGAAGGAGGCCGATATTCCGGGGATTGCAGGTTTGCTGGAACTTCTGTCGGAAATGTTCCCGGATGATGAGGATGTCGCGAAATTGACCGAGTATTATGCGGCGCTGACGGAGGTCAAGAAAAAGTCATGAGGATTGCGCTGCTGAGACCTCTGCAGGAAGGCGAAGAAATCGAGTTTCAGGAACCTCTTGGACTTTTTTATCTTGCTGCGCAATTGATCCGGGATGGTTTCGATGTGCGTATCTTCGATCGACGTCTGTATAAACGCGACGGCGGAAGCCTGATAGAGGATGTCCGTGCGTATCGACCGGAGCTGATCGGCTTGACGTTGATGTCGCGCGAAGATATCGGCGACGCAAGGCGGCTGATCCAATTGCTGCGGAATCCGGGCGTGACTTTTGTCGCGGGAGGGCTGTACGTCACAACGGCATATGAACGCGCGCGGACGCTGCTTCCATCATATGTCAGACTGCTGCGCGGAGAAGGTGAGCGTGCACTGTCGGCACTCGCTGTGTCTGTACGCGACGGTTCAGAATATATGGAGCCGCCGGTTCTTACACCCGACGAATGGCCCGTTCCCGTCCGTGACGGAGCATACATCCAACACGGGTGCTGTATCAACATACGTTCCGCGCGTGGCTGCCGCGGCTTCTGTACCTTCTGCGCAACGCCCGGTCTGCCGCTGCACTCCTGGATGGGGCGTTCGGTTGACCGCGTCGCAGACGAGATCGCCGCATGCCACAGCGCTTACCCGACGGCCTCCTTTAACTTTGTCGACGATGACTTTGGAACGCTCGAACGCGTCGAAGAACTGGCCCATGCGCTGCAGATACGCGGTGTCCGTGCAGGATTCGCACTGCAGCTCTGCGCACCCGTATTGTACAATGCGCATAATCTCGCAGCGCGGATGGAACGTCTGCACGCGGCCGGTCTTTGCCGCATCTTCGTAGGGCTTGAGAGCGTGAACCCCGAGACACTGCGCAGGTGGGGCAAACCGCTTGACCCGGAACGGCTGTTGCAATGCCTTCCGGTAATCCGCAGCGCCGGTGTCGAAACGCACATCGGGTATATCCTCTGGCATGCCGCAAGCACCGCCCGTAGCGTATTGGAAGAAGCAAGCGCATTACACGAAAACGGATTGTTCACACCGAAAGCAGCTCTATCCCGTATGGTATTGTTCCCGGGAAGCGCATTGTACCGCATCTATCATATGTCCGGCGAAGCCACTTGGGAACCGCTGTCGGATGAGCTTGAGACACTGTACAGCCGGATTGCGCAAAATCTGTCGCCGCTCTACGATGTATGGCTGCGCGGCGCGGTATGGCTGCCGGGGCTTGCATGTGACGCATTCCTTACCGAAAACCGGTGTGTACTGGATGAGACAAACGCGGTCATGGATCGACTCAACGAAACAGCCTACCGTGTATTCACGGGAGAAAACATCGACGCGGAAAACCTTGCCGCGTCTTACGGAGTGATGCTGCGTGCGCTGGGCTGTCCCGGTCTGTGATCCCGACGAGGTCGAGAGTCTGTATGAACACGGTGCGGATGAGCTGTACTGCGGCATTCTCGATACGCAGTGGCGTGAGCGGTGGGGCAGACATGACACCATCAGCCGCCGTGCAGGACGCGCGAACCTGTTCTCAACCGACGCCGCGTGGGAGGTTCTCAAACGTGCCCATGCGGTAAAGCTGTCCGTGTATCTCACGCTCAACGCAAGGTATACCGGTGAGCAGTACGCATACTTATGCAATCTTCTATCCGCGTGGGACGCACGCGGCGGCGATGGTGTTCACCTGTCCGACATGGGTCTGCTGCTGCGCGCGTCACGGATGCGGCTTCAAACGCGGCTGTCCGTCTCTCTGCTGAGCGTGACGGTAAACCGGGCATGCGCGGAACTGTACCGTGAGCTGGGCGTGTCGCGCGTTGTGCTGCCCAGAATGCTCACGCCTGACGAGATGTGCGATGCGGGTGCAGGCTTGGAACGTGAAGCGATGGTTTTCGCAGACAAATGTCCGTTCGTCGACGGGCTGTGCCGTTTCTATCACGGTGTCGGTTACGCGGACAGTCCATACGCACCTACGCGCACAGAAATGGTCTACGATACCTGTTTTCGCAACATGGCATGCCGGGAGCTGTTTGGCGAACCTCCGGCGTCACCCCCGTGTGCGGCCTGCAGGATCGAAGATTTGGAGAAAGCCGGCGTTACCATCGGCAAGCTCGGAGGCCGCGGCACTCCTCTCTCATGGCGCATCCGACAGCTTGATTTCCTCACAGATGCGGCGAAAATACCGCAGAAAGAACGTCCCGCGCTGTATCGCGAGCGCTTCGGGACATGCGTATGCTATTATGGGAGGTGAGCCAGACGCAGCACGCGCAGTATTTACGGCGCGGGGAGAAACCGATGTGCCCGCGTGTTTATGTCGGCCACCCGAGCTGTCCCAAGTTTCTCGACGATCCGGACTGGATATTCAGCCTGGAAGTCAACATAACACTGCTTGTCCCGCCGTTGACCGAGAGATGGTTCTCAAAGTTTGTTTCACTATATGAACAGTTACAAAACAAAAGAGATACGTTCGAGGTCTGTGCAAACGATTACGGTACATTGCGATGGGTTTCCGGACACGCCGGAACCGCCGTCGCCGGATTTCTGCTCGCACGTCAGGAAACCGATCCGCGCCTTTCGGATTATCTGTCAGGCGCACGTCAGCCGGAGCGTACCGTCTATACACCCGATGGGGAGACCGTCCGGCTGTGCCACACTGTACCTCCCGCGCCGCTTGTCCGTCACTGGCGCACCCCATCTTGTGACACGATGGCGCTTGCGTTCCTCGGCGCAGAGCGGGTTGAGCTGACCGCGCAGACACTCCCGCTGCCGGAAACGATGGATGTACCGCACGTGACGCTCTGGCAGGGACTGGCTCCTCTGAGCGTCTATCCCTGCCGCGACTGTTCGCACTGCGGCGCATCCACAGGCTGCTGCCTGACATTCCATCAAAAAAAGCTGCAGTGGGATGCCAACCTGCTGTTTTACAGTTCGTGTACCGCCATGATTCCAGATTATGTTGACCGTATTGTACATTACGACGCACTGCCGGAATAAAGGTGATACATGAGAATGCATCTTGGAGCTGCTCTGGCTCAATCCGTGATGCTGAACATGATAGAGAACAGGAAAACGGTTTCAGCGGGAGGAATCATATGCACCTGACAAAAATGCAGGGACTTGGGAACGATTATCTGTTCTTCTACGGAACACCCGCAGACCCGTCCGCACTGGCCGTACGGTTATCCGACCGCCACTTCGGCATCGGCTCCGACGGGCTGATTCTGATCGAACCATCTGTTATTGCAGACTTCAGGATGCGGATATTCAACGCCGACGGCAGCGAAGCGATGATGTGCGGCAACGGCATCCGCTGCGTGGGCAAGTATGTTTACGAGAAGGGTTGCACGGATCAGACGGCTCTTATGATTGAAACCCGTGCCGGTATCCGCAGCCTGCAGCTTGAGGTATCCTCCGGCACGGTCAAAAGCGTCGCGGTGGACATGGGACGGGCAGAGGTATCCGCGAAGGAGACGCTCACCGAAAACATCGTATTCATCCCGGTATCTGTCGGCAATTCGCACGCCGTCATCTTCGTGAAGGATGCGGAGAATGCACCGCTCACGACGGTGGGACCACAGCTTGAGAAACACGCGCGTTTCCCGGACAGCGTGAACGTGGAGTTTGTGCAGCTGATCGACTGCGAGACACTGCGTATGCGCGTATGGGAGCGCGGCAGCGGAGTCACGATGGCGTGCGGCACGGGAGCCTGTGCCGCAGCGGCGGCAGCAGTACATGAAGGTTTCTGCAAAGAAGACGAAGAGATATCCGTGCAGATGGACGGCGGAACGCTGAAGGTGAAGGTGCTTCCCGACCGCACCGTCATAATGCGCGGGCCGGCGGAGACAATATGCGAATGTGAAGTCGCGCTTTAATACCGAACGTGAATTACGGGAAGCTGCCTTCACCGGTGCATGCTGCGGTTGGTCATCCCCGGAACACTTGAACACAAATGAACCTGAATGCCATGTGGACAAACAACCGAACCACCAAAAGGGAGCACCCCAAGATACGGGGATGCTCCCTTTGTTGATCTTCTTATATGTTATCAGTTGACGCGCATCACACCGGCTGCGCACTTGACACGTACGCGATAATGATTTCCCGCCGCTTTACAAGTGAAAGTGACCGGTACGTCATCCACCGTCAGCGATGTGACCGGACGGTTCAATATCAGCTCCCACTCTCCGGCGTACGCGATGGTGAACGTGTTCCCGCAGGCGGCGGATATGCGGACGTCGGCATCGAGAAGCTGCAGAGCCTCCGTACGGGAGACTGCCAGCAGGCGGCTGCCGTGCGGCTCGAGCGTGTATGCAGCCTCACCCGTGAACGAAACGGTCTCACCGCTCCAGACGTCGGTTAGTGTATACGCGCCGTCGGGCAGCCCGAGATCGGCAGGAGAGAATGTGACGCGCAGGTCGGTCTCTTCGAGGTTGAACAGACCCACCGTACGCAGAGGCAGCGACGGATTGTCCGTAACCGGCGAGAAATGCGCGGATTTGAAATAGACGATTGCCGGGACGGGGTCGGGTCGGCTGCGGTAGTCGAAACGTGCGAGAAACAGCTCCTGGCCGTTGTTGGGATTGCAAGCGGCCTTCCGAAGCATACGATAGCGCGGGGAGCTTTTGTCGCACTCCGACAGCTTACCTGCGATCTCGACCGCGGATCGGGTGGCGACGCAGTAGTTCAGCGCGAACGCCGCATCGGTGTCGTTGAGTCCGGGGAACAGTCCGATGGAGTCGCTGTTGGGGACAAACAGATCGCCCGTATGGGTAGCAAAGCACGCAACGCCCCAGAGGAAGTTGGTGCGCACATAATCCCAATGGCCGGAGCCGATGTCGATGCCGTATCGGTAGTTGGTGAAGAACTCGCCCAGAAAGGGGTTGCCCATCACGATGTCACAGCCGGTCTGCATATACGCGTCGCCGGGCAGCCGCTTTCGGATTTCTTTCAACCACCAGTCGCGCCATTCATAGCCGGACGCATCCTTGTTTTTCAGCAGGTCATGGCTGTCCTCGAAGGCATAACTCCAGAAATCCAGTTTAAGGCCCTCGAAGCCGCTCTGATGGAAAAAGAAGTCAAGCGCATGCGTCATGTAATCGCGCACTTCGGGAATGCTGACATCCAGCGGTGCTGAACTGTCGACGCGGTAGTCGTAGTCAATGAACCACTCCGGATGTTCCTTGAAGATGGGCGTGTACTTCGGACAGAACCCGCCGATCCAAACTGCCGGACGCAGTCCCAGTGCACGGACAGCGTCGGTGAAATGCTTCAAACCGTGAGGGAACTTCTTTTGGTCCACACCGTCCCGTTCATACGGCATACCGAGTCCATGTGCCGGCGGGGTATTGACCGCGTAGCCGTCGTCAACCTGTATCCAGCGGACGGTCGGGAAGTGTTCCTTCAGAAATGCCGCCTCACGCAGCAGCATATCCTCAGAGATGTTGCGGCTGATGCCGTCGTTCCAGGAACCCCACACAAGCGATGTACGGTTGATGTCCGTCGCGCCGTACAGCGGCGGCAGCTTTTCACGCAGCACCTTTGTGTAGCCGGAAAAGATGCGTTCAAAGTCGGCAGCCTCGTCGGTATATCCAAGATACCACTCGTCGATCAGTACGCGTCCCGGCTCCCATCTGAGCGCGGCGATGTCCTTGAAGGATGAGAAGACGGTCAGGAATGCGCGAGCATCCGCGTGTCCGACCAAGTAATTGTGGTAAAAAACGCGCTGCGAGAGAGTACCGTGGACGATGCCGCAGGCGCTATCATAGTTGGACAGCAGAATTGACGGGAACGGCTGATAAGGGGAACGCCCGATGAACTCGGAGATGACACCGGGGTCAGCCCAGCGGTTGCCGGCAGCGACATCAAAATCAGAATCGGGCGCATCGGCGGCGGTACGGTTGTAGTCGAGCGGGAAGGTCAGACGGCCATAGATACGCGGGTTTTCGTTGTGATAGAAGTAGTCCCGTGACGGCTCACCGCCGAAGTTCAACTCATCCAGCCGGAAGCCGATGTGGTTGATATTCGCACGGGCACCGGTGTTTTCGGTGACACGGCGGCAGACAATGGCGTTGTCACGGAAGGTGAAGTAGAAGTCATCACGAAAACCGTCATAAGTACAGCGCAGCACTGCGGAGTCGCGGAAGCTTTCGAAATCGCATGTGTACGGGGCATGCTCGACACCATCCACGGATATAAAAGGACGCAGCGAAAGAGTACAGACGCACAGCCGGTCAAGACATTGACTTAGGGTCATATGTTACCTCCTATTCATGGGTTCCCTTGACAGATTTAGTATCATGTACCTTCGTTTCCTTGTATTATACCTCAACGCGATCATAATAGCAAGCTTTATCTGAGAATTCACGTGAAGCAGGAAGTAGAGAAACCGCATCGAAGGGAAACACATGCACATTCGCGGATGAAAACCGGCCGGGTACAATGATAAACCTTGACTTCCCCGAAGCAACGTTTTATAATGAGAAGGGTAAGACGGTGTTTCTAACAGGCGTGGATGAGGCGCAGCTGCAGCCTCTCTTGCCATAACCAAGTGCGTATATCCACTTATCGGCAATTTGCCGGATTTCGAGACCGATACCGAATGAACGGAGGACAGATACATGGATACACGGGAACAATGGCTGCGGATGATCGGAACGCCCGAGAATTACAGCTTTATTCCATCTCTGCGTTATATAAAAACCTACCATCTGCAGGAACTGGATGTGGAAACGTACATTCAGGCCAACGGTCCGAATACGACGCAGCGTCTCTGGATTGCTCTTCCCAAGGAGATCAAAGAACCTTTGCCGGCGGTCGCGGTGCCGTTTTACTTCCCGGAGGCGATGTTGGAATTTGACCCGGAAACAGGGGAGACACTGCCAAGGTATCAGGGTATAGCGATGCTTCGGCATCTGGCGGCGCGCGGTTTTATCGCAGCCTCAGCGGATGCGTATCATCTGACCTATCTGAAGTCCGAACGTGCACGCGACGACTTCGGCAGATGGCATGACGCCGCGCGTGCGCTGAACAGAGAGCATCCGGAGTGGACAGGCATCGGCAAGCTCACGGCGGACACGCGGCTGCTCATCGACGCGCTCGTGTCAGACCCGCGTGTTGACGGCGAACGTATCGGCATCGCAGGGCATTCGCTCGGCGGGAAGATGGCATTCTACGCGGGATGTCTGGACGAGCGCGTCCGTGTGATACTCGCGAGCGATTTCGGTATCCGCTGGGAACAGACCAACTGGGAGGACCCCTGGTATTGGGGCAGCAAGTTGGATATTCTGAAAGATGCTGGAATGGATCACGGCAGTCTTCTGTCCTGCGCGGCTCCGAAACCCTTCTGTCTGATTGCCGGACAGTATGACAATGCCGAAAGCTATGCGATGATGCTGCAGGCAGGTTACACAGAGGATCCGGAAAGACTTCGCATCATCAATCACGCAAGCGGTCATAGGCCTCCCGCAGATGCATTGAACGAGGGATATGGATTTCTGGAACGCTGGCTGAAAGTACCGGAATATAACCGGAAAGGATAGAATATGGAAGCCGTATAGGACGCGCATGCTTACAGCGCGAAATATTTATGGAAAAGCCGGGCCATCCGGCCGTGAATATGCCGCAGACCGTCTGCCGCGTATTCGTCACCTGTTATATAGTCCTTCATCAGACGGCCTTCTTCAAAGCAGAGCGCGTCATGAAGCGGTGTAAATTCGTCGAGAATAAAGCGTGCGTATTTCACAAGGCGGAAATCACCGACGATCCGGTATTCAGGCGAGATTGTGTCCACAGCGACCGAATAGCTGTCCTTAATCGCTTCGATGAGCGATACACGTTCGTTTGCCTTTGCAAAGACAAAGGTCGAGCAGATGAGCGCGTTGCGGTTGTCCTCCGCAATGGAGTTGTGGCTGTCGGTTGAGCCGACGATGGGATACTTCCTGCCTTTTGCACGGTCCTCATAGTAGCGCACGGTCTGGAAGCCGTTTTGTCTGAAGTAGTTTTCACCGCCGAGCACCTCATATGCATCGAACGGATGTGTTTCCGCCAGGTAATCCGTGATCGTCTCCGGTACCTGAAACATATCGGATATCCAATACGGATGCGTGTAGATGCCCAGTCCGTTACCCTCCTTGATTCGCCGGAATATCCAGTTACAGGAGGCGATCGAAAACTTCTCGCTTTCAGGGAAGCAGTCCGGTATCTCAAGCTCGCTTATGAGCGCTGTGACCTCGGCTCTGTATTCATCGTCCGTACGAACCGGCGGCGGGTTTGAAACAATGGCACGGCGTGTGCTCTCCATCGTCTGAGCGGAGCTCTCGAGCAATCCGTTGATGCTGTGTTCCGCACCGAAGTTGACGGTATGGATATCGTTGCCCGGCAGATGGATTTCTTCTCCCGGGACGATTGTCAGCTCACAGGGTACGTCCCGATAGGCGTCTATCGCCTCAAGCGACGGGTAATATCTCCTGTGGTCGGTGATTGATATGAAGTCGTAGCCGTATTTTCTGTAGTTTGCACAGACAACGGCGGGGGACTGACGTCCGTCCGAGCGGAATGAATGGACATGCAAGTCGCCGCGGAAAGGCAAACGGCCGCGCATATCGTTCTCCAGCGCGTAAACCGACATCTGCAAAACGCGTTGATCATCCCTGAAAAGGCGTATGAAGTATTCACCTTCGGCAGACAGTACGGCATCAAACGCCAGGTCACCCCGGTTGTTGACTGCCGCAGAGAGTCTGATTGCCGTACCGCGCTCCGGATAGTGGAGCGGCGAAGCGTCTGCAAGCGGATGGATACTGACCTGATACTCTCCGGACAGTGCGGCGTGCGCTCCGAGCGGATGGATTGTGAAGCGTGTCTGCGCACCCGTCAACACGACTTTCGGATAAATGTCGTAGTTATGAAGCTCTGTTTTCATACAACACCTTCTTTCTGCAATGATTCGCAAGCGAGTATTGAGCCCGTGATGAGTATAACACAGAAAGCAGCAATCGTCAACGGAGACCGAGGTAAATAATCACTGAAAGGAAACTGCCTTATTCCACAACGCCTTCTCCCTGCAATGAGTCATACGCCCGGCTTTCATGAAAGAAAACCGGGCGTATGATATCAGAACTGCTTTATAGCAGGTCGCTGTAGATGCCGGGGGAGGAGTCGGGGATAAGGGTCGCGCCGCAGCATTTACGGTAGAACTCCTGTGGCCCAGCTCCGCCGATGATCGCGTAG
>JAAZKA010000111.1 GCA_012800055.1 Clostridiales bacterium
GACTGCATCGCCGCTTCGCGTACGATCCTCTCCAGCCGCTCACGCTTCTTCGTGAAGTCGTCCGGCCGTGCAACCGAGCGCTCGGACAGGAAGAAGACGATCTCCGCCGCGCCCAGCTCGACAGCCTTTTGCGCGATATGTTCCGCGCGGTCGGCTTTCGGGTATCCGCACAGAAGAACCACGCGTATCGGCGGCTCGGCACGGTTCGGGAATACGGCGTCCACGCGTACCTCCACGCTCCCGGAGGATACTTTCAGTATCGTACACGCGCCGTCAAGGCCTTTCCCGTCGCACAGGATGAGCGTTTCGCCGGGCCGCATCCGGAGGGTTTTGGCAATATGCACCGCGTCGGTGCCCGTCAGCGTACGGGTCTGCCCTTCCGCCGGCGCGCCTTCGATAAAAAAGCGTGGTATGTCCGATCCCTCCCGATCAAACCGCTTTTCTTATTATATCAAAGTTTTCGTCGTTTGTCCAGTCCCAAATATGTTTTTCCTGAGATTATTCTTTGACTAAAAGAAATTTTGTCGTCGTAATTCCTTCGGCCTGTCCCTCCGGCGCACCCGGAGCAGGTACCGGTACCATCTTCACGCGTCCGGCTTTGATCAGCGGCCGCATTGTCTCATACGCGAGTACCGCGCTCTGCGCAAGCTGACCTTCCGGCCACAGCTTTTTTGTCTCCTCCATCAGCGCCCACGGCGATACGGGCTCCCCGTGCTTTTCGTCGAGCGCACGAAGCAGGATCTCTGTCGCGGCGGCGTACATTCCCGCATCGAGCTGCGCGACCGGAATCTCGGACTTAAACCCGCGCATCGTCATGCCGTCGCGCGTAATCTCCGCGCTGCTGCACGCGGGCAGCAGGTCAAGCCCGTAGAAATCCTTCTCCGGGAACGCGAGCGCGGACGTCGCAAGGTACATGCCGTCCTCCGCGCGGGCAAGCATCATCGGCTGGTTATAGCGCGCGGCGAGGATGCGGTCGGGCGTCGAGGTATGGATCGCCAGCGCGACGATCTCGGAGGGGAAGTCGAGGAAGGCACACCTTAAGGCTTCGCCAGGCGTACGACCCGCCTTAATGTGGCGGTCGACGAGGTGGCACATCGCCTCACTGACATGGACGCCGGAGCCGTCGGACAGCACCGGATAGCGGCCGACAACCTGTGCCTTGGACGAGAACCGGAAGCCGTCGCGCTCAAGGCCGCGGGTGATGCGGTCACGCTTTTCCACGTCGAAGAACTGACCGGAAGAACCGTTGGCGACATAAGCGAGGCGGTTGTCGTTGGAGATGAACGGATGAGCCCATTCCCGGTCACCGCCGGAGTTGGAGCGGCTGTGCAGGATGCCGATCCTGCCCGGCAGCTTTGCGGCATCGGTCGTCTCGAGCAGACGATCGACGTCACCGAGTACCTTGGCATAGTAGAGTTTCCCCTCGTGGATGGTAGCAAGGCCGGTGTAATACCCGCCGCCGTAGCCGGACTGGCGCTTCATCATTTTGATGAGCAGCGGCGCGGCGTCCTGAGAGCCGACATAGCCCGCGATGTTGCACATAATGTTATCCTCCTTCAATGTATGGACAGAAGCCCCGACATTCGATATGAACGCCGGAGCTGACAAATGATGCGAAGGATCAGTCGTAGAGCGGATACTTGGCGCAGATATCCGCGACGCACGCGCGGATGTAATCGGCCTGATTCTCGAAATCGGCAGCGGCGAGGTAGATCAGCTCGGCGAGTTTCTTCATATCGTCCTCACGCAGACCTCTGGACGTCGCGGCGGGGGTACCGATGCGCACGCCGCTGGTGAGGGAGGGCTTTGCCGGGTCGTTCGGGATGGCGTTTTTGTTGAGCGTGATATTCACCTTGTCGAGCCGGTTCTGCATCGCCTTGCCGGAGATGTTGAAATTGCGCAGGTCGACGAGCATCAGGTGGTTATCGGTGCCGTCGGTGACGAGCCGGAAACCCTTCTCCATCAGCCCGTCGGCGAGGACGGCGGCGTTTTTCTTGATCTGAGCCTGATAGTTTTTGAACTCGGGCTTGAGGGCTTCCCCGAAGCAGACGGCCTTCGCGGCGATGATATGCATGAGCGGGCCGCCCTGGATGCCCGGGAAGACGGCCTTGTCGATCTGTTTGGCAAGTTCCTCACGGCACAGGATCATGCCGCCTCTGGGCCCGCGGAGCGTCTTATGGGTTGTGGTCGTGACGACATCGGCGTAGGGGATGGGGTTCTGGTGGAGTCCGGCAGCGATGAGACCGGCGATGTGGGCCATGTCGACCATGAGATACGCGCCGACGTCACGGGCGATCTCGGAGAACTTGGCAAAGTCGATCTCGCGGGGATAGGCGGACGCGCCGGCGATGATCATCTTGGGCTTGCACTCTTTTGCAGTCTGCCAGATGGTGTCGTAGTTGAGGCGTTCGGTTTCGGGGTCGAGACTGTAGGGGACGATATTGTAATAAGCGCCGGAGATGTTGACGGGGGAGCCGTGAGAGAGGTGGCCGCCGTGGGCGAGGTTCATGCCCATAACGGTTTCGCCGGGTTGGACGAGGGCGAAATAGACGGCTTCGTTGGCCTGGGCGCCGGAGTGGGGCTGGACGTTGGCGTGTTCGGCGCCGAAGAGCTTGCAGGCGCGTTCCATCGCGATGGTTTCGGCGATGTCGACGTACTCACAGCCGCCATAGTAACGTTTGCCGGGGTAGCCCTCGGCATACTTATTGGTGAGGACGGTACCCATCGCGGCGAGGACGGCGGGAGACACGAAATTTTCGGAAGCGATGAGTTCGATGCTGCGGCGCTGGCGGCCGTACTCGAGGGCAATGGCTTCGCCGACCTCGGGGTCGAGGGAGCGGATGTAGTCGATATTTTTGCGGATCATATGCAAGCTCCTTATAATAAAATTAGCCAATGTGAGCGTGCGCCCCTTCCAAGGTTTCAGAGGTTTGGACGCGAAGGTGCTCTACAGCTTCCTGAAAATCGAGTGTACGGCGATACCTCTGCTGCGCAGTGCGTCCGCCGCTGCGTACGCCTTCGCCGTCGGCATTGCCGCCGTCAAAAACGCCCGCTCGGTGTCATCCTTCTCCGACAGCATCACCACCGCGCCGTACACCTCCGCCGCTTCCTGTACCGTGCAGTCCGAGCGCACATAAAACACGCTCTCCATATCTCCAAGTGCCGCGACCTTCCCCGGCTCAACTCCGTTCCAGCCCAGGTACCGCCGCGTCTTCATATGCTTTACCGCGTCGATCACGTCCGCGACCACCGCGGACGCCGTCGGGAACTTCCCCGCACCGCGTCCGTAGAACACCACGTCTCCCACCGCGTCTCC
>JAAZKA010000112.1 GCA_012800055.1 Clostridiales bacterium
CGACCGATACGCCGAAGTAGTCCGCGAGCGCCGGCAGCAGCGAGATGTCCGGGCAGCGGAGAATGCAAGAACGCGTTGGTTGACGCGGCGGGCATTCCTCCATCCCGGGATTGGAAACACTCAGCCTATCCCACGGTATAAACACCGCCCGGTGTAAAACCGGCAGACAAACGCACCTCTTCTCATATTCCGGACATAATATTCCGGTAATAGAAAAATTCCCGCGATCTCTCACAGGAGAACCGCGGGAATTATTCAATCAACCGCCGAAGTCGACAAAGCCCAGATTCATGTCCACCTGCCCGTCGATGCCCGCAACGGTTCCGCAGGTGCCGTACTGCCAGATAATGAAGTCGCGGTCGAACCTGGGCGCGGCGGAGTAGCCCGCGAACCAGATCGGATAGCCCGACAGTGCGTCAAGGTCGTAGCGTGTATCGGCCAGGTAGCGGTTGAGGTAGATCATCGCGTCGTAGCCTCCGCGCTCGATCGCTGCGCAGAACGCCGCCGTACACGCCGTCAGCGTCTCGCGCGTCACGCCGTCGGAGCGATCTCCGAGTACCAGCTCCCAGTCATATGCGATCGGCAGCTGCAGCACCCTGCCGCCTAATGTCCGAAGCACCAGCGCTGCCTCTTCCTCTGCTTCCTCTACGGTTATCGCCTGCGAGTAGAAGTACACACCCACCGGGATACCTGCGGCCTGCGCACCACAGAGGTTGTCCTCGAACCGCTCGTCCAGTTTCAGCACTCCCAGCGTGCTGCCGCGGAATCCCAGCCGCAGCATCGCGAAGTCGATCCCGTCCGACGCTACCGCGCTCCAGTTCACCTTCCCGTTGTGCGCCGAGACGTCGATCCCCGTCCATGTCTGTGCATATGCGTATGTCATCCTGCCGTTGATTTCGAGATACCCTGTCGGTGCCGGTTCGTTCGGGTCCTCTGCGTTATCCGTCCACGCGAGACCGCTATCCATCAGCCGCTTCACGATCGCGCACAACTCCGCGCGCGTGATGCCGTCGTCCGGCTTGTAGACCCGCGTGCCGTCCTCCACACTTCCCTCCAGGATACCATGGTTGTATAGAGCCGTTACGTATCCGTCGTCCGTGTCGATGAACGGATGCCCGATGCCCTCCGAAAGCCCCAGCGCCGCAGCCGCTAGCCGCGCCACCGTCAGACGGTCGATCGCGCTGTCCAGCTCCGGCAGCTTGTCTGCGGGTGCCATCCCCTGTTCGACTGCATAGGACAGGTAGCCGCTTGCCCAGTGTTTTGCCGCCGGTGCGCACACCCCGTGTCCCGCTGCCAGCAGTACCAGCTTCAGTGCCTCGCCCGTCGTCACCTTTCCCTTCGGTCGGAACGTCCCGTCCGGATACCCGGACACCACGCCTGCAGACGCAAGCGATGTTACGCACGACGCGTACCAGTCTGTCGTCCCTACATCCCGGAATGTCACGGTCACCGGCTGCGTAGGCTGTGTGACCGGCTGCGTCGGGACAGTCACCGGTGCGGTCGGAGTGATCGGATCGGTCGGATTGGCGGGA
>JAAZKA010000113.1 GCA_012800055.1 Clostridiales bacterium
CCCTAGCTGATGAACATGCAGTCGCCGAACGAAAAGAAGCGGTAGCGCTCCCGCACGGCTTCTTTGTACGCCGCCATCGTCTTCTCATATCCGGCGAACGCCGAGACGAGCATGATCAGCGTGCTCTCGGGCAGGTGGAAGTTGGTAATCAGCGCGTCGATCGCTTTGAAGCGGTAGCCGGGGTAGATGAAGATGCTCGTCTGACCAGCGGCGGCGGGGATGGTGCCGTCCTCACGCGCGATGCTCTCGAGGGTACGCGTGACCGTCGTCCCGACGCTGATGACCCGCCCGCCATGCGCGCGCGCGGCGTTGATGCGGTCGGCGGCAGCCTGCGTGACCTCGTAGAACTCCGCGTGCATCTGATGGTCGGTGATCTCCTCGACCTTCACCGGACGGAACGTCCCCAGCCCGACGTGTAAGGTCAGACGCGCGATCGTGATTCCCTGCTTCTCGAGCTTTTTCAGCAGCTCCGGGGTGAAGTGCAGTCCTGCGGTCGGTGCGGCGGCAGAACCCGGATGCGCCGCATAGACCGTCTGGTAGCGCTCGGGATCGGCGAGCTTCTCGGTGATGTACGGCGGCAGCGGCATCTGCCCGAGCTTTGCGAGTACCTCGAGGAAGATGCCGTCATAAGAAAAGCGCACATGCCGGTTCCCGAGCTCATCCACGCTTATGACCTCCGCCGTCAGCGTTCCGTCTCCGAAGATCAGCTTTGTCCCCACGCGTGTCCGCTTGCCCGGACGCGTGATGCTGTCCCAGACGTCGCCGCCCTCGTCGCGCAGCAGCAGTACCTCGATAGGGTGCCCCGCCTCGTCCGCACCTATCAGACGCGCCGGAATCACCCGCGAGTCGTTGAGCACCAAACAGTCTCCCGGACAAAGCAGCGTCGGCAGCTCGAAAAAGTGTCGGTGACCGACCGTGCCCGTCTCCCTCGAGAGCGTCATCATGCGCGAGCTGTCACGCTTTTCAAGCGGGGTCTGCGCGATCAATTCCTGCGGAAGGTCATAGAAAAAATCGGATGTTTTCATGCAATTTAATATCTCCGCTATCCAACGGTCACGCCGGTGTAATAATACTTCACGATCTGTTCGGCGGTATATCCAGCTTCCGCCATCGCCTTCGCGCCGTACTGGCTCATGCCGAGGTTGTGTCCGTAGCCCGCGCCTACGATGAGGTAACGCCCGGACGATGACGCCGGGATTGTCAGATCCGCCGCGTTGATGCCCGTGTCTGACACCGTGTAACCGCTCTGTGCACCGAACACCTGGAAATCCGTGCGATAGGTGACGCCGCTTTTACCGAGGATGGGGATGCTGCCTGCGGGGTACTGTTCGCTCAGCGGACGGAGCCCAAATGCGCTGAGGACACTCTTTACCGCTGCTTCGATGCCGGAGGACTGTGTGTCCTGCGTCCCGGACATCGGCCGCGCGAACTCCGACGGGCTTTTCACACGCGGATTCGCGGCATCCTCAAAGATGAAGCGCATGCTCTTAATATCAACGCCGTAGTCGGTGCTCGCGAGTACCAGCCGCGCGGCTTCCTTCTCATAGTCGTAGGTCTTGCCGCGGCTATCGACGAAGGTCAGGCGGCTGATATTCCCGGCGGCGGTATATTCGGCGTAGGCGTGCACGATATCGGTGTTGTCGTTGCCGCGCGCTTTCAGGATCTGTGTGATCTGCCGGGCGGTAATCCCGCGCGTCCAGCTTTTATAGGTAGTATCGGTCTGCGCCTCCCAGTCATCGCGGACGGCGCGGAGGTAGGGGAGCGGGGTGTTCCAGACGTTCTCGGCGTTCTCTGTCGCGCCGCCGTCGCTGCTCATGTAGACTGCGCGGATGATCTCGCCGTTGTATCTGATGTATTGTCCGGCGGTCTGCTCAACCGCGCGGTCGACCGCGTCCGACTGCGTCTTCAGGCCTTTGTACACCTGACAGCAGGTCGTGTTACACAGGTCGAAGCCTTGACTTCCGTGCCGCCCGATCGATGTCATCGCATAGGAGCGTGCACACAATGCCTGTGCTTTCAATGCTTCCTCCGGAAACCAGGTGCCCATCTCATACGGCACCACGCCCTTGATGTAGTCCTCCAGCGGAAGGTAGTTGATGACGCTGAGCCGTCCGCCGTCAGTGCGCTGATATAGGAATGCGCCCCGGTAACGGATGTTCTTGAACCAGGTGACCGTATCGATCCCCTGCGGCCAGACGCACAGCGGACTGTCTCCGGTTTCGACATACGCGAGCACCGCGCCTGAGCCGGTCGCGCTGATGGTGTACGCCGTCGGGGATGCCGCGCGCATCGTGATCGCAACCTCGGAGATCACGCCGTAGGAGATGAAGCTGCCGTTCGTATCAAGTACACCGTATGCGTAGCCGAAGCCGCAGCCGGCGGCGTTCTGGAGGTTTGCGTACTCAAGCGCGTTGTTGCCGTAGTAGAGTCCGACGCGTATAAAGGGATCGCTTTGAGTGAGCGCCGCGGCGTCCGCTGTTGTGAGCAGGATGCCGAGCAGCAATCCCGCGAGGATAATACAGAACAGTTTTCGCATATGTCAATCCTTTCATGCCATGTCCGTACAGAGAGCTTTGTTATTATACATTTTTTTTGCGTGTTTGTCAAATGGTATCCGCTTTTTCAGAAGCGCGAGAAAAAATAACGTGCGGAGTGTTCCTGACAGCAATGTTTTGTGTAAGATTTGTCAAACGCGTATGCAAAATATCCGTTTTTTGCTTTCGATTTGGCAAGTGGCATGTAGACAAAAAGAGCGTGAGCTAGTATAATAGAGATAACCGGATTTCTATTCGCTGCCCGTTTCACGCACGCCGGTTCGTATGCGGCACAGCCGCGCCGTCTTTCTTAATTGGAGGATCAGATTATGAAAAAGCCTATTTTCACCGGTTCCGCCGTCGCCATTGTCACACCGTTCCTCGCACCGGAAGCTGGCTCCGACCAGATCACCGGCGGCGTGGACTTCGACGCGCTGGGAGTTCTCATCGACGAGCAGCTCGCGCGCGGTACCGACGCCATCGTCGTCTGCGGTACTACCGGCGAGAGTCCCACCCTCAATGACGCCGAACATAAAGCCTGCATCGAGTACGCCGTAAAACACGTCGCCGGCCGCGCTCCGGTCATCGCCGGTACCGGATCCAATGACACTGCCTACGGCCTGTCGCTGACCCGTCACGCGCAGGAGACTGGTGCCGACGCCGCCCTGATGATTACGCCCTACTACAATAAAACCACGCAGAAGGGCCTCATCACCCATTATACGTACATTGCCGACCGGACCGATATCCCGATCATCATCTACAACGTCCCGTCACGCACCGGTATGGGCGTTACCGCCGAAACCTACCTCGCACTGTCGCGTCATCCGCACATCAACGGCATCAAGGAAGCGTCGGGCGACTTCTCGCTCATCGCCTCCACCCGCGCACTCTGCGGCGACGAGCTGAACATCTGGTCTGGCAACGACGACCAGACGCTCCCGATCCTCGCACTCGGCGGACGCGGCGTCATCTCCACCTCTGCCAATGTCATACCGGAGGTCATGCACGGCATCTGCGTAAAGTTTTTCGAGGGCGATATTATGGCTGCACAAGCTCTGCAGCTCGATTGGTACGACCTGATGCACGACCTGTTCATCGAGACCAACCCCATCCCCGTCAAGACCGCGATGCGTCTGATGGGAAAGCCCGTCGGCGCGCTGCGGCTGCCGCTGGACGACATGTCCGAGGGGAATCTTGCAAAGCTGCGCGCGACGCTTGCAAAGCATAGCCTCATCTGACCCGCCGCAGTTTCTGATACGTCTGTTTCAGGTGGGATTCCACATCCTGCCGCATCCTGACCTGTGCGCGAAAGGAGCCATACCTATGATCAAAATCGCCTTATCCGGCTGCTGCGGGCGTATGGGACGCGCAATTGCGAAACTTGCAGCTGTGTCTCCGGATATCCGCATTGTCGCGGGTGCCGACCTGAAACCCGAGACCTATGCCGGCTTCCCTGTCTACACATCGCTCACCGAGTTTCCTGAGCGGGCAGACGTCGTCGTGGACTTCTCGAATCCCGCGGGCTGCAGCGCTCTGCTGACCTACTGCCTTGAGACAAAGACGCCGCTGGTGCTCGCAACGACCGGACTGTCCGATGCGCAAATCGCGGAGGTCAACGAGACCGCAAAGTCGATCGCGATCTTCCGCAGCGCCAACATGTCGCTGGGCATCGCACTTTTACAGGACCTCGCACGCCGCGCGGCGCTTGTCTACGGCGGGAACTGCGACGTCGAGATTGTCGAGGCACATCACAACCAGAAGCTCGACGCGCCATCCGGCACCGCGCTGATGCTGTACGACACGCTTAAGACCGCGCTGCCGTATGAACCGACACCTGTCTACGACCGCCACGGACGCCGTGAAAAGCGTCCGGCGCACGAAATCGGCATCCACGCCGTCCGTGGCGGAACCATTGTCGGCGAGCATGAGGTGCTGTTCTGCGGCACCGATGAGACGATCTCGCTCAAGCATACGGCACTGTCCCGCGATGCGTTCGCCGTCGGCGCGCTGAGAGCCGCACGGTTTCTCGTCGGCCGGGAGCCTGGGGTGTACGATATGAAAGCGCTCGTCGCGTCGATCTGACCATAATTTATATCAATCCCTTCCGAAAGGACTGTACGTCATATGAAATCTTACAACGTCGGCATCATCGGCGCGACCGGTATGGTCGGTCAGCGCTTTGCTCTGCTGCTTGCCAACCACCCTTGGTTCCATGTCGTAAAGCTCGCGGCGTCCTCCCGCTCCGCCGGAAAGACCTACGAGGAAGCCGTCGGCAGCCGCTGGCTGATGGCTGAACCAATGCCCGAACAGTACAAGAGCATGACCGTCTACGACGCCGCTGAAGTGGAGAAGGTCGCCGATGGGCTGGACCTCGTCTTCTGCGCCGTCGATATCAAAGAGAAGCCCGTCCTCATCGAGCTCGAGGAGGCTTATGCCAAATGTGAGGTCGCGCTCATCTCCAACAACTCCGCGCTGCGCGGCAAGCCCGATGTGCCGATGCTCATCCCGGAAATCAACCCCGAACACTGCGACGTCATCCCCACACAGCGTGCGCGTTTGGGCACCCGCCGCGGCTTCACCGCCGTCAAGCCCAACTGTTCCCTCCAGACCTACGTCCCCGCGCTCCATCCTCTCCGCGACTTCGGCGTCACGAAGATGCTCGCCTGCACCTACCAGGCAATCTCCGGCGCCGGCAAGAACTTCACCACCTGGCCCGAAATGGTTGACAACGTCATCCCCTACATCGGCGGTGAAGAAGAGAAGTCCGAGCGTGAGCCGATGAAAATTTGGGGCAAGATCGAAGGCGGCGTAATTGTTCCGGCTGTGACGCCCGCCATCACCACCCAGTGTCTGCGCGTACCGGTCACCGACGGCCATATGGCGGCGGTCTTCGCAAGCTTCGAGCGTAAGCCCTCCCTTGACGAAATCCGTGCGCGCTGGGAAAGCTTCATCGCCGAACCGCAGAAGCTGAATTTGCCGTCCGCGCCGCGTAAGTTCCTCTATTACTTCGATGACCCCACGTATCCGCAGACAAAGCTGCATCGCTCTCTTGAAAACGGCATGGCCGTCAGTATCGGACGTCTGCGTGAGGACAGTCAGTACGACATCAAGTTCATATGCCTGTCGCACAACACGCTGCGCGGCGCCGCCGGCGGCGGTGTCGAGGCGGCGGAGCTGCTTGCCGCTAAGGGGTATCTGGATTGAACACGCAGTCCCGTTTCGACGTGTGGAAGCTGACCACGGCGGCGCTGCTGGTCGCGCTCGACGTTATCTTCACGCGCTTCCTTTCCTACATGATTCCCGGCAACCTCGACCGGCTGTCGCTGCAGTTCGTAGCGCACGGCATGGCCGGGCTGCTGTTGGGACCTGTGTGGGGCGGCATCGTCGGCGTCGTCGGCGACATCACCGGGATGCTTGTCAACTCTTCCGGTCTGTCGTTCTACCCGCTGCTGACTCTATCAGCCGGTACGCGCGGGGTTCTTTACGGGCTGTTCCTCTACCGTAAGCCGCTGACGCTGTGGCGTACTATGCTCGCCTGTATCGTTGTGACGCTCGTCGTTGATCTCGGGATGAATCCGGTCTGGATGAAGTTTATGTACGGCCAGGCTTACACCGCTGTGCTGATGGCGAAAATCCCCATCCGTGCGGTCTGGGCACCTGCCACCGGTGTTGTGCTCTTCCTCATTGCGAAAGCATTGAAAAAGCCGCTGCATCTCGGTGAATGAATAAAACCGTGGGAATGTTGAACATTCCCACGGTTTTCCTTTACTCTTTTCAAATGTCTGTTTTCTTATTTTCCATTTGAGTATATAGTTTTCTTTTATTCCAAAAATATCCTGTAACAATCAGCATTGATAACGCTAATATAACAGATCCAATTAATTGACCAATGGCGGCAGCAGGAATCGGCTCCAATGACCATGGTTCAATAAAAGTTGCCAGACAAGCTCTGAATACCCATACTAAGCTTAAAAACGTATAGAATACTATCGTTTCATAATTTAATCGAAATATACTTTTTGCGAGTATGATTAAAACCAGACTGCTTCCAAACAGCAATGCTGAGAAACACAAATTTGTATAATCTATTCCGACAATTAAATTCTCATATTGCATGGGTAAGTAATCATACCAATTATATAAATTGGGTACAAAGAAATGCCAAAGACCTACCAACATACTAATGATTAGAGTTGTATAATATGTTATCTTAATCCATTTGCTTATTTTCATTTTCTTGTTCTCTTTCTTTCCTGTCTCCTGTCCTTAGGTTCATACCCAAAGTTAAGACGGACAGCATGTTTCAACCAATCACCGCTATTTTCCAATAGTTTTTGATCATTCATTCTGCCATATTTATTCTGAATCGTCATATCACAGTTCGATATCTTCCATCCGGATACGGTAGACGTGGCGGCTTCCTTCGTGTACGGAGTCGAAACTGATCTGCGAACCGTCCGGCGACCAGCGTGGATGCAGATCTGTACGCAGATCGGGGTCGGGAAGCACCGCCGGGATGCGGCGATTGAACGGTGCCGCAAGTGCGCACAACGGAATCGTCCGGGAAGTCGCGATTTCATGCAGGAACATTGTCCGGTAGCCGTTCTGCGGGTAGGTATCGTTGAGAATCCATTTGCCGTCCGGCGAAAATGAGCAGTGGCCGTCCGTCGGCATCTCGTCCTTCGGATCGAGCTTCTCAAACTCATGCGTCCGGTCACGGAACAGGTATAACCCGAAGACATGGTCGCGGTAGGTCTTAGCGTAGAACATGATGTGCGTCGGGTCGCGCCAGTTATAGTGCGATGCCGTGTCGTCGAGCAGCAGGTACGGTTCCGACCCGTCGACATTCGCGGTGATCGTGTAGGTACGCCACGGCGCGTTCAGACGGTCGGGCTTCCCTCGCAACAGTGCGACGAACCGCGTGCCGTCCGGGTTGATCGTGATGTGGTTTACCAGATACTTCCAGGTGATTTCCTCGTCGTGGTTGATAAAGTAAGGCTCGGAGAGCTGCACCATGTCGTACAGGCTGAGAATCAGCTTTGTTTCGCCGGTCTTCATATCCATGTACCACACACCGTCTTCCTTCGGTGCAGTCTCACGGGCAAAAACATCCGGCAGCGACGCGTAGCCGTAACCGTGGCGGAAGCCGTAAATGCGCGCGAAGTTGATCGACAGGGCGAAGCGTCCCATCCGGTCGACTGTCGCGATGGGGCGGGGGAGCATGCGCACCTCGCCGGTCCGGACATTGTACACGCGCGTTCTGAACTCCTGCCCAAGCATCATATTGTACAGAATCTCATCGTCAGGCGCGCCCGGGTTCCACTGCAGCATCGCGCCCTGCTGGAAATTCCACGCGAGCGTCTCGTCGACCGGCTCGAACTGATTGTCCCGCAGCCGAATCAACCCCACGGTCGCTACGTCAGACGCGACGGTCATGCGGTTCTCAAAGTCCACACGATGCGTCAGGTGGTACTCCATTGACTTTGAGAACGGCTGTACGTCGTAGTACGCAAAGAACCAGTGTCCCGGCTCGTACGTCAGCCGCTCGATCGGCATCCGCTGGTATAAAATCGGTCGCATATATGTCTCCTTTCACAATATGGGGAGACCCATAAAGGTCTCCCCATTAGGTATGGTTATTCTTCTTCGTACGCAGCTTTCTTTGTGTTTGCGCGCCTGATCTGCGCATAGACCGCGTCGGTAAACTTCCTGGAGCGGTCATAGTAATACATACCGTTCTGCTCCTGCTCAATGTCGGTGAGCTGCGTATAGCAGAATGCGCAGATGTTCGGGTTGTCGAGCAGCGCCGTCGTCAGACCTTCATAGCGGTCGCCCAACTCCTCGACGGTTTTCGGCGCGTTGCCGTAGCCCCAGCCGTCGGTGCGTCCGGGTGCCCACCAGGTGCCGCCGTACTCACTGACGAAGAACGGCTGGCCATTATACTCCGCCGCGCCGAAGTTGCGGCGGTTGTAATTGGTGTCTTTCTGCTCTGCCGGACCGCTCATGTCGAGGTAGCGCGCGCGGAAAGTCTCGGGGTTCTGGTCATAGTCGTGGACATCGTAGACATCCGTGACAACATGCCGGTAGCCGGAGGTGTCGATACACGGGCGTGTCGGGTCGACGGCCTTCGTCACGGCGTAGATTGTCGACAGTACGCGGTTGTCCTGCGGTTCATGCGTCTCGTTGAGCGGACACCAGCCGATAATCGCCGGATGGTTCCTATCCCGCGCGATAATCTCCAGCCACTCGGGCAGGAACATTTCGAGGATGTCCGAGCAGCCGCCGGGGTCGTTGCCTCTGTGGACAAGCCGGCTGACATCGGTGCCCCAGCTCGCATGCTCACCCCAGACGATGTAGCCCAGACGATCGGCCCAGTAGAGGAAGCGCTCCTCGAAAACCTTCTGGTGCAGCCGCGCGCCGTTGAAGCCGCACGCCATGCTCAACTCGATGTCGCCCTTCAGTGCTTCATCCGTCGGCGCAGTGTAGATGCCGTCGGGGTAGAAGCCCTGGTCAAGTACCAGACGCTGGAAGATTTTCTTACCGTTGATGAGGAATTGATTCCCCACGATCTCCGAAGTACGGAAGCCGAAGTACGAATGAACAACATCCTCCGCACCGCACGCACACTTCAGTGTATAAATCACGTCGTAGAGCGCCGGGCTGCCGGGCATCCACGGCTTCACGTCATCGACCTTGACCTGTACGGTCGTTCCGGCCATTCCGGCGCGCGCGGTCACCTCACTGACCTTCCCGCCGTCGTACGATACCACGGCTGTAAAGTCGGCGGGCTGCGTCAGGCCGTCGAAGTGGGCGTCGAAGGTGACGAGACCGTTTGCGGTGTCGGTCGTGACGACGGACTTGATGAACGCTTTCGGTACGAATTCCAGCCAGACGGTCTGCCAGATGCCGGTGGTGCGGGTGTAATGGCAGGCGCGTGACGCATAGTCCGGGCACTGCTTGCCGGCCGGCTGACCGGCGCCGCGCGTATTGTCCTGTGCCTGCACAACGATCATATTCTCGCCGGGTTTTACGGCCGCGGTAATCTCCACGCCGAAGCTCGCGTAGCCGCCTTTATGCACAGAGAGCTTCTTCCCGTTGACGTAGACGCTCGCCTTGTAGTCTACCGCTCCGAAGCGCAGGAAGATGCGGCTCTGGCACTGCTTCTCCGTCAACGTGATGTACCGGCGATACCACACCGCGCTCATAAAGTCGGTGTAGCCGATCCCTGAGAGCTTTGACTCCGGGCAGAACGGGACGTTGATGGTCTGCGGATAGGCAGCATCGGCAGTGAACATGCCGCGCGCTTCACCGGAATCGCCGAAGTCGAACGCAAACTCCCACGGGCCATTGAGATTCTTCCACGCCTCACGCACAAACTGCGGACGCGGATATTCAGGACGGGGTATGGACATATGACTCCTCCTTATGAAAAACACTTTTTCCTGTTTCCGGGCGAAGACATCCTTGCCCTGCTTCTATATTATACCGAATCCGCGCAGTCATTGCAAGCGCTTTTGTGATAATTTTCTTCTATCCTCTTGCGTACACCGGGAAACTGTGGTACACTGAATGCAGAGCAAATCTGAATGGGGGGATCTATGATGAAATACCTCAGATGCGCCTATGAGTTCGAGGACATCGCCGCGTTCCGTGAGACAGCGCTGACCTTTGCGGACGGTATCCTCACACTCGCGGACGGCGGGACGCTCGAGCTGCCGCTGGAGCCGGTGCATTACGGCGAATGCGTCATCATCAATGCGCTGGCTATGTCCTCGTCAGGCGGATGGGGACAGGCGTATATCAGTCTCCGGCTCTTCCGCGGACGTACACCGCTCGATTTCCCGACACTTGCCGACGAAACCGCAGGGTCGTACCAGTTTTTCGGCACCGGTATGCGCGACTATCGCTACCGCTTCGTCATCCCGCAGTTCTGCACCCGCGCGGTCGTCACCATCCGAGCCCGCGGCACGACGCTCACCTTCCGGCACCTGGAAACATACGCGTGCAAAGAGCAGCCGGACATCCTGCCGATCGTCGGCGGGACGAAGTTCGTCGCGCACCTGGGGATGATCGGTCTGGCGCCGCGCAACACAATGGCAGCCTTCACGCTCGCCAAGCGCGCCGGATACCGCGAGTGCGTCACCAACATGAACGGAACGAAGGACGGCAAACTCGTCGCGCTGCACAACGACACCATCGACGATACCGCCAACGGCACCGGCTCAGTCTACGACTACACACTTGACGAGCTGCGGCAGTTCGACTTCGGCGGGAAGTTCCACCCGCTCTACTCAGGTGAGCCGATCCCGACGCTCGATGAGGTGCTGGGATTCATGGCACACAGCGGACTGCGGCCGGTGCTGCGGCTGTCGTCGAACTTCACCGGCGATAAGCACGCTTATCTTGAGACGCTCTATGACCTCGTGCGGCAAAAAGGGCTGTTCGGTCACTGCACCGCGAAGGGCTTCTCCCGTATAGTTTTAACCGAGCTGTCTCAAATGGCGGGCGACCGCTTCCGCTACGGCTACTGCGGCGCCAACAAGGACTTTACACAGGAGGACTGTAACTGGCTCAAATCCCTTAGCCGTGACGTCTACCTCGACGTTAACTACAAATCCCTGACGCCGGAGCTGATCGCTCTCGCGCAAAAAAACGACATTGCGCTCGAGGTGTGGATCATCAACGACTTCCAGCGGATTGTCGAGCTGACCGGTATGGGCGTCACAGGCTTCACGACCGACTTCTACAACCTCGACGGCTGTATCTTTTAACATGAGGAGAACATGACCTATGACAATGAATTTTGCACACCGGGGCTTCTCGGCACAGTATCCCGAGAACACGATGCTGGCATTTCGAAAAGCGGTTGAGGCGGGCTGCGACGGCATCGAGATGGACGTCCGGCTGTCACTCGACGGCGCGGTCGTCATCTCGCATGACAGTTCACTCGCGCGGATGGCGGGTGCCGAAGGGCATGTCCGCGACTATCCGCTCGCGGAACTGAAGAGGATCAACTTCTGCGGCAGCCATCCGGAGTGCGGCTTTACCCCGATTGCCACGCTTGAGGAATACTTCGACTACATCCGCACCACCGGCGTAGTCACGAACATTGAAATCAAGAGCAACGTCGGCAACTTCAAGGCGATCGAAGATAAGTGCATTGAGCTGATCCGCGCATATCAGCTCGAGGAGAAGATCATCTTCTCTTCGTTCAACCACTATTCAATGGTCTACTGCAAATTTGCCGCGCCGGAAATCAAGACCGGGCTGCTGTTCGGTACGACGTACAGCGAGGAGTTTGCAAAGCTCGGGTTTGTCGGTTACGCGAAGCTCTGCCATGCCGACTACCTGCATCCGAGTTACAACGGCATGACCCCGGAGGATGTCGCGACGGTACAGGCGGCAGGCGTCGGCGTCAATGTCTGGACGGTCGACGACGCTGAGATGATGCGGCAGTATCTTGCGGTCGATGCGCACGGCATCATTTCCAACCGCCCCGACATTCTGCGCGATGTCATTGACAACAAATAACACCATACAGATAAAGGAGAAACACGTCATGAAAATACTTGTTATCGGCGGCACGGGTCATGTGGGGTCGCATCTGGTACCGATCCTGCTGTCCCAGGGTCACGAGGTCGTCATCGGTTCGCGCGGCAAGAAAAATGTTCCGGAAGGCTCTCCGCTGCACCGTGCGCGCTTCGTCACCTGCAACTCCGGCGATCTGCACAGCCTTGCGTCCGTCGCGCAGGAAAGTTTCGACGCCGTGGTCGACTTCCCCGGCACCGCGTGGAATGTCTGGCAGGTCTTCCGGGATACCGCCTCCCACATCGTCGCGTGCGGCTCGCTGTGGATGCTCGGCTACCCGAACATCGCGCCGACGCCCGAGCTGACTCAGAACCCCTGCGTCTTTGAGGGCTATGAAAAGCGCTATCAGCAGATCATCGACATGCTGGCGGATTCCCATCGGCATAAGGCCGCGTTCACATCCGTCTTCCCGCCGAACATCTGCGGCCCGGGTAAGATTCCGCTCGATACCCTCGGCGGCCGTGACATTGAGGTGCACCGTGCCAACATGCGCGGAGAGAAGGTCTATCTCCCGGAAGGTTCCGAAGCGCTCATCGGGCCGTGCGACGCCTATGACCTCGCGGTGATCTTTGCCCTTGCGCTCAACAATCGTACCGCCGCTGCCGGGCAAATATTCAACGGCGGTTCCGCCTATGCCCTCACCTCTACGCAGTTCGTCCGCACGATGGGTCATATCTACGGCTCCGAAATTCCGATCGAATACATACCGTGGAGCACCTATAAGAACGAGATCAGCCCCGGAGTAGGGTATTGGTGGCACTTCTACGCACACATGAACCCGGACATCTCGAAGGCGCGGACACTGCTCGGATATGAGCCGAAATACACGCCGGAGGAAACTTTGCTGCGCGCGGTCAACTGGATGCGCACGGAGGGGCTTCTGTGATGAGGGTCTTTGTCAGTGCCGACATTGAAGGCACCGCCGGTATTACGGTCTGGGATGAGGCAAATCCCGGACACCCCGACTACGCCTACTTCCGGGAGCAGATGACGCGGGAGGTCGCGGCAGCATGCGAGGGAGCTGTCACGGCGGGAGCAGCGGATGTGGTTGTACGCGACGCCCACTGGAACGCCCGCAACCTCGACCCGTCCGCGCTGCCCCTATCGGTGCGGCTCATTCGGGGATATACCGGCGACCTCTACACAATGCTCAGCGGGATGCAGTGCCAGCC
>JAAZKA010000114.1 GCA_012800055.1 Clostridiales bacterium
CCCCGCCGTACGTTCTTTTACTCGGCGTCGAGCTCGCCGGACTCCTCGTCTTCGGCCTTCTCGGCGGAACCGGCCTCGAGCTGCTCGCCCTGACGTCCTTCGACGACGGCGTTGGCCATGGTCTGGGAGATCAGCTTGATGGCACGGATGGCGTCGTCATTGCCGGGGATGACGTAGTCGACCTCGTCCGGGTCGCAGTTGGTATCGACGATCGCGACGATCGGGATGCCGAGCTTGCGTGCCTCGGAGATGGCGTTCTTTTCCTTGCGCGGATCCACGATGAACAGCGCGCCGGGCAGCCTGCGCATCTCGACGACGCCGCCCAGGTACTTCGTCAGTTTTTCGATCTCGCCGTGCAGCTTGATGACTTCCTTCTTCGGGAGCAGGTCAAACGTGCCGTCCTCGCTCATCTTCTTGAGCTGATTGAGACGATCGACGCGGCGGCGCATGGTCTTGAAGTTGGTCAGCATGCCGCCGAGCCAGCGGGAGTTGACGTAGAACATGCCGACGCGTTCTGCTTCTTCCTTAATAGAGTCCTGAGCCTGCTTCTTGGTGCCGACAAACAGGATACTTTCACCGGCAGCGACAGTGTCGCGGACAAACATGTAGGCTTCTTCGAGCTTGCGGACGGTCTTCTGCAGGTCGATGATATAGATGCCGTTGCGCTCCGTATAGATGTAGGGCGCCATTTTGGGGTTCCAGCGGCGGGTCTGATGTCCGAAATGGACACCGGCTTCCAGAAGCTGCTTCATGGATACGATTGCCATGGGGATAATCCTCCTTTAGGTTGTACGGACCGTGATCCGGTTCCGTCCTCCGGGACCCCGCGCGTACCGCCGACCGGGAATTGTTCCCGGCACCGGGGCGTACGGACATAGGGATACCCGTGTGTATTTTTCATACTCATGTAGTATAACACAAACCGCGCGGATTTGCAACCGTGACATAGGCAAATTCCGCACGATTATTTGTTTTTTCTGCCGTTATTTTGCACAACCGACGGTCAGCCACGTCGGACGCGGGACACATCGGAACCATGCTTAAGACGGCAATGACGGCGCGCGGCGTATTCGGACAGGTGCGGCGCGTTCGGAATATAAGCATCGCGGGGGGAAGTCATTGGCATAAAAACCGGATGTCCGGGCGAATTTTGGTGAGTATGATGCGTACGGAAAACTCTTGGAAAAAGGCTTGACAAACAGAAAATATCGTGTATAATAGAAAGGTCAAGGTGTGCATGTGAAACCTTGTATCCTTGCTTCCGGCGCGACCGGAGGCCTATGTCCATAAGGAGGTGTAATTATGGAGAAGAAAAACGCACATTACGAGACCATTTTCATCGTCAACGCGGAACTTGCGGACGAAGCGCGCGACGCCATCGTCGCAAAGTTCAAGACGCTCATCGAGGAGAACGCGGAAATCACAAAGTTCGACGAGTGGGGCAAGCGCCGTATGGCTTACCCGATCAATGACATGCACGACGGGTACTATGTATTCATCAGCTTTGTCGCGCCGCATACTTTCCCGGCAGAGCTTGACCGTGTGTACAAGATCACCGACGGCCTTCTGCGCTCCCTGATCATCAACATCGACGAATAAGGAGGAAGCGAATATGTTGAATCGGGTCATCATCATGGGTCGGATCGTCGTGGATCCCGAGCTGCGTTCGACGCAGACGGGCATCCCGGTCTGTACATTGCGTGTAGCGGTGGATCGCTCCTTCGTACGCGCGGGTGAGCAGCGCGAGTCCGATTTCTTTGACGTAGTGACTTGGCGTCAGACCGCCGAGTTTGTTTCGAAGTATTTCAGCAAAGGCCGCATGATTGCCGTCGAGGGTCGTCTGCAGACCCGCAAGTGGAAGGACAAGAACGACCAAACGCGTGTCAGCACGGACATCGTTGCCGACAACGTCTACTTCTGCGGCGACCGCCGAGACGACTACCGTTCGTCGGACGATCCCGTAGAGAGCCGCTACGGCGATCCGCCTCCTGAGCGGCGTGAACGTTACTCTGCCGATGCGGCGTCCCGCTATTCCCCGTCTCCCGCTTCGGCGGCGAGCACGTCTGCCTCCATCCCCGCCGTCTCCGACTTCTCGGAGCTGGAGGATGAGGTTGACGATAAGGTTCCCTTTTAATCTATCATCAGGAGGTTTACTCTCATGGATACAAATCAGCCCCGTGAGCCGCGCGCCGAGCGTCCCGATCGCAGCGAACGCGGCCCCATGCGTCCGCATAAGCGCCGCAAGGTCTGCTCTTTCTGCGTGGACAAGGTTGAGCACGTCGACTATAAGGATGTCCCGAAGCTCCGCCGTTACCTGTCCGAGCGCGGTAAGATTCTGCCCTGCCGCATGACCGGCACCTGCGCCAAGCATCAGCGCCAGCTGACCGTCGCCATCAAGCGCGCGCGTCACATCGCCCTGCTGCCCTACGTTGCCGAGTAATTTTGTTCCGACAAGCCTCCCGTATGAAAGCGGGAGGCTTTTATGTGCGTTAACTCTTCACTTCTGACCGGTACCCATCTCTCAAACACCGTATGTGCGGGGTCGGAGAAGACGCGGAGTGTTTTGATATCGACAAGGTGTGAAAACTCAAGGCTGGAGAACCCTACTTGTGATATGTTCGCCCCGTGGTAATCATATACGCGCGGTAGAGCTGCTCGAGGAGCATCACGCGGAACAGGTGATGGGGAAAAGTCATTGCGGAGAATGACACCCGCAAATGCGCCTCCTGCTTGAGCGTCTCGTCCAGACCGTTGGAGCCGCCGACGAGGAAGACGAGCTTCGCCGCGCCGAGGCTGTCGACCGCCTGCGCAAATGCCGGAGACGTGTATGCCCTCCCCTCAACGCACAGCGCAACGGTTTTCGCACCCTGCGGAATCGCGCGGCGGATGCGGGATGCTTCCTCCGCGAGCGCGGCGGTGATCTGCGCGGGCGAAGGCTCCTCCGGCAGCTTCGTCTCCGGCAGCTCGATGACATGCATCTGTGCAAACGCGCCCAGACGCTTCTGATACTCCGCGCACAGCTCACGGTAAGCGGGCTCCTTCAGTTTTCCGACGCACAGGACGGTGATCGATTGCATAAGACCTCCGAATACACAATACTCACGCTCAAAAGCGCGGGGTCAGGGAAAAAGCGGCGGGATTTTCAAGCGGGCTGTTCGCGAAGGAAACGCCGCCTACGCGTTGAACCGTGCGCAGAGGATGTCCCCGATCGCCGCGAGATATGCGACATAGGCGCGGCGCGCCGGAAACGGGATGCCGAAGTTCTTGACCTCAAAGTTGAGGTCGCCCTGAAACCCTGCCTCTTTCAGCGCGTCGATGATGCCGTACCAGTCGACGGTGCCCAGAAACGGCGGCAGATGCTCGTCGCGCAGGCCGCAGTTATCCGCGCAGTGCAGCAGCTTGATGCGCGTGCCGAGCTGACGGATCGCGGCTGCCTGGTCAAGCCGTGCGATGTTCGCATGACCGATGTCCCAGCAGACCCCCAGGTACGGCGTGTCGAACGCGTCCAGCAGCTCGATGAGATGGCGCGGCGTCGAACACCAGCGGCGGTCCGGCAGCAGCACGTCGTTGCCCATGATCTCAGCGGCAATGCCCTGACCGATCCGCGCGGCGTGCTCGACGTACGGCTCGATGTGCTCAATCGCGTGTCTGCGTTCGGCGTCCTCGTCGTATCCGGGTACCGGCAGCGAGTGCGTGTGGATTGCCGCCCACTCAAAGCCGTACTCACGCGCGGCGTCGATGGCACGGTGGAGGCCCTCGGAGAACCATGCCCAGCGCTCCGGCGTATCCTCCGCAGGGTACATGCACGGCAGATGGGCCGTCCGGAACCGCGCGCCGAGCTTCTCCGCTGTATTCACCGCGCGCGTCAGGATGTCGCGGTAGTCGGTCTCCATCAGGAAGCCGGAGTTGCTCATCGGGTAGTCGAGTACCCGGAAGCCCGCTGCCACGCAGTCATGCACCACATCCTCCACCGGACGTGGGCCGTTGTTCCCGTTCGTGAACGCCGAGATCACCAGCGACTTCTCCATAACCCGTATCCTCTCTTTGTTCGGTATGAGGATAGTATATCACAAAACCGCGCGTGTGTAAACAGCCGTGCGAAGAGATGGCAGAAAAGCGTGTAAAATCGTAAAAAACGACGATTGACAAACCGCCGTCCGCTGTGGTATACTCAATATGTAAATGCGAAGATGGGGAAATGTCACAGCAGCACGCGATAAAGAGAGCCGCCGGTTTTGGTGCGAGGCGGTACGCGGACGCTCACAGACTCTCGCCCCGGAGCAGCCGGCTGAACGCGGATGCAAGTAGGCACGGACGGAGTCCCCGCCGTTAGCTTGGGGCGGGCATTGCACGATGCCGATGAGTGGGTCGATGAGACCAAAAAGAGTGGTACCGCGGAAGCATGCGCTTTCGTCTCTTGTATTTTAGGAGACGGGGGCGTTTTTTAGTACCCGTTTTCGAAAAAAGAGGAGGAACTCCCTATGAAAATCGCCTTTTCAACCCTCGCCTGCCCCGATTTCGACTGGTCCGATATCTACTCCGCTGCCTGTGACCTCGGTTACGACGGCATCGAGATGCGCGGAATGGGAAACGATATCTTTGACATCCACGCGCGTCCGTTCCAGGACGAAAACCTTCCTGCAACCGTCGCGCAGCTTCGGCGTCTGCGGCTGGAGATTCCGTGCCTGTCGTCCGGCTGTGTGCTCAAGTACGAAGACCGCCGCGAGGAGAACATCACCGAACTGCGCGGCTACATCGACCTCGCCCGCAAGCTCGGCACGCCCTACATCCGCGTTCTCGCCGATGAGCACGCCCAGCCCGACGGCGATGTCGACGACGCGGTCGTGCTCGATACGATGCGCGCGATCATCCCGTACGCCGAGGAGAACGGCGTCACGCTGCTCATCGAGTCCAACGGCGTCTATGCCGACACCAAGCGTCTGGCCGAGCTGATTGTCGCCTGTGCGTCGGACAACGTCGCCGCGCTGTGGGATCTCCACCACCCCTACCGCTTCTTCAATGAGACCCCCGAGGAGACCGTCCGCAACCTCGGCGCGTTCATCAAGTATACGCACATCAAGGATTCCGTGATGGAGGACGGCCGCGTTGTCTATAAGATGATGGGCGAGGGCGACCTGCCCGTCGAGGATCTGCTGCTGGCGCTGCAGTCGATCAACTACGAGGGATACATCACGCTCGAGTGGGTCAAATACTATGCGCCGGATATGGCGGAGGCTGGCGTCGTGCTCCCGCATTTTGCGCACTACATGCAGCGTATAAAGGGGGCAGGCATCGCCGATTCCCGGCTGCAGACCAACCGCCGCGGCGACGGTCAGTACATCTGGCCCAAGGAACACCTCATCGACCTGACCTTCCCGCAGGTGCTCGACCGCGTAGTGCAGGAATTCCCCGACCAGTACGCGTTCCGCTATACGACGCTCGACTACACGCGCACCTATAAGGAGTTCCGCGACGACGTCAACACCTTCGCGCGCGCGCTGATTGCGATGGGCGTACGCACCGGCGACCACGTCGCGATCTGGGCGACGAACGTCCCGGCGTGGTTCATCACCTTCTGGGCAACCACGAAGAACGGCGCCGTGCTCGTGACGGTCAACACCGCCTATAAGATTCACGAGGCCGAGTACCTGCTTCGCCAGTCCGATACCCACACGCTCGTCATGATCGACGGCCACAAGGACTCCGACTACGTGGGAATCATGCGCGAGCTGTGCCCGGAGCTTGCGACCGCCGACCCAACCAAGCCGCTGCATCTGAAGCGTCTGCCGTTTTTGCGCAACATCATCACGACCGACTCCCGTCAGCCGGGCTGCAAGACCTGGGACGACGCGATTGCGATGGCGGAGAAGACGCCGATCGAGGAAGTCTACGCCCGCGCGAACGCCATCTCAAAGCATGACGTCGCGAACATGCAGTACACCTCCGGTACGACCGGCTTCCCCAAGGGCGTGATGCTGACGCACTACAACGTCGTCAACAACGGCAAGGCCATCGGCGACTGCATGGACCTGTCGACCGCCGACCGGATGATGATCCAGGTGCCGATGTTCCACTGCTTCGGGATGGTGCTGTCGATGACCGCGGCTATGACCCACGGCACGACGATGAGCCCGATTCCGGCGTTCTCACCGTCGAAGGGCCTCGACTGCATCAGCCGCGAGAAGATCACCTGCTTCCAGGGCGTCCCGACGATGTTCATCGCGATGCTCGGACACAAGGACTTCCCGACGACCGACTTCTCCCACGTGCGCACCGGCATCATGGCGGGGTCTCCGTGCCCGATCAAGGTGATGGAAGAGGTCGTCGAAAAGATGAACATGTCGGAGATCTGCATCACCTACGGTCAGACCGAGTCGTCCCCGGCGACGACGATGAGCAAGACGACCGACTCTCTCGACGTCCGCGTCAACACGGTCGGCGCGGCGATGTTCGCCGTCGAGTGCAAGATCGTTGACCCGGAGACCGGCCTCGAGTGCCCGGACGGCGTGGACGGCGAGTTCTGCGCGCGCGGGTACAACATTATGAAGGGCTACTATAAAATGCCCGCGGCCACCGCCGCCGCGATCGACCGCGACGGGTTCCTCCACTCCGGTGACCTGGCCCGCCGGACTCCCGAGGGTTACTTTAAGATCACCGGCCGCATCAAGGACATGATCATCCGCGGCGGTGAGAACATCTACCCCAAGGAGATCGAGGACTTCCTCTATACGCATCCGAAGATCGAGGACGTCCAGGTCATCGGCGTGCCCGATCGTGACTACGGCGAGGAGATCATGGCGTGCGTCGTGCTCAAAAAGGGCGAGACTGCGACGGAGGATGAGATCAAGGAATATGTCAGGTCGCATATGGCGAAGCACAAGACTCCGCGTTATGTTGACTTCGTGGACAGCTTCCCGATGAACGCCGCGGGAAAGATTCTCAAGTACAAGATGCGTGAGGACGCCGTGAAGAAGCTGAACCTGCAGGCTGCGAACGCCATCGAGACCGCGTAAGGACAGATACCAAGAGGACGGAGGTTATGCTCCGTCCTCTTTTTTACCTCCCTGCGGGTGTTTTCTGCGAGACTCTCCCGCGTAACCGCGGCATTCTCCACAAACCGCATCCCGTCAAACCGTCACATTTCCTAAGCGCTCCCCTCTTGACGCACGGGCTTTCCTGGGGTATACTGGTATCAGAAACTTTTGTGAGGTGTCCGTGTATGAAACGCCCGCTCGCCCTGCTGCTCACAATGACGCTGCTGTTCGCATTCTCCGGCTGCTCGTTTATCAACCGCACCGTTGAGACGCCCGCCAATGCTGCGCTCGTCATGAACGAACCGCCCAAGTCCGTGCAGATCGATACGCATGTCTCCGTCAGGATCGGACGCACGAACTACGCCGGCAACATCTCGCAAACAGCGTACAAGGGCGTCACGGCCGCATCAGCCGATATCGCCGGCGAGAAAACCGCGGTCTACACCGCCGAGGAAAATCGCCAGTACTTCCGCTATACGCAGCTCAAGTCCGGTGCGTGGAACAAGACCGCCATCACAAAGATCGAGTACGAGCAGAGCATCCCGCTCTACCGCACCGGCATCACCTTTGCCGCCGCCGACTTCAAGCGCGGCAGCGGCCACAGCTTCGAGGTCACGCCCGCGCGCGCCGCCGAGGTCGCCGAAGCGCTGTTCGGAGATTTTATCGACTACAAGCCCACCGACGTCGCGCTCACCGTCACCTTCGACGGCTGGGCGGTCTCCAGGCTCAACTTCTCCTTCAAGGTCACCGTCGACGGTCAGAGGGCTTCCGGTACCGCGGACTGCGTCGTTACAAAGCCTGCGGCGGTCATCCCGCTCCCGGTCGTCAAATAACAGCGGTGTCGCGGGTGCTGCTGTGGACGCCGGAGCGTATGTCGGCGTTTCGGGGGCGAGGGTACCTGTAAGCTTTGCGAGTTTGAGGTATCGAAAAGAATATAAAGGAGGTTCCCGCCATGCATGAGAGATTTTCACGCAGCGAATGGTTCCGCCGTGCCCGCTTCGGAATGTTCATCCACTGGGGTCTGTACGCGATTCCGGCGCGCGGCGAGTGGGTACGCAGCGTGGAGCGCATCCCGCTGGAAGACTATGAGCCGTACTTCAATGAGTTCAACCCGACACAGTATGACCCGCGCGCGTGGGCACGTCTTGCAAAGGCTGCCGGGATGAAGTACGCCGTCATGACCGCCAAGCACCATGACGGCTTCTGCCTGTTCGATTCGCAGCTCACCGACTATAAGGCGACCAACACCCCCGCCGGCCGCGACCTCATCCGCGAGTACCTCGACGCCTTCCGCGCGGAGGGCTTAAAGGTCGGCCTCTACTACTCGATCATCGACTGGCACCATCCGGCCTATCCCGCGTGCGACGACCGCAACCATCCGATGCGCGGCAACCCGGACTATAAAGACCGTGCGCCGTTCTCCGAATACCTGACCTACATGCACGGACAGGTGAAGGAGCTGTGCACCAACTACGGCAAGCTCGACATCATGTGGTTTGACTTCTCCTACGGCGACATGACCGGCGAGACATGGGAGGCGACGAAGCTGGTGCGGATGATCCGCTCCTATCAGCCCGACGTGCTCATCGACAACCGTCTGGAGGTCTCGGGGGCGGGCTTCGGCAGCATCGCGACCGAGCACCCGCTGGAGTATTCCGGCGACTTCGCATCCCCCGAGCAGATCATCCCGCCGCAGGGACTGCGCAACAACGTCGGCGAGCCGATCCCGTGGGAGGCCTGCGTCACGCTCAACGACCACTGGGGCTATGCCGCCGCCGATTTCAACTACAAGTCCGCAAAGATGGTCGTCATGAAGCTGGTCGAGTGCGTGAGCAAGGGCGGCAACCTACTGCTAAACGTCGGGCCGAACGCGCGCGGCGTGATCCCGCCGGAGAGCGTCGACATCCTCACCGAGGTCGGACGCTGGATGAAATACAGCGGCGAGGGCATCTACGGCTGCGACGCGTGCAGTCTCCCGAAGCCCGAGTGGGGACGCTACACGCAGTGCGGGAACGTCATCTACGCGCATGTTTTCGACGTCCCGGTCGGGCCGCTCGCGCTCATCGGCATCCCGGGCGAGCGCGTCGTGTCTGTCCGGCTGCTGCGCGGCGGCTCGGAGCTCGCGCTGATGTCCGACTGGCGCACCGACAACTACCCGGATACTTGTTATGTCAACATCCATCCCCTCGCGGCGTACGACGACAAGGACACCGTCGTCAAAATCACGCTGAAAGCGTGATGACAGACAGAATCGCTCCCGTTTCTTTGACGTGGGGCGATTCTTTTATTGTCGTCTCCTTGCGGCGGTACGGACTCTGCGGATGAATCGCAGGCGCTTGCGAAAAGCCTTGCAAATTTCCGCGTGCCGTGGTACACTGACAGTATCACCCCGTCTCCGCGGGTAAGGATTGCATTCTCCCGAATAGACAGACAACCCCCTCGTAGAACAGGCAGAGCATACCACCGATACGGTGGATTGATAAGGAGGTTTTCCTCATGTCCCTGCTGCATGTTGATTTTTTCTCATCTGCCCTGAAACAGGCGATGAGCATGGACGTCCTGCTGCCGGAACGTCCGCAGTACCCGACCCCCGCGCCGCGCCGCGACTATCCGGTGCTCTATCTTCTGCACGGTCTGTCCGATGACCACACCATCTGGCAGCGCCGCACGCGCATCGAGAGCTATGTGTCCGGCCGCGATCTGATTGTCGTGATGCCGTCGACGCATCGCGCGTTCTACACCAATACGGTCTCGGGCTACAAATACTTCGATTACATCGCATACGAAATACCGGCGTTCTGCAAGGCGAACTTCCCGGTCGCGGAGGGCCGTGAGAACACGTACGTGGCGGGGCTGTCGATGGGCGGCTACGGCGCGCTGAAGCTGGCGATGACGCTGCCGGAGAACTACTCGGCGGCGGCATGTCTGTCCGGCGCGATCGACCTGGTCGGGATGCGCAAGCGTCACATGGTCGTCACGGAGACCGACGAGTTCGACTATGTCTTCGGACGTCCGCGTACAATCACGGGCTCGGAGCACGACATCTTCGCGCTGACGGAGAAGCTGCTGGCGGATCCCGCAAAGCCGAAGCCCCGTATCTACATGGCGTGCGGGCAGGATGACGGGCTGCTGCGTGACAGCCGTCTGTTCAAACGCCGCTACGGCAGGCAGTTCGACTTCACCTATGAGGAAGGCGCCGGCAGCCACAACTGGGACTTCTGGGATCAGTATATCCAGAAGGTCCTGGCGTGGCTGTAACGGATAAACAAAACATCCCTTTCTCCTTTATCGGGAGAAAGGGATGACATGTATATCGGATACGGCATCCCGGAGGACTTCACATATACCAGGCTGTATTGAGAAAGGAGTATTCCGATGTATAACGAATCGCGAACCGAACAGGCGCTGAAAACACGCTTCCCGCAGACAAAGCGTGCCGATTACGATGCGTTTTGGGATGAAACGCTCGCGCTTATGCACAAAGACCCGCTGATGTTCACGCGGGAGCCGTACCCATATCCAGGGACCTTCGTCAGGGTCTGGGGGATCACGTTCAACGGCTTTGAGGGACAGAAGGTTTACGGTTGGCTGATCGTTCCGCAAACGCCTTCGGGGAAGCTGCCGTGCATGGTATGCTTCCACGGCGGACACGGGTCGCGCGGAAATCCGGCGGGGTACATGGCATACGCTGCGGCGGGGTTTGCGGTTGTGACAATCGATCCGCGCGGACAGAACGGCGTCACACAGGATAACCGCGCGTATACCTCCGGCGCGAACGGCGAGTTCATTTTGCGCGGCATCCTCGACGAGCGCGAGCACTATCTGCGCGGACTGTACATGGACTGCGTACGCGCGGTGGAGTTCGCCGCTGCGCAGCCGGAGATTGACCCGGCGCGCATCGTCGTCGAGGGTGCAAGTCAGGGAGGAGCCTGCGCGATGGCTGCGGCGGCGTTTTCGAACATTCCGGCCTTGGCACTGCCAAACGTTCCGAGTTTCTGCTGTTTCCCCAGGCGCATCGAGAACCGGCAAGCCTGTTTGCGCTTCGTCGCAGACTATCTGTGCAGCTGCCCGGAAAATACCGACCGCGTTCTCGCGACGCTGTCATACTTCGACGTGATTAACCTGGCCGACCGCGTACGGTGCCCGGTCTACGCGTCCGTCGGGCTGATGGATACCGACGCGCCCGCGGATTTCTTCATCGGCGCATACCACTATATCCCCGGCGAGAAGCAGATCGAGGTCTACCCGTTCAATTCGCATGGAAACGTCAGTTATCCGCACTTTGAGAAGGCACTGCGGTATGCGGCGCGGTCAATGAATATTTCCGATGGCTGAATGGACAATTGACGTACAATGATATTCCGCCCTCCTTCCTCGGCAATGAGTACGCGGACGGCATCAACCCGTATGATCGGTATCCTGAATAGGAGGCTGCAAACATGGAAGAGAAAGCGCTGATCATCGGCGCAGGTACGGTACGGCGATACTTTTCGGAAGACGACGCGATCGGGATCGTGGAAGACGTCTGGCGGTGGTACGGCGAGGGCAAGATCGCGATGCCGTCGAAAATCACGACGGACATGTCGCCGCTCGGGGTGGACGGATGGTTCAACTCGATGCCGTCGTATATCCAGCCGTGCGGAGCGGCGGGGCTGAAGCTCGTCGGGGGCTACGGCGGCAACCACGCGCTGGGACTGCCGTACATCAAGGCCAACGTCGTCATCACGGAGCCGGCGACCGGACGGCTGCTGGCTCTCGTCGCGGGCGACCATATCTCGAACCTCCGCACCGGCGCGCAGCCTGCCGTCGCTGCAAGGCTGCTGCATCCGCAAGCCCATATCGTCACGATCATCGGCGCCGGGTCTCAGGGCACGATGTGCCTTGCCTGTATGGAGAAGGCCCTCAGCCTGCGCGAGGTGCGCGTCTGCGATATCCTCCCCGACGCCCGCGCGCGCTTCATCGACCGCTTCCCGGAAAAGCCTTACCGTCTGATCGACTGCGCCTCAAACGAGGAAGGCTGCCGGGACAGCGACATCATCATCACCATCACAACCGCCGACGCGCCGCTCATTGAGATGGCTTGGGTGAAGCCGGGCGCGGTCGTCTTCACGATGGGTTCCTTCACCGAGGTGGCCGACGACGTCGTGCTGCAGGCCGATTTTCTGGGAGCCGACCACGTCGGACAGTCGCTGCACCGCGGGAACCTCAAGACCTTCGCCGAACGCGGGTATATCACCGCCGAATCGATCAAACTCGTGCTGCCGGATATCCTCGCGGGGAAGATTCCCTACACGTATGACCCGGGCAAGCGCGCGGTGGTTCAGCTGGTCGGGATGGGCGCGCCGGACCTCGCGGCGGCAAAGCTCGTCTATGACCGGGTGCGCAGCGACGGCTGCCGTGATGTCGGTGTGTTTGACATGAACGCGTAACGTATATTTTGAAACGGAGGGTGCATACACATGAACAAGCCTTATCTCTGCCGCTACGGTGACCCGGAGACATATCAGCTCATCCCGCAGGACGGCGTTATAATTTGTCCGCCGGTGGGATTCCCGGGCTACAACTGCTGCTGGGACGCCGCGCTCTCTCCCGACGGTGTCTTCTATCTCTCGCTGGGCAGTGAAAACGGTGAGGGCAACTACGCGCGCCTGAACCGTTACAATGAGCGTGACAACCGCATCGAGGACTGTTTCTACTCGAAGGACTTCCTGGCGCCCAGCCCGCGCGCGCTGCCCGGCTCAAAGTTCCACTCCTGCATCGACTTTCTCCCCGACGGCCGTCTGATCATGAACAACCACACGACCGACAAGGCCCCGCAGCATCCCGAGTGGCTGCCGTTCGCCTATCACTCTCACGTCTGGGACGGCTTCCCCGGGTCGTGCTTCTTCCTCTACGACCCGAAGACCGGCATCGTGCAGAGCCTCGGCATCCCCGTGCCGCACGAGACGATCTACGGCAGCGTATACTCGAAAAAACACAACGCGGTCTATATGATCGGCTTCATCCGCGGGCATATGTACAAGTTTGACCTCACCACGCACGAGACGCTTGACTACGGCAAGGCGATCGAAACCTGCTCGCACCGGCTGCACATCGGTCCGGACGGAAACGTCTACGCGGCCTCCAACACCGGCTTTCTGATGCGCGTCAACACGGAGACCGATGCGCTCGAATGGACGGGGATCCGGCTGCCGTGCCACGCGTCCGGACAGGAGCGGCGGTATGTGACGCGCTACATCTCTTCCTACTTCAACCTCGACGACCACCGGATGCTGATGGTGGCCGGATACGCGAACCACCTTTACGAGTATGATGTCTATACCAACGAGCTGCGCGACTTCGGCGGGATGCAGGGTGCCGATGAGTTTTTCGAAGGCTTCGGCAACTATTTCTACTGCTTCAACGCCGATCTCGACGCGGACGGCGTGCTGTGGTATGCGCTCACGCCGCGGCTGCTCGACGTGCCGGAACAGTACGCCGCGCATACGACGCCCGCGCCGTCGTATTTGTACCGCTGGGACTGGAGCAAGCCGGACGCGCGGCCGGAAAACCTCGGCGTGATGGGGACACCCGGACTTGTCTGCGGTCTGATCTCCGAGCTGCGCATCGACCGCAAGCGTGACGTGCTGTTCGCGTCGTGCGCGGCGGACTTCGACAACGGCCCGCCGGTCATGCGCATCGACCTTGCCAAGCTGCGTACGCATGCGGGAGAGCGCGGGCCGGCGCATCAAGACCGACGCTTCTACCCCAAGCCGAAAGCGCCTGCAACAGGAGCCGCGAGGCCGTACGAGGGCGCGTCGCTGACGAATAAGCATGAGGCATTCCGGCCCGAGCAGGTGGCGGCAAAGGTACGGCTGTGGACATCTCTGCGCGGCGATGAGAAGAATGCTGCCGTGCGCGGGATGTACTGGGACGGCGATACGCTCTGCGGTGTCTCGGGCGACCGGGAGCCGAAGTATGCATTCACGATCCGCGGCGGCACACTCGCGGAGATCAAACCCCTTACGGAACTGCCGGACGACGTGCGTGAAACGCTGCTGAGCCGCGCGTGCCCGCCTTTGGCGGAGCTTCCGGGCGTCACGCTGCCGCATGTCGCGGGACGGCAGTATCTTGCGGTACCGCATTGTACGGCACCCTGGAACGGCGGCCGGACACTGGTCGGAACCAAGGACGGCAAGCTCGCGCTGGTCAGTGGGGACGCCGTATGCAGCTACGGGCTGGCGGCACCGGCAGGGCCTGTCCGTGCACTGTGCGTGAATACTGAGCAGAATCTCGCGTGGGGTGCCGCAGGCGACGACGCGGACATCAACCGGCTCTTCACCTTCGACGAGAAACACGGCATCCGCGATCTGGGGCTGCTCAAGTGGCACTCCCGCGGCGTTGAGGGAACCGTCTGCGCGGACGTGATCGACGCGCTCGCCGTTTCGCCGGATGGGACGACGCTCGCCGTCGGAACGCACGAATGGATCGCAGCGGTATTCCTGATCACGCTGTAAACAAGTAACAGCAAAGACAAAGGAGCGATTTGATATGCTGGAAATTACAAACTATCGAAATGGACAAATCGTCAACAGAAATAACGGTACCGAAACGGCGCAGAGCCTGACCGTGACGGTCGAGGGGCTTGCGGACTGCGCCGGACGCGTACTGCTGAACGGGCAGCCCGTCACGGCGTGCGGCAAACGCTTTCACGGGGACGTCACACTGACGGATCAGTTCAACCGCGTGACAGTCAGCGCCGATACGCCGCGGGGTGAGTATACGCAGACGATCACACTGGTCTGGGACAAGCAGGCGTTTGCGCGCTACAACTTCTACATCGACGACCACAGCTTTGTCTTCACGGACATCGCGCGCGAAAAGCCCAAATCGGCGTTTGACCACTTCTATTTCAAGGCGCTGCAGGATATCCACAACCGCTACGGTACAAAGTTCACGCTCAACTGCTTCTACCGCAATGACCACGACGAGTTCTACCTGCGCGACTTCCCGGATACCTACAAGGAGGAGTTCCGCGCAAACGCCGACTGGCTGCGGTTCTCGTTCCACTCCTACAGCGAATTCCCCGACCGTCCGTATCTTGAGAGCGGCGCGGAGGAGTTCGGGCGCGATTATGAGCTGATCAGAAGCGAGATTGAGCGGTTTGCCGGTGCGGAAGTCTGGATCGAACCGGTCGTCATCCACTGGGCAAATGTTCATCCGGCGGTGGCGCAGTATCTCGTGGAGCACGGCTGCCGCGCGTATTCCCGTTCCTACCGTCCGCGTGTGATGGGCGGGCCGTCGCTGGCGCAACGTCAGGGGACGGCGTCGGGCATCGACCTAGCGCAGAAGACCGACGCCGCCTTCGAGAGTTATTACGACGACGGTGAGGAGAAGAGCTTCCTCGACGACCAGCGCGCGTTCTACAATCCGACGCTCGGGGTGTTCTTCTTCAGCGGCCACTGCTGCTGCAACTTAACGCCGATCCCGGTGATTGAGGAGAGGACGCGGAAGGTGCTCGAGCAGAGCAAACGTACGGGACAGCTCGTCTACGGCCTGGCGTCACATGAGCAGTACTCCTTCCCGTACTACCCCAACTATATCCCCGACCACCTCGAGCGCATCGAGATCGCGTGCCGTCTGATGTATGAGGCGGGCTGTAAGCCGGTATTCTTCGCGAAGGGGCTGCTCGGCAACGAAGTGTGGGAGCGGACCTCCTGATGGGAGAGAGATATGAATGTTAAGGCAACACCGCGCAACTGGGAAACGAGCGGAGCAATACCTGCTGATGCCCGGAAAATGGCGTGACTCTGATAGAACCTGAAGCATTGACAAAACAGTGGTTGTATGACTAATGGTCTTGTCTAACATCCGAACATATGATATACTGATGTTGGAGGAGATAAAAATGTCAGGAAAAATAGTGGAAAAAGATCCGGCAATAAAGGTGGCCCGGCAGCGGTTAAGCGTA
>JAAZKA010000115.1 GCA_012800055.1 Clostridiales bacterium
GATTGCGGCGATCTCGGCCTCGGGACAGCTCTGATACAGGCTGAAGTGCTGCTGGGCAATGCCACCGAAGCCGACAAAGCCGATGCGTTTCTTATCCATGACAAAACCTCCAGATAGTTATTGCGGAACTTTTTTACTCTGCAATGCCGTCTGCGTACGTTCCACGGCGTCGACGGCGTCGGCATCGCGGCGCATGGCGACGTAGAGGTAGAGCGTATCGATGACGGTCAGCTGCGCGATGCGGGATGCGAGGGCGAGGGGCCGATAGCGCACTTCGTCGGACGCAGTGAACAGAGGGATATCGGTATGGGCGAGGATGGGGGAGGCTGCGTAGTTGGTGATGACGACGGTGGTTGCACCGCGGGACTTTGCAAGGGAGAGCGTCTCCAGAATATCGCGGGATGCGCCGGAGTGGGAGACGGCGAGGACGACGTCACGCGCGGTGAGGTGGGATGCCCAGATGGCCTGCATATGGTTATCCGCACAGGCGACGCAGGTCAGACCCTCGCGGGTGAACTTATGCGCGGCGTCCATCGCGACGGATGCCGACGCGCCCAAGCCTACGGCGAGGATGCGCTGGGCATGCAGGATGGCTTCGGCGGCTTTTGTGAGCGCGTCGGGGTCAAGCACGCGCCGGGTATGTGCGAGCGTCTCGGTGATGCTCGCAATGAGCTTATCGGTGATCTCGCCGCAGGAGTCGGTAGGCTCCACGCTCTCATGGAGCAGTCTTGCGCGGGGCTGTTCCTCACGCGCGGCGGCGAGTTTGAGCGCGGTGTATCCGGCGTATCCCAGGCGTCGGGAGAATCTTACAACGGTGGCCTCGCTGACACCGGCGTCACGGGCAAGCTCGGCGCAGGAGAGCACGGCGGCCTCGGTCGGATGCGCGGTCAGATACTCCGCCAGACGCATCTCGGCCTGACCAAGCTGTCCGCGTACGGCGTCGATGCGCTGCGAAATGGCGGCGGTACCGGAAAAAAGCTGGCTGTTGTCCATACTCAAACCACATCGACCCACGCGCGTGTCTCGGCGGAGGTCATCAGCGCATCGAGCACCCGCTGCATCCGCAGACCGTCGCGCAGTGTCGGCAGGTACGGGTCGCGTATGCCGTGCAGCAGGTTGATAAACGTCTGCTGCTGACCGGCACGGAAGCTCTCGGGGATCTGCACCGTTTCGACCGAACTGTTCCGTCCCTCGTGGTTGCGGCGGGTGACGGTGATGCGGTCGTCATGGTCGAGGTCGAACCGCAGCGCACCCTCGGTGCCGTAGACGTCGAAGGTGATGTGGTTGCCGTTTCCGAGGGCGATGCGTGAGACAGAGAAGACCGCATCCGCGCCGCCCTTCATCGTCGCAAGGAACGAGCACGCGTCGTCGGTCGTGACGGGGGCGATTTCATCGGAGTCTTCGCGCTGACGTTCCTTGATTGCGATGTTCATTCTCGCGCAGACAGAGGTGACGTCGCCGCAGAGGAAGCTCGCGAGGTCGAGAATGTGGACACCGAGGTCGCCGGAGACACCGTAGCGTGCGATTGCACCGTCGAAGCGCCACTCAAGCCTGCGCCCGGGCCAAAATGCGGAGTCCTTGAGGTAGCTTGCGTAGACCTGTACGAGACTGCCGAGCAAACCCTGCTCGACGAGACTCTTTGCATAGCGTGCGGCGGGCTTGAAGCGGTAGGAGAAGCAGACCATCGACGGGATGCCCAGGGTGTCGGCGCGATCCGCGAGTGCTTCAACCTCAGCAGCGTTGACGCCGACGGGCTTTTCGACGCAGAAAGGTTTGTGATGGTCGAGTGCGGCATTTGCGGCGGGGACATGGACATTGTTCGGTGTGCAGATATCGACCGCGTCGACATCCGGGCACGCACACAGCTCACGGTAATCGGTGAACCAATGGTCCTCAGGCACACCCATGCGCTCTCCGTAGGCTTTGGCGCGTTCCGGGAGGATGTCGCACACCGCCGTGACGCGTGCGCCGGACGCTTTCTCATACTGCGCGAGGTGTCCCGATGCGATGCCGCCGCAGCCGATCAGACCGATGCGGAGTTCGGTCATACGCCTGCCTCCCCCGCATGGACGCCGTCATACTTTCCGAATGTGGGAGCAGGTCCGCCGGCAGGTTTCGCCCACAGCGCGGCGTTTTTCAGCACCTTCCGGATGTTTTCGTCGTGGTAGGTCGGAACGGTCTCGTGACCCGGACGGAAGTAGAAGACCTTCCCGCTGCCGCGACGGTAGCAGCAGCCGGAGCGGAAGACCTCGCCGCCGGAGAACCAGCTGATGAACACAAGCTCATCGGGTGCGGGGACGTCGTAGCGCTCACCGTACATCTCCTCGAGGGGCAGCTCAAAGAATTCCGGAAGGCCTTCGGC
>JAAZKA010000116.1 GCA_012800055.1 Clostridiales bacterium
ATCGCCGCCTTCAAAAGCTGCTTGGTATTCAGGATGCCGATGATGTTGTCGATCGTATCCTCGTAGACCGGTACGCGCGAATGGTTCATCAGCTCCTCGTCCGCGAGAATCTCCTCGACCGGATCGTCAATATCCACTGCCGTCACGTCCACGCGCGGCGTCAGAATCTCATGCGCAGTCGTCTCGGAGAACACGATGGCAGAGCGGATCAGCTCGCCTTCGCGCTCGGAAATGACGCCTTCTTCCTCGATGGTGTCGACTATCTCCACAAGTTCCTCGTCCGTGACGGACGGCTGCTCGGGCGGCGTCCACAGCTTTGACAGCTTGTCGACCAGCTTCGTCACGACAAAGACGATGGGTTTGAATACCACAGTGCATATCTTCAACAACGGCGCGAATATCAGCACCGCGCGGTCGGCAGTCTCCGTCGCAAGAATCTTCGGCAGGATCTCCCCGAAGATCAGGATGATGACCGTCATTACAATCGGCGCGATGGCTTGTCCGCGGTTACCGAAGTAGTAGACCGCCAGCACCGTCGCGGCCGATGACGCCGCAATATTGACCAGATTGTTTCCCACCAATACCGTCGAGAGGAATTCCGTGAAGTTATCCGCTATCTTCTGCGCGAGCTTCGCACGCTTGTTGCCGGTATCCGCTGCGTTCTTCAGCCGTATCTTGTTTGCTGTCGCGACCGCGATCTCCGAGCCGGAGAAGAACGCCGAGCACGCGATCAGAAATACCAGCAGCATGTAAATCGATACCCGTACTGCTATATACGTCATATCGCGATCCTCCGCGCGTCCTCACACGAACCGTCCGGACATGCCGGGGCAGGCTCCGTGTGTTCTGAGCAGCCCTCTTCGATGGGATCGTCCTCGTCCATGATGTCGCCGACGAGCTCCTCAAGGATATCCTCCATCGTAATCAGACCCACGACATGCCCCTGTTCATCGTTGACGATGCACATGTGGAGCTTTTTACGGCGCATATCCTCAAACAGTGTGTTGACAGGCGTTTTCGCGCGGACAAATGTCGGCGGCGAGAGCAGCGGACGCAGAGGCGGTGTCGGGGTATGCAGGTAGCTCTTGAGGTACTTGCGCGCCTGCAGGATGCCGATGACACGGTTGCGGTCGGTAACGGGGATGCGGGAGTATTTCTCGTCGAGGATGCGCGTGAGCTGAACCTGCGGGTCGTCATGGATGTCGAGCGTAACCATCTTTGACGCAGGCGTCATGATCTGCGATACGATGGTTCCGGAAAACTCGATGGCCGACTGGATCAGCTCGGAGTCCTCCGGCTCGATGCCGCCCTCCTCCTCGCTGTTCTCAACGATGATGTGCAGCTCCTGCTCGGTTATCGACGGCTCGCGGGAGCCGGTGCCGACGAGCTTCTTTGCCACGTTCCCAATCCATGTAAAAAACGCGGAGAGCGGCGTCATCAGAAACATCAACGCGGAAAGCGGGATGGAGACAGCGTGGGCAAAGGCGTCAGCATTCGCGCGGGCGATGTTCTTCGGAAGCGTTTCGCTGAAAAAGAAAACGAGCAACGTCATCACCACAGTCGCAACGACGGAACCGCTCGGCCCGATGAGGTTGATGGCCAGCACCGTCGCCATGGAGGCGGCTGCGATATGTATGACGTTGTTCCCGATGAGTAAAGTCACGATGGCCCGATCGAAGTGATCGAGGATGCGCAGAACACGCTTCGACCCCGCATCGCCGTCGTCGGCGCGGAGTTTGATGCGGATGCGGTTGCAGTAGGAATAGGCGGTCTCGGAGCCGGCAAAAAAGCCGCCTGCCAGAATCATGACCGCCAGCAGAATACTTCGGGGTATGGAATCGTCCACGATGGGAATCCCTCCGTTTTTACGTTTTTACAGGTTCGAATTCTGCTTAACAAGATCTTAACAAGATGGTTTATTATAACACACTCCGCCCATCCATGCAAAGGCGGAAACGGCGCGTATTGAACGATGGGGCGGCACCTTGCCTGTTTGTGCCGATTTGCGTCGGTCTGCCGCCCCGTCTCGTATGTTCTTTTGGTTTTACTTCTTAAACTGCGGCAAATACGCCTCGTTTGCGGCAAACATTTCGTCCACCATTGAGCGAATTTCACGCGTGCCGAGTACCGCCGATGTCAACGGGTCGAACAGGATCGCGTGGTAAATCATCTCGCGGTTGCCGGTGAGAGAACCTTCGATTGCCATTTCCTCGCAGCGGGAGGAAATGTTGTTCAACAGCGCGAGCTGTGCCGGGAGTTTCCCGACGTGCATCGCCCGCAGTCCGGCCTTCGACGCAACAACCGGTACCTCAACACAGCAGCCTTCCGGCAGGTCGTCGATCAATCCGAAGTTCCGCACGTTGCCGTTGAACTCGTACATTGTATTGTCGCCAAATACCGCGTTGAAAATCCATGCCGCGTACTCATGTCCGCGTGTGATGTCAACCTCGTCCTTCGCCAGCCACTCTTTGATGGAATCCTCCCAGTCGTCCTCACGCTTGAGGTACTCGTTGAGGATGTAGCCATAGTGACCGGGGTTCCAGCCTGTGCCATGGGTGCAGTATTTCTCAATGAGGTCGGGACGTTTGCGGAACCAGGCGTTGTACTCGGAGTTGTGGCCGGAGCTTTCGGTTACATAATACCCGAGCGCGTAGAACATCTCGTTGCGGACCTGTTCCGCGTTGTAGATCTCGGGCTTTTCCAGAGCCGCACGGATACGCGGGTAGGCGTCGACTCCGTTGACTTTGTAGTCGAGATAGAACGCCTGATGGTTGATGCCGGCGCACAGATAGGTAACGTCCTTGAAGTCGGCGCCGATCCACTTCGCGAGCATCTCAGCGGTACCCTGGACGCTGTGGCACAAGCCGGTCACCGAGCACTTGCACTCGCCCTGAACGGTGCGGCAGAGCATCGCCATCGGGTTTGTGTAATTGAGGACGATGGCATTCGGGCAATACTTGTCGACGTCGCGGCAAATGTCGAGCATGTCGTTGACCGTACGCAGATAGCGGAAGATACCGGACGGTCCGCGCGTGTCGCCGACGTTGATGTCGACGCCATACTTCTTCGGAATCTCCACGTCGTAGCGCCAGATCTTGACACCGCCGGAGAGAATGGTGATCAGCACACCGTCGGCACCCTGTAAAGCCTCCGCGCGGTTCATCGTAGCCGTGATCTTCGCGGGGTATTTCCCGGCCTCGACAATCTTTTTACAGGCCTTTTCGATGTACTCCAGACGCTTGGGATTGATGTCCATCAGCGCGATCTCGGCGTCCGCGAAGGCAGGGAAGCTGAGGATATCGCGCACGAGCGTACGGGTGAAGCCGAAGCTGCCGGCTCCGATAAAGGCGATCTTCTTCATGAAGCAAATATCCCCCTCTGGTAATATGGTATCGGGTCATCTCTATTATAACCGACCTTCCGTCATTTTGCAAGGGGGACGCCGTTTTTATTTTCATTTACTCCGTCCCCTTCTTGCAATCGACGCGCGTGTGTGGTACAATACAGCTATCATCTCTTTTATGGGAGGTCTCTCATATGCCCGTCATCGACAGCCACGTCCATATGGAACACGTAGCGGATATGGATTACTTCCGCAACTACCGTAAAACGCACGGTTTTGATTATGTCAACCTTGCCTGCATCTGCAGCGGCAGAAGATTCAGCACCGGCAACAATCTGCTCGCTGCCGCAATGAAGCTCTCCGACCCGCACTTCTTTGCCCACGGCGGTCTGTACTATCCGAGCGTTCCGGTCGTGAAGCCGATTCCAGCAGAATGGGAGTTCTCTTTACAGGCCAAGGAGCTTCTCGACTGCGGCTTCGACGGCATCAAAATGCTCGAGACCAAGCCGACCACCCGCAAAGCCCACGACCTTGCCGTCTGCGACCCGGTCTACGACGACTACTACGCCTTCCTCGAGCGTACCGGGACGCACATCATCTGGCACGCGTGCGACCCGGAAACGTTCTGGGATGCCGCGACCGCGCCGGAGTTCTCCTTCAAAGAGGGCTGGTTCTACGGCGACGGCACTTTCTCCACCAAGCAGGCCATTTACGATGAGGTCTACAGCGTCCTCGACCGCTACCCGAAGCTCAACGCGACCTTCGCGCACTTCTTCTTCCTGTCCGATTTCCCCGACGAGGCTGAGAAGTTCCTCTCGACTTACCCGAACGTCTCTCTAGACATCACGCCCGGCCGCGAGATGTACGACTATTTCTCCCGCCGCCGCGATACATGGAAAGCGTTCTTCACCAAATATGCCGACCGCATCGTCTTCGGTACCGACATGACCGCTGACGAATTTCAGGGCGGAGTGGGGGACATCCTCTCGACGATGCGCCGTTTCCTCGCGACCGACGATGTGTTCACCTTCTGGGATTTCACGATCCGCGGCCTGGATCTGCCGAAGGACGCCGTCACAAAGATCGAGGGCGATAACTTCGCCCGCATGGTCGCCCCGACGCCGAAGCCCATGAACAAGCCGAAGCTCGCCCGCTATGTCGAGCATTCGCTGCCCCTTGTCCGTGATGAAAGTGACCGCAAGTGGCTTGCCGATTTCTTTGAAAAGAACCTGTAAGGAGGATATAGCCCATGAAACAGATTAAAATCGTCCAGGTCGGCATCGGCGGCTACGGCGCAACGTATACCGGCTATTATAAGGATGCTCTCGCGCGCGGCGACGACTCCTTCAAGCTCGAGGGCATCGTCGACCCGTACGCCGCGAAGGGTGCGGACTACGCGTGGGCGGTCGAGCAGGGGCTGCCGATCTACAACACGCTTGAGGAGTTCTACGCCGAGCACGCCGCCGACCTCGCGACGATCGCCACACCCATCCAGCTCCACCGCGAGCAGTGCGTCACCGCCATGCGCCACGGCTCCAATGTGCTCGTTGAGAAGCCGCTGTGCGCGACCATCCAGGACGCCGAGATCCTGCAGCGTACCTGCAACGAGACGGGAAAGTTTCTCGCCGTCGGATTCCAGTGGAGCTTCTCCAAGCCGATTCTCGACCTCAAACGTGACATCCTCGCCGGACGCTTCGGCAAACCTGTCGGAATGCGCGGCTTTGTCTCGTGGCAGCGCTACCTCAGCTACTACAATCACACATGGAAGGGCCGCTACCGTGACGGTCAGGGACGCTGGATTCTTGACAGTGTCATCACCAACGCGACCGCGCACTATCTCCATAACCTGTACTTCGTCGCGGGCGCCGGGCTCGACGAGGCCGCAATGCCCACACGCGTACTGGCAGAGTCGTACAAGGTCAAGCCCGACATGCTCACGCCGGATGTCTTCGTGCTGCGCGGAGAGCTGCCCGGAGACGTACCGTTCTGGTTCGCGTCGTCCTACTCGCTCGCCGGAGACACGGTAACCACCTTCGAGTTCCGCTATGAGCACGCCGTCGTTCGCTTCAACATCGACGAGAATGACGACACCGTCCGCGCGCAGCTCGATGACGGCAGCGAGATTGTCTACGGAAATCCGCAGTCCAGTGACGAGCGCTCTCGAAAAATCCGTACCTGCATCGCCGCCGCGGACGATCCATCCGTACAGCTTACCTGCACGATCAAGACGATTCTGCCGCATCTGAATACCTGCAACGGGATGTTTGACCTCATCCCGCCGCAGCCCGTCGATGCACGCTATCTCGTCGAGCAGCATGACACCAACGCAAACGACACCGGCATCTTCGCCAAGACGCTCCGCGACGGTCTGCTGATGGCGTACGGCGAAGGGAAACTGCCGTCGGAGCTGGGGTACTCGTGGTCGAAGCCCGCCGTCGTGTTCAATCCTGGGACAATCACGGATTATCAGGGGACATACGCGGTATGAAGACGGTCTGTATCATCGGCGCGTGCGGACATGTCGGCACGGCGTTTACGGAGCCTGCGCTGTGTGCATTTTTCGGCGGCGCACCCGGGTGTATCGAAGAGGACACGGCCGGCATCCGAAACCTCTGCGCGTCGCGGAACATCCCGTACTACGATGACTGGCGCGCGATGCTCGACGCGTGCAGACCTGATGCGGTCGTGGTCAACACGGTCTTTGCATACAACGCGGACGTTGCAATCGACGCTCTGACACGCGGCATCCACGTCTACTGTGAGAAGCCCGCCGCGACGACGCTTGAAAAGCTTGAAGAGCTGCGGCATACGGCGACAGGTACCACGGCGCTGCTGTTCTCGATGCTGACGATGCGTTATGAGGACACGTTTCTGACGCTGCGAGACATTGTACGCCGGGGGCTGATCGGCCAGCCGCGCATGCTCACCGCGCAGAAGTCCTACAAACTCGGCACGCGTCCCGTGTTCTACAAAGACGCCGCGCTTTACGGCGGAACACTGCCGTGGGTGGGTATTCACATGATCGACCAGATGCTGTGGATTTCAGGTCTGGCGGTAGAGGATGCGCGCGGCTGGCAGTCCACACGCGCAAACCACGGTCTAGGGAGCTTTGACATCACGGCGATGGCGCAGCTAAAACTCACCGGCGATGTGCTCGCGTCGGTACACGCGGACTTCCTGCGGCCGTCATCCGCGCCGACTCACGGCGACGACCGGCTGCGCATTGCGGGAACCGAGGGCGTGGCGGAGGTTCGCGGCGGTCGGGTGTATCTGATCAACGCAGACGGCGCGTCGGAGCCAGCGCTGCTCCCCGCGCAGTCGATCTTCGCCCACTTCCTGACGCTCTGCGACCGTCCCGATCTGCGCATGAGCGACTTCTACCACGACTGCGGCGCGCTTCAAAGTACCCGCGCGGCACTCCTCTGCCGGGACAGCGCAAAATAAAACGTATATTATACAAAAAGACCCGCGTGAACCGATTGCAGGTTCACGCGGGTCTTCTATTCGCACCTTTCGGCAGCTCAGCCGTAAAGTCTGCGCGTTCGATATCCCCGGTTACCGGTTCATATCCATCGCCGCTTTGTACTCCCGCATATCCGCCAGTAAATCCGGCCCGACCTTCGACTCCGCGACGACCATGCCCTCGTAGCCGATCTCCTTGAGTGCGTCGAACCAGCCCCTGTAGTCCACGCCGTCATAAGGCGCGGGGGTCTTGCGTCCGACCGGGTGCGCAATGTGCGTATGCTTGAGCAGACCGCGGTAGTCCCACAGCGCCGTCAGCTTCTCGCCGACGAGCAGGAAGTGGTAGTAGTCCGCAAGCAGCCGGATGTTCGGGAGGTTCAGCTCGCGCACGTACTCGGCGGCCTCAGCGGTTGTGTTGAGGATGTTGCACTCGTTATAGTTGAGCGGCTCGACGACGGCGGTCATGCTGTACGGCTCAATGCGCTTTGACAGCAGCCGCAGGAAGTCGAGGATGCGCAGCTTCGCTGCGGCTTTTTCCATTCCGTCGGGGACACGCCGGTAGCCGCCGGAGCCGAAGACCAGAATCTTCATCCCCGCCGCCGCCAGCTTCGGCAGCGTGCGGTCGAAGTAGGCGTTGGTCTTCGAGAAGTCCGGGTCGTCATAGAGCGAGAACCCGCCGATGAGACTGTTGCAGCTCTCGAAGGTAATGCCCGCGTCATGAATTTTCTTCACGTTTGCGGCAAGCTCCTCATCCGACCACGCGCAGATGCCGCCGACGCTCATCTCCATACACGGGATGCCCGACTGTACCAGCGTGTCGAGCTTTGATATATCCGCGCAGAAACCGATTTTCATACCGAAACCTCCGAAAATGCTTTCATCATGACTTCTCTGTATCCCCGCACGCCTTCCTCGAAGTCGCCCGAGACTTTCGCCTCCGCGACAATCACGCCCGTGTAGCCTGCAGCCTTCAGCGCTTCCACGCAGCCGCGGACGTCGAATCCGTCGTAGGGTGCGGGGACATGCCCGTGGACGGGGTTGGCGATGTGGACGTGAGCCAGGATGTCGCCGTAGTCACGGATGATGTCGAGCCGTTCACCTTCGTATAAAAAGTGCCAGAAGTCAACCAGCAGCCGGATATTCGGCAGGTTTAGTTCGCGTACATATGCCGCACCCTCCGGGAGCGAGTTGATGATGTTGCACGAGCGGTACGGCAGCGGCTC
>JAAZKA010000010.1 GCA_012800055.1 Clostridiales bacterium
CCGCGTACCGCCGGACGTTTGAGCGGGCGTACGCCGATTTCGGACACCATCCCGCCACCGCCGGCTTCTTCATCGGAGACGAGCCGATCGGTACCGAGCAGCTCAATGCCTGCATCGCGGCCTACCGCATCCATCTGTCGCTTGCCCCGGAGCTGACACCCTTCCTCAACTTCAACCCCTATGTCCCCGGCTTCGAGGAGCGTTTCCTGGGCGGCATGGAGTTCCCCGTGTGGGCGAAGGATTTCACCGAACGCTCCGGCTGCCGGCTGATCTGTTACGACTGCTACACGCAGCTCAACCCCGAAGAGGACGGTACCGATCTCTATTTCCTCAACCTGAAGAAGTATTCCGAGATGGCGCGGGAAGCCGGGGTCGAACTGTGGACGACGCTGCTGTCCGTCGGGCATTTCCGCTACCGGGTCCCCTCCGAGGACGATCTGCGCTGGCAGCTTAACACCGCTGCGGCATCCGGCTGCCGCGGGATTCTCTGGTTCCTGTTCTACAACCCGATGCCCGGCAACAACTACCGCCTGTCTCCCGTGGATGAATTCGGTGAGGAGACCGAGGTCTACCGCTCAATGGCGCGGGTTCAAAAGCGCTTCCACGCGATGCACGGCGATCTGCTGTACTCCCTGCGTCATAGGAAGACCTGGCACTTCGGGAAGTGCTACGGCACTTATGACCACTTCCCACAGGATACCCATCCGCTGATCAAGCGGATGCACTCGGTCGACCGGCTGCCCGGCATCCTTTCGTTCTTCGAGGACGCCGAGGGCCGCGAGTACGCCGTCCTGGTCAGCAATACGCCCTTCGAACCGGGCCGCTTCGAGTTCGTGCTCGACAAAAAAGTCAAACACATCCATCGCCTTGAGATGAACGGCAGTAAGGATACCGACTTCGCAGCGCATCACCACGACGCGATCTATCACGAGGAGTACGACGCCATCCACGCGGGCGTCTGGCTCGCGCCCGGGCAGATGGAAATCTTCCGCTTTGAGTGAGAAAACGTCCTCCTTCCGCATGACCGGGAAGGGGGACGTTCTTTCGTTACATCACGGTGATGCCGCCGTCGGCACGGATGATGGCGCCGTTGAGGTAGGACGCGCGGTCGGAGAAGAGAAACGCGGCAAGCTCGGCGACCTCCTCGGGTGTCCCCCAGCGGCGCAGCGGCGTGCCGTGGTCGAGGAACGCCTGCTCGTCGAATTTGGGGTCGTTGAGATTGCTCTCCTTGACCATCTCGGTACGGATGGCGGCGGGGGCGATGCAGTTGGTGCGGATGCCGTCAGGGCCATACTCGACGGCGAGTGAACGTGTCAGCGCAACGGCTGCGCCCTTCGCGGCGGTGTAGGCGTCGCAGTCCGGGATGCCGATGACGCCGGCGGACGAGGACGTCAGCACGATCGCACCGCCGCCCGCCTTCTTCATCAGCGGGATGCCGTACTTGCAGCAGTAGAACACGCCGAACAGGTTGATGCGCAGAATCTTCTCCCACGTCTCCAGACTCAGCTCCGTCACGCGGTTATCGTACTTCCCGAGGAAGACCCCGGCGTTGTTGTACAGTCCGTCCAGACAGCCGCAGAGCCTGTCGATTTTTTCAAATGCCTCGCGCACCGAGTCGGGATCCGAGACATCCGTACGTATGCACACGGCGTCCCCGCCGACCGCGCGGATTTCGGCGGCGGTGCGCTCTCCGGCCTCCGCGTTGACTTCCAGAATGACGACGCGCGCACCCTCTTTCGCGAACAGCCGCGACGCGCTCCCACCGATCCCCGCGCCTCCCCCGGTGATTGCGATGACCTTTCCGTTCAGCAGCATGATACACCTCCTGATCTTACAAGTGAAGAGTCAAGCGTCAAAGGATCGCTGCGGATTGCTTTTAACCTTGCGGGGGACGGGATCTGCTGCGAGTCCGGAGTTCCCGATTCCCTTTATTAGTCCCGCGCGCGTGCAAGACACAGCCCGACGGTTCCGATCCCGGCGGCGTTGAGTGTCCGGGCAGCCTCTGAGAGCGTCGAGCCGGAGGTGATGACGTCGTCGACCAGCAGCACGCGGACGCCGTATGGACTTTTCTTCCGGTATGGGTTATCCCCCGGCAGTTTTCCGGGAATGCCGCGGCGCACCGTATAGACGCCGTGTACGTTCCTCGCCCGGCTTGTGTCATCGTCGATGCCGGACTGCCGGCGGTTATACCGGTGCTTGGTCAGCGTGGAGATAAGCGGCAGCCCCAGCTCCTGCGCGACGGTGCGGGCCAACAGCTCTCCCTGATCGTATCCGCGCGTCAGACGCCGCAGGAAGTGAACCGGTACCCATGTCACCGCATCGGCGTCCTGCGGATGGCGGCGCAGCGCGAGCAGCATCAAAAGCGCGAGCGTGGGGGCATACTCCCTCCGACCCCGAAACTTCAGCGCCAGCACCGCACCGCGCAAGTCCGTATACCGTGCGGCCGTCACGCAGACAAGCCCCGACGCAAGCGTCGTCTCCCGGTCTCCGACGATCCGGGGAAGCTCCCGCAGACAGTCCGGGCACAGCCGCAGAAATCCTTCGCAGTGCTCGATGAGCGCACCGCACAGGACACAGCGCACAGGAAAAAGCGCGCGCAGCATCGCTATCCCTCCCATTGTCTGTCGAGAAGGCTCATGTGTATTGTCCTTACGGATTGCCCGCCGCCGCACGCCTCAGACGCAGACGCAGCGCCGTATAGCGCTTCTGCGGGACGTTGTTTTCCACCATACGCGCGACGATGTCCGGGCATCCTACAACGACCAGCAGCGACTTGGCGCGCGTGAAGCCGGTATAGAGCAGGTTGCGCGTCAGCAGCGGATCCGCCGCCTCTCCGGCGACGTAGATCACGCACGGGAACTCGCTGCCCTGCGCCTTGTGCACCGTGACCGCGTAGGCCAGCTCCAGCTCGGCCGCCTGCTGCGCCGTGTACACCGCGAGCCTGTCGTCATAGCGCACCGTCAGCAGACCCGCGCGCTCATCGTAGCTCTCAACGACGCCGATATCGCCGTTGAAGACGCCCTGCGAGGCCTCACTGCCGTCGTCACGCTGCCACGGAAGCTCGTAGTTGTTCACCGTCTGCATCACACGGTCGCCCTCGCGCAGCGTACACACGGCGGTCTTCAGCTCAGACTTGTCCGGCGCGGGCGGGTTGAGTGCGTACTGCAGCGCCTGATTCAGAAACACCGTCCCGCACTGCTTATGCTTGGTCGGTGAGATGACCTGGATGTCCGCCGCGGTCAGTCCCCGGTAGCCCGGCAGACGGCTGCGTGCCAGCGCAATCACAAGCCCCGCGATCTTATCGTCATCGAAGCGGCGCATGAAGAAATAGTCGGCGTCCGGAGACTCCGGTACGGGCGGGAGCAGACCCTGGTTGATTGCGTGTGCGCCGGTGACAATCGCGCTCTGACGGGCCTGCCGGAAAATCTCGTCGAGGTGTATCGACGGAATCACGCCCGACGCCAGCAGGTCGCGCAGCAGGTTCCCCGGCCCTATGCTCGGAAGCTGATCCGCGTCGCCCACAAGCACCAGCCGCGTACCCGGTTTCAGAGCCTCGAGCACCGCGCACATCAGCGGCAGGTCAACCATCGACAACTCGTCGATCACCAGTGCGTCGGCTTCGATGGGGTTCTCGGCATTGCGGTTGAAGACGGCACGGGAACGGTCGGGAGTGAAGCCTGCCTCGAGCAGCCGGTGGAGCGTCTTTGCAGGCGAGCCTGTCAGCGCGGTGATGCGCTTGGCGGAACGTCCGGTAGGCGCCGCGAGCGCGACGGATAAGCCCATCTGCTCAAACAGCAGCAGGATGCCGCGGATGGTGGTGGTCTTGCCGGTACCCGGCCCGCCGGTGAGGATCATAACGCCGTGCTCGGCGGCGCAGAACATCGCCTCACGCTGCTTCGGCGTATAGGAAAGCGAAAGATTCTTCTCCGCGCCGGAGATGAGCGGCTCGGCGTCGGCACGGGAGTAGCGGGCCGCCGTGGTATTCGCCTCGACAAGCGCTTGTGCGACCTCTGACTCGGCTTCGTACATGGCGGAGGTATAGCAGGCGTCCTGCCGGAGGATATCCTCGCGCACAATCTCACCGCGCGCGGTGAGCCGCTCAAGTGCTTCCTCCAGCGGCAGGGAGTCGGACAGGTGCAGCATGTGCGCGGCGTTTTGCGTGAGCTTCCCGGCGGGAAGGAACATATGACCCTCCGACTGGCTGTTGTGGATGAGGACGGCCTTGAGCGCGGCTTCGAAGCGCATGTCAGATGCCGGCGGGATGCCCATTTTGAGCGCAAAGGCGTCGATCTCTGAAAACCTGACGCCGTAGGATTCGTCGACAAGCATGTAGGGGTTGTCGGTGAGCATTGAGAGCGCGTCGGAGCCGCAGCGCGCATGGAGCCGCAGCGCAATCTCCGGACGCAGACCGAGCTGCGAGGTAAAGTCGAGCAGGCTGCGCAGCTCGAACCGGAAGGAAAACAGCTCCCCAAGCTCAAGCGCGCGGTCGTCGGTGATGCCGCGCACCTCGGAGAGTGCGGCGGGATTCTCACGCAGGACGTCGAAAGTCTCGGTGCCGAAACGTTCTACGATACGCTTTGCGGTGGCGGGACCGATGCCATGGAGGATGCCGGAGCCCAGGAATGCGGCGATGTGCGCAGGTGCCGTCGGCAGACGGCGCTCGAAGGAGGCTACGGTGAACTGCCGGCCGTGCTCGGGATGAGAGCCCCAGACGCCCGAGAGATCATACCACTCCCCGGGCGCGGCGCAGGGGATGCAGCCGACGGCTGTGAATATACCGTCGTCCCCTTCAAGGCGGAGGACGGTGTAGCCGTTCTCATCGTTTGTGAAGATGACCGCAACGGCGCGGCCGGATATGGAGTCGTAGCGGTCGTCGGACATAGAAAAGCTCCCGTGTAAAGAAATCGGCAGGCGCGGGACGCATGCCGCCCGCGCGGGAATGATTGTGGAAAAACACGCGCGGAGTTCTCCTCCGTGTGTGGAAAACTCCTGCGTATGCGGGGTCTTTTAGAATATGGTGAACGCTACTCCCTGGGCGCATCTTTACCGTAGTGCAGTAAGATTCCCTGCAGCGGACGGTAGAGCAGGTATGTCACCAGCGAGTTGCCAAAGAACTTGATGGCGTTGAACGGCAGGATTACCGGAAGCAGCATCTTCTGTACAACTTCGATCGGGATTCCGTAAAGAGGGGTAAAGATGAGGTTCAGCGGAATCATCAGCGCGGTGGACGCGAGCGCGCCCAAAAGCAGTCCGTACAGCAGCGCGGCGCCGGTCTGCTTCCGGCGGTAAATCAGCGACGCGATGACGACAAACGCACCGGTCGCGAACAGGTGCATGATCAACCCGATGGGACCGGACGCCGCCGAAACCGTGAACGCCTGCACCGCGCAGGTCACCGCCGTCACCATCAGCCCCCACCACGGCCCGAATAAGCACGCGGCAAACATCAACGGAATGTCCCCCGCGTCGTACTCCAAATGAGGAGCGGCGGGAAAGATCGGGAAGCGGACGAAAACACAGAGCGCAATGGACAGTGCGGCAAGCAGAGACAGGATTACCAGGCGGCTGACGGAATGGCTGCGGTTTTGCATGAAAAATTTCCTCCCTGACCATAATTTGGTCTTTCGGGGCAAAGAGAGGAAGGTTGCTGCGGCAATACCCGGCTATATATATCACAGAGTACGCCGTCCTCTTCCATCCGGACTATAACCGTCGGCGCCGGACTTGAACCGGACTCTGCGGTGATGCGCACCGCTCGCGGGCTTGTCGGATTTCTCCGCGTTACCGCCGATTGGGAATTTCACCCAACCCTCGAAGACAGCTCTTATTATATCACACGTGACTCCGGATTGCAAGAGCAATCTCCCGCGCTTACATGCAAAGCACAAAAACAACAAAAACCCTGCCTTTTACAGGCGGCGGTTACCCCTTATTCCGTGAATAACCGCTTCAGCGCGGTCGAACAGAAACAGAAGCTGCGTCATTTTGGCAAAGGGCATCTCCTTTTCGCAGTACGGATTGATCCGCACACTTTGCAAACTTTTATTCAGAATTAACGCTTGCAAAATTTGACGTTTCGTGGTATACTACCCTGTACACATATTGATATAAATAGGGAGAGCAACCCCCGAGAGAATAAGAAAGGATGGATCCGCCAAACGTGAAAACCTACGCTGATATCTGGAGTTCCATCCTCCAGCTGCTGTCTGAAAAAGGGCAGATGACACCCGTCACGCTGGCGACGTGGTTCGACGACGCCGTACTGCAGGAATTCGACGGCGACCGCGCGGTCGTGATGACCACACACGATATAAAAAAAGACATCATCGTGCGCAAATACCTGGGCGCGTTGAAAGACGCGTTCCGTGAGCTGTTCTCCGCGGACATCGACATCACCGTCATGACTCCCGAGGAGTATGAGGTTCATGCACGCAAAAAGCAGGCCTCTAACGAACCGGCCGAGGAAGAGTTCAGCTTCTCCACCTTTGTCGTCGGCCCTTCCAACAAGTTCGCGCACGCGGCGGCCATCGCCGTCGCGAAAAACCCCGCGACCACGTATAACCCGCTGTTCATCTACGGTCCGTCCGGCCTGGGCAAAACCCATCTGCTCGGCGCCATCGCCGGCGAGTTCAAGCACGCCTGGCCCAACCGCACCGCGGTCTATATCACTTCCGAGGACTTCACCAATGAGATGATCTCCTGTATTTCCCGCAACCGAATGCAGGAGTTCCGTGATAAATACCGTGCCATCGACCTGCTGCTCGTCGACGATATTCAGTTCATTGCCGGCAAGGACTCCACGATGGAGGAGTTTTTCCACACCTTCAACGCACTCGACCGCAATCACAAGCAGATCGTCCTCACCTCCGACCGGACACCGAAGGAAATCCCACGGCTCGAAGAGCGGCTGGTATCGCGCTTCGAGATGGGTCTTCTCGCCGATGTGTCGCCGCCTGACTACGAAATGCGCTGCGCGATCGTCATGGCAAAGGCAAAACACCTGCGCATCGACCTGCTGCCGGAGATCGTCGACTTCATCGCGCGCAAGATCACCAACAACGTCCGGCAGCTGGAAGGAACCGTCAAGAAGATGATGGCGCTCAACATTTTCATGGGCGCGCCCATCGATCTCTCCACCGCCGAGCGCGCCATCGAGGACATCTTCCGCGAGAACCCCGGCCTCAACCCGACACCCGCATATATCATCAGCCATGTCTCCGCGTTCTTCGGCGTACCGGAGAAGGACATTGTCGGGCAGAAGCGCGACGCCGAAACCATGCAGGCACGCCATGTCGCCATTTATATTACCCGTGTGATGACCGGGTTGTCGCTGCAGGATATCGGCGATAAATTCGACCGAGACCACTCCACTGTCCGCTCCTCTCTGGCACGCACCGAGGAAATGCTCACAACCAGCGCATCATTCAAGACCAGCATCAACAACTTGATCAAGACCATCCGGGAAGGGTAGTTTTCCACATGAAAATGGGGAATGTGGAAAACTCGACAGGGAAAAAGGAAAATAGAGGAAAAAAGGAAACAATCTCCCGAAGTTTTCCACAAACCGAAAGGGAAAAGGGTTCCCGAAAAATCAAAGCCATGCTCTCCTTTACGCCGCGTAACGCACCCGTACATCAATTTTCACCTTTTCCCCACTCTCTACGACTTATTCTTCTGATCTTATTCTTCTCTCTATTACCCGGATGACCACAACTTCATCTGCTACCCCACGCGCTTTCGCGTCAGGGACCGCTCAGACAGGAGACTGATATGAAAATAACCTGTGAAAAAGCCATCCTGCAAAATGCGCTGCAGGATACCATCCGCGCTGTCGCCGCAAAAAGCACCATTCCTGCGCTCGAGGGCTTCCTTCTGCGTGCCGACCAAGCGCTCGAAATCACCGGCTTCAACGGTGATCTCGGCATCCGTACCACCGTCGACGCTGATATCCATGTTCCGGGTGAGCTGGTACTCCCGGCAAAACTGACCCTTGATATCGTCCGTTCCCTCCCCGATAACATCATCACCGTCGAGTCCGACGAACGTTTCATGACCACCATCTCCTGCGGTGCCTCTGTCTTCAACCTCATCGGCATCAATCCCGTCGACTTCCCGGAACTGCCGGTACTGCTGCAAAAGTATACCGTTTCCATCCCCTCACAAACGCTCAAAAGTATGATCAACGGCACCATCTTCGCCGTCTCTACCAATGAGAACAACCTTGTTATGACCGGCTGTAAATTTATCTTCGAAAACAACACCCTCACCGTCGTCGCACTCGACTTTTTCCGTATGGCTGTCTGCAGCGAAACCGTCGAACGCGAATCCGACGATCTCCGCAGCTTCGTCGTACCCGGCAAAACCCTGCGCGAGCTGGAACGCTTCCTCACGGACAGCGATGACTCCATCTCTATTTCCCTAAGTTCCCGCAACATCGCTTTCTCCATCAACAGCACGGTCATCACCTCACAGCTCCTCGAAGGCGAATTCATGAATTATAAAAACGTACTGCCGAAGTCCTCCTCTCTGACCGTCGAGATCAACACCGCTTCCTTCATCCGCAGCCTCGAGCGTACCTCCATCCTGATCAACGAGACGCTCAGAAACTACACGGAATTCTTATTTGACGGCGATACCCTCAAGCTCACATGCACCACCTCCGTCGGCCGCGCCTACGACGAGTGTCCAATCCATACAATTGACGGCGGACGTCTGCGCATCGGCTTCAACAACCGTTACCTGCTCGACGCGCTGCGGGTATGCAAAGACGAAACCGTGCTTTTGCAGCTGAACTCAGAATTGTCACCCTGCGTGATCGTCCCGAAGGAAGGAGACAATTATCTCTACTTCGTCATGCCCACGCGTCTGCGTGACTAAAAACCTTTGGAAGGTGAGCGTATTGGCAGATCAGTCTGTGCACATCGATACGGAATACATCAAGCTGGATTCCCTGTTGAAGCTCGCGGGTGCGGTCATGACCGGCGGTGAAGCCAAGCACGCGATACAAATGAGCTTCGTGCGCGTCAACGGCAACATCTGCGTCGAACGCGGCAAAAAGCTGCGGCCGGGCGACGTCGTGCTGTTTGCCGGAATCACCTACGTCGTCGAATGAAACTTCAGTCGCTGCGTCTCACCGATTTTCGCAACCATGCCGATACCATACTGGAACCATGCGAAGATATCAACCTGCTTCTGGGAAAAAACGCGCAGGGCAAGACCAACCTGCTCGAGAGCATTTACCTGCTCTCCCGCGGGCAGAGTTTCCGCGCAAGACGCGACGCGGAACTGATTCGCTTCGGATGTGACGCCGCACAGCTCGATGCGAAACTCTCCGACGGCAAAAGGGACTGTATGCTTTCTATCCGTCTCGGCGCACGCAGACAAACGCTGCTCAACGGTATACGGCAGAAACGTGCATCCGACGCAGCAGGGCTTTTTCACGTTGTGCTGTTTCGCCCGGAAGACCTCGGACTGGTACGCGGCGCGTCCTCGCAGCGGCGGCGATTTCTGGACACGGCACTGTCACAGCTGCGACCACTCTACGGGGAGCTTGTCAACGAGTACACCAGACTACATGCGCATATCGTACGCATCCTGCGCGACCGTGAACCGGCGATGCTCGGGACGCTTGACGACTTCTACTACCGTCTCTGCTGCGTCGGCGCGCGGATGATTCCCTATCGGGCGTCCTTCTGTACAGCGCTGACAGAGCTGACCGAAAAATACCACGCAGATATCTCCGGCGGAGAAGCGCTCAGTGTCCGTTACGAAACCGTCTCAACCGTCCGCGACCTGTCGGCATCCCCCACGGAGCTGGGACGCGCACTGTGGGAGCATTACATCGCGCATAAGGAAGCGTCGCTGCGATCGGGAAACGTACTGACCGGGCCGCATCGCGATGATCTGGTGTTCACCATAGACGGACAGAACGCGCGGGAATACGCGTCACAAGGACAGGTACGAACAGCGGCGCTGGCATGCAAGCTGGCGGAGCGGGAAATCTTCACGCGTGCGGATCGGACACCGCCGGTGCTGCTTTTGGACGATGTACTGTCGGAGCTGGACGCGGCAAGGCGGGCATACGTCCTGCGCGGAATCACGGGCGGGCAGGTGTTCATCACGGCGTGCGACGTAAAGCCGGGAGAAGTTGCCGCGCGGCGCGTGTTCACCATCAGCGGCGGCCGGGTCTGCCGACAGGAAGGAGAAACCTGATGTATCTGCACCTGGGCGCCGAGGTTATGGCGAAGAACCGTCAGATCATCGGCGTTTTCGATTTGGACACATCCACCGTCACACAACCGACAAAGGACTTTCTCTCTCTCGCGGAAAATAAAGGTCAGGTTATCAATATCAGCGAAAATCTGCCGAAATCCTTCGTCTTATGCGAGGAAAACGGCCGCTTTTCTGTTTATATATCCCCTCTGGCTTCCTCAACGCTACGGCGGCGCGCCAGAAATACAAGAACGTTTGAATAAGGCAGAATCAATTAATATGGAAGAAAATCGCGAAAAAATTGAACAGAAAACCCTAGATCAGATCACCCACATGGACGATACGCCAATGGATCTGGAAGTCACCAATTCCTATGACGAAAGCCAGATCCAGGTGCTCGAAGGTTTGGAGGCCGTGCGCAAGCGTCCGGGTATGTATATCGGCACAACATCGGCCGCAGGACTGCACCACCTCGTCTATGAGATCGTCGACAACGCCATAGACGAGGCGCTTGCGGGTGTGTGTACGCATATCCGTGTGTCACTTCTTCCCGGAGATATCGTCGAGGTCGAGGACAACGGCCGCGGCATTCCCACACAGATCCACCATCAGACAGGGACTTCGACGCTCGAGGTCATCTATACGATGCTGCACGCGGGCGGCAAGTTTGGCGGCGGCAGCTATAAGGTCTCCGGCGGTTTGCACGGCGTCGGCGCGTCTGTCGTCAACGCGCTGTCGGACTGGATGGAGGTCGAGACGCACAACGGCTCCGACGACCGGAAAATCCGCTTTGAACACGGCGTCCGTGTCGGCGATATCGCGAAGATCGATCATCAGGAACAAACCGGCACGACGGTGCGCTTTCATCCGGACCCCGGCATTTTTGAGACAACGGTGTTTGAATATGACACCCTGCAGCAGCGTCTTCGCGAGCAGGCATTTCTCAATGCGGGCGTGTCGATTTCGCTGACGGATAAACGTCCGGAGGAACCGATCAGCGAGGAGATGAAGTACGACGGCGGCATCCGGCAGTTTGTGCAGAGGTTAAACCGTGCACGTACGCCGTTGCATGACGAAGTGATCTACCTCAAGGGAGAACGCGCCGACTGCATGGTAGAGATCGCGCTGCAGTACAACGACGGCTACAATGAAACGCTGCTGTCATTTGCCAACAACATCAAGACAACCGAAGGCGGCATGCACGAGACCGGCTTCAAGAACGCGCTGACAAAAGTCGTCAACAACTACGCGCGCAAGTACAATTTTCTGAAGGAAGCCGATAAGAATCTCTCGGGTGATGACGTGCGCGAGGGACTGTGCGCAATCATCAGCGTGAAGCTGTTGAATGCGCAGTTCGAAGGTCAGACGAAGACGAAGCTCGGCAACTCCGAGATGCGTACTCTGGTCGATCAAGTCGTATCGGAAAAGTTGACGGATTACTTCGAGGAAAATCCGATGGTCGCACGTGCGATTCTGGAAAAGGGCATCAATGCCTGGCGAGCGCGTGAAGCGGCGAAGAAGGCGCGCGACGCGACCCGCCGCAAGTCCGCTTTGGACGGCGCGGCGATGCCGGGAAAGCTCTGGGACTGTCGCGATCGCGATCCGAGGAACGCGGAGATTTTTATCGTCGAAGGCGATTCGGCCGGCGGTTCCGCGAAGGGCGGACGCGACAGTCTGCACCAAGCAATCCTGCCGCTGTGGGGCAAGATGCTCAACGTGGAAAAAGCCCGGCTTGACAAGGTCTACGGAAACGAAAAGCTCAGCCCGATCGTGCAGGCTCTGGGCGCGGGTGTCGGCGCGGACTTCAATCTCGAGAAGCTGCGCTACCATAAGGTCATCATTATGGCCGATGCCGATGTCGACGGCTCGCACATCCGCTGCCTGCTGCTGACG
>JAAZKA010000117.1 GCA_012800055.1 Clostridiales bacterium
CCAGATTGTTTTCCAGCGCGTCCGTCACGCGCAGATACGGGAAGCGTTTCAAGTCTTTCTCCAGGATTGCCTGTAAGGACAGGTCGCCGAAAAACAGCACGATCTTCTCGACCGGCCGGTTGTTCGCGAGAACAAACTCCCGCATGTCGTCGACCGGGATGCGCGTCTTCAGTACGTACTCAATCATCCCCGGCGCAAAGAAATAGTGCTCGACGTTCGCGAGGTTTGCACGGGTGGAGTAGCCGTTGCCGTTGGTGTAGATGTCGGTCATAACGTCGTAGTTCTTGGCGAATTCAAGGATTTCGAGGGTGTGTTCGATGCTTAAGAGGTCTTCATAGACCGCGCATTTGTCTGTATAGTCGTAGACGAGAGCGCCGTTGGAGGTGAGGGCGTAGCGGAAACCGGGCATCTGCGCGGCGATGTCAGGGAAGCCGGTCGCCGGACGTCCGGTCGCGGGCATACAGAGGATGCCGCGCTCATGGCAGCGCCGCAGTGCCTCCTGCGTGCGGGGAGTGATTTGCTTCTTATTATTCAGCAGCGTACCGTCGAGGTCGAGCGCGATGAGTTTGATGGGGTTGTTCATAGATGACCCTTTCTGTTGTGTTGGATTGCTTCCATTATACCACATTCGTCTGCACGCTTCAAGAGGTTTGTCTTGCATTTCCCGCGCGGACAGCGTATAATAAACCTATCGGAGACCATCGTACCATATACAGACGATCATGATACAGGAGGACACCTCTATGCGCATCTTTATTGGCGGAGACATCACGCCGACCGCCGTGACGGTTCCGGCGTTTGACCGCGCGGACATCCCGGCACTGTTCGGCAGCATCCCGGCACTGCTGCGTACCGGAGACATGACGGTTGCGAACGTCGAGTGCGCGCTGACCGACAGCGACGGGAAGATTCACAAGTGCGGGCCGAACCTCAAAGGCCGTCCGTCCTACGCGGACGTCATTCGCGACGCCGGCATCACACATATAGGTCTTGCGAACAACCATGTCTACGACTTCGGCAAGACCGGCTTCTATGACACGCTTCGGGCACTCGACGCAGCGGGACTTCCGTATACCGGCGTCGGCGAGAATGAGGCCGACGCGAGGAAGCCGTTGTACGTCGAAGCCTGCGGAAAGACCGTCGCGCTCGTCTGCGTGGCGGAGCACGAGTACAGCTATGCGCTGCCCGATCGCGAGGGCGTATGGGGCTTCGATCCGTTCGAGACGATGGAGGATATCCGCGAGGCGAAGTCGCGCGCAGACTTCGTATTGGTGCTGTACCACGGCGGTAAGGAGCAGAGCCGCTATCCGTCGCCGCGTCTGAGGAAAGCGTGCCGGGCGATGGTAAGCGCGGGTGCGGATTTCGTTACCTGCCAGCATTCCCACTGCATTGGCGTATACGAGGAATATCGCGCGGGAAAGATTCTCTACGGTCAGGGCAACTTCAACTTCGTCGGCTATATCGACCATCCGCACTGGAAAAACGGCCTGCTGGTCCAGCTCGACCTCACTGACGACGGAAAGCTTGCGGTGACGTTCCATCCAGTGGTCATCACCGCGACCGGCGTGACGCTTGCGGAAGGTGCGGAACGTGAGACGCTGCTGAAAGAACTGGACGAGAGAAACGCGGCGCTGCAGGACGAACAGGCATGGCTGAAAGAATGGAACGCGTTCTGCGAGTCGATGCGCCCAAACTACCGTGAGAGCATCGCACGGGCGTTCCGGGATAACGATACCGATGTCCCGGCGCAGATCTTCCCGCATTACCTCGACTGTGAGGCGCATACGGACGTGTGGCGGGAGCTGTATAAAACATGGAACTGGAGCAACCGGGGCTGATTGGACAAAAAGGAGCGCTATGAAACAGGAGAACCGACCGAATACACAGTATCTGCCGCTGAGCCGGGCGGAGATGGACGCGTTGGGCTGGAACGAGCCGGACTTCGTGTTCGTTACGGGTGACGCGTACGTTGACCATCCGACGTTCGGTCCGGCGATCCTCTCACGGCTTTTGGAGAGCGAGGGCTTTCGCGTGGCAATTCTCGCGCAGCCGGACTGGAAGAAGCCGGAGAGCTATCAGGTCTACGGCTGCCCGCGTCTGGGGTTCCTCGTCAGCGCGGGGAACGTCGATTCGATGGTCGCGCACTACAGCGTGACAAAAAAGCGGCGGGATAAGGATTACTACACACCCGGCGGGAAGATCGGCAAGCGTCCCGACCGCGCGGCAACCGTATACTGTAAAGGCATCCGGGAGGTCTATCCGGATGTTCCGATCATCCTGGGAGGTCTGGAGGCGTCGCTGCGGCGGCTTGCGCACTACGACTACTGGGACGACCGCGTCTATCCGGGGCTTTTACGCGACGCGCCTGCCGATCTGCTGAGTTACGGGATGGGCGAGACGACAATCGTGCGCATCGCGAAGCTTTTAGACCGCGGGGTACCGGTGTGGAAGATACGCGACGTCCGCGGGACGGTTTACCGTGCGCATACGGGGGATAAGGTCAGCTTCCCCGTCGCCGAGACGTTCAGCTACGACGCGTTGAAGGCGGACAAGCGTTGCTTTGCCCGGAGCTATGCCGTGCAGTACCAAAATACCGACGCGGTCACCGCGCAGGCTTTGATCGAGGACTACGGCGACGGGGAGGTCTTAGTGCAGAACCCGCCGCAGCCGCCGC
>JAAZKA010000118.1 GCA_012800055.1 Clostridiales bacterium
AACCTGCCACAGCCGTTTATTCCTGTGGAATCGATATAAGTCCCCAAAACCCATAACGCGTGGGATACGGGGAAATGATGTTCCTCTCGCAGTTCTTCTGACTCACGCCATGCGGAAGAATCCGCGCACGCGTCCGGGCCTTCCGGGGAGATCCCGTGGCCGACTTTCGTCCTGAGGGGCGCGTGATTGACAGCGTATACAGCGGCGGTACCGTCCGGGATTCCCACCCGGTTCTCTATTCTCCCGCGTGAGCCGTACGCCCGCGCGGGCACGAGGGAATGTTTGTATCAAAGCATATTTACTATACCACATCCGTCCGGATTTGTCAAGCCCCGGTATGCGGCTCACGCAGCCGTCCGACGTACATCAGATGTTCTGCCCACGGCAGCAGATCCTCACGCTCGGCAAGCTGCTCCGCGTAGTCGAGCCACGCGTTCTGCGCGGCATCCGTGAGCGCCGACAGCGAGGGGCGCAGATGCGTCAGTATGCTCTCCTGACCGAACAGATGCAGCTTTACGAGTGGAAAGCGCGCCATGAACGGATCGATTTCGCACGGTTGGATGAAGTACGCGCGGGTGAACGCGTCGCCGCCGTAGTTCTCACAGTTGAGATAGGCGCGGCAGAACGCGACGTCGGCAGGCTCTAAGGAGGTGATTATCTCCGGCGCATCCCGCAGCAGAAAATGGAGGTTCGCGTGCATCGAGATGAACGCCGCCCAGAGCGTCCCGCCGGGCTTGAGTACACGCAGCGACGCCTCCACCGCTTGCACCCGCTCCGGCTCCTCGAGCAAATGGTACAGCGGCCCCATCAGCAGTACATGGTCGAAGGTACCGCTGACCACACGGTCGACCTCCAGCGCGTTACCCTGGTACGCAGTGAGCGGTACTCTCTGCTCCCGGGCCTTGTCCTTCGCATAGGCGACATTGCCTCCTGAGAGGTCGACGAGCGTGACGTCGCAGACCATCCGCGCAAGGTGGAGGGAGTAGCGGCCCGGCCCGCCGCCGATATCGAGCACGCGGTCGCTGCGCTTGAGATAGCGCGCGAGCCAGCGGGCGGTAATGAGAAACTCCGGGCGGTTCTCCAGACGGTTGTACTCCGTCTCGGGCGATGTATCGTAGAAGGCGCGGACGGTGTCGATGTCTTTTTGCATGAGGCACCTCCAAGGAGTCAAAATCAGGAGACAGGGGATACTATAAATATAATAAAAAAACCGGCGCGCGTCCACCGTCAGAATCGACAGAAAACGCGCGGGGTGCAGACTTACTTCACCAGCGGGCAGTCGATGACGCAGCGCTGCGTCGTCGTCGGACGGAACTTCAGCACGCGGTCGATTTCCTTCAAAGCCGACGTCAGGTTTTCCGGCGTGACCTTCTCCGGCAGCGGTACATCGGTCTTGGACGATGTGTATTTCGACCCTGCCTCACCGCACAGCGCGTACTTCTTCGCCCAGTCGCACCGCGTCCATTCGATCGGCATCCAGCGGTAGTCGCGGCCGTTGAGGGTGATTTCAAACGCTTTTTCGCTTTGGATCGCCTTTGCCGGGCACACCTTCACACAGATGTCGCAGTCCTTGCACGCAGCCGCCGTGTCGGGCAGTTCCTTTGCAGTGCAGACGGCGTCGAGCGGCGCGTTCGTGACGATCGCGATGAAGCCCTGCGAGAAGCCGTGCTCCTTGGTGTAGCACACACCGTTGGCCGTCAGCGCGCCGAGGCCCGCCTCAACCGCCTCGAGACTGTTGCAGAACGCGTCCGGAAGCTGACCGCGCGGGGTTGCGATGTCGCCGCCCATGCCGGTCAGGTCGTAGGTCGCCGCCGCCTCATACCCGAGTGCCTGCAAGAACTTGCAGACCTTGAGCGCCGTGTAGCCGAGCTCAAACGTCATCTCGTACAGCGCGAACAGATACGGACCCGCCGCATACGCCGGTTCCTTGATCGTCCGCCGCGTGACGATCTGCGGGAAGTGGTGCGAGAACAGCAGCACATTCTGCGCGTCCTTCACGTAGTCCGTCGGACGGTGTGCGACGCGTGTGTACTCACTGACCTCGGCGTCAAACGGCGTGTAGAGACCGTTCTTATCCCGCGCAATCAGCAGCTTTTCGCCTCCGCGCAGCTCCTGCAACCGATCCGCAAGCTTGTCCATCCGCGCTGCCGGAACGACTGCGTACTGGTCCGAGCCTTCCTCGCGCAGCAAATCCATGAGGTTCTCGGTGACGGTCTTACGCGGGTTGAGCACCGGCTCCTGCAGACCGCGCCGCTGGCGTATCACGAAATTGGCGTTGGTCAGCACGACGCCGTAGACCTCGACGGTGCCGTCGTCGCGTACCTTAGCCTCGTCGGTCGTGCCGTCGATGTTGGTGGGGGTATACTCCCGCCCACCGCGTACCTGGGAGTGCAGCAGCCCGGCGGCTTCGGCATAGGCTTTCTCGTCGACACCGGTGTTGCACATTGACAGGTATCCGGCATTGTCGAGAATACGGGTGATGTCGAGGTTTGCGATGATCGCCATCTGGTGGATGGCAGTGCGTTCGGTGGCAAGCAGCCCGGACGTACCGCCGCCGGAGCCGTGGTGGGCGAACTGCTGCTCGCGTGTAAGGTTGCCGATAGCCGGACGGTAGCGCAGGACGTAGACGACGGCGCCCTTTGCCGGTGAAAAAACATTCTTACCGCCGAGCTTCTCCACAGCCGCTTCATCAAGATACGCGACGTCGTCGACGGAATAGCGGCGCACGAAGTCTGCAATGTCGTCGTAGATGCGGCGGTGGACGGGCAGCTCGAGGTTTGCATAGGACTGCTTCTTACGCTGATAGGTGGAGGTGAAGTCTCCGCCAGGTGCGCGCAGATGCTTCGGCAGACAGTATTTCAGACAGCAGCCCATCTCACCCCCGCGCATTCCGTGGGCGTCGATCGTATCGAGCAGCACCTGCTCGTTGACGACATCGGGGATCTCCAGGTCGAGATCGAGGTTGAAGTGTTCGCCCCATGCGCAGCGCCACAGGTTCTTGTTGCAGAACTCGAAACGCATGCCGCCGGTCTCGACGACCTTGTTGTTGGGCTTGACCTCCTTGCGGAACGCATCGGTCGGGCAGTGGCGTATGCACTCTCCGCAGCGGTCGCACAGCGTCATCTCGTCGTACATCGGCGAGCTTTCAAGCGGCGCGTCGGTGATGATGGAGATGAAGCGATTCCACGGGCCGTACTCGGGGGACATTGTCAGACCGTTCCAGCCAATCTGCCCCAGCCCTGCACTGGTGGCCGCGTAGATGTGAGACATATCCGGCGCGAAGCAGGCGTCGAGGCCCATGAACTCGCGGTAGCGCCAGATGTTGGAGCTGGCAATCGGGATGGCATCGTAGCCGGTGTCGTCGAGGCGGTTGGCGATGCGGAAGGCTATGTAGTCGAGCTTGGTGTTCATCGTATACTGGACGGTATACGGTCCCTGTATCTGCGGATGGATTTCGCCGCCGAGCTCCATCGCGACGTCGGGGTGGTGGATGGCGCAAACGATGACGCATTTCGCCGTCGGCATGATGCCCTGCGGCGACATTTGGATCGGCGCATTCTTGAACCGCGAGATATCCGCGATACCCACGAGATCTGCGCCCAGTTCGTACGCGTACGCCCGGATGCGGGATGTGAGGGATGCGTTCATGATGATGACCTCCTATATAATAGACGAAATGGAAAGCGTTTCACCGATCTTCCGCGCCGTGCGCGTGACGCCCTCGACGGTGCGCACTTCGGAGGAAAGTAAGGGGAGGATGCGCGGATAGTAGACGCCGATTGCCGCGACGGTCACGCCGTCTGCCACGACGGGTGCGGCGGCTTCGATGGTATGAAGCTTTGATGTGCTGTAGAAGTACCCGTTCTCCCGGACGTTCCTGAGGATGTCGAGATAGCGCGCAACGCTCCCGAAGGCGTTTTCGGCACGCGTACGGGCGTCGGGGATGCCCATGCCGTCGTCGTCGCGCGCGGCGAGCAGGATGATGCCGGTCGATGTTGAGAACAGCGCGTTCGACGCGACCAGCTCCATGTTGACCTCGATGACGGCGTCGCTGCGGTAGCGTGCCAGTACGCGCTTCTCATTCGCCCGCAGTACCGACAGAACCCCCGACGCGCCCAGATTCTCCGCAAGCGTCTGCATCGGTTCCTCAGCAGCCTCGCGCAGACGGCGATCCATTCCCGTGTACGGGCTCATCCCACGCGCCATTCTGCCGATCCGGTAGCGTCCGCGCGCCTCGCGCTGCGCGTACCCGCGCGCGCACAGCGTCTTCAGAATATTCGCGCATGTCGTCGTTGCGTCTCCCGTCACCGCCGCAAGCTCTTGCAGCGTACAGCTGCGTTCCGGGTCGCACGCCATGTACTCCAGCAGATCAAACGCCTTCTCCAATACCTTGATCATACATTCTCCAATAATATTGAACTATAAACATCCATATTGAATACTATCTTTATTATACACGTTTCCCGCCGTTTGTCAAGGGGATTTTCCATGCCGGACACAAAAAAAGACCCTCCCGTTCTCACAGGAGGGTCTGCTCGTTATTCCGCTTTGAGGACACTTGCGATGGTGCGGTTGAACTCAAACACGTCGAACACCGCCGCGAGGTCGCGCTCGTTCTGACGTGCCCACGCACGTACGTCCTCAAGCACCGTCAGCGCTTTCTCTCGCTGCCCGGATGCCTTGAGGTACAGTGCGCGTGCCAGCAGCGCGCACAGCTCCGCGTGGTACTCGAGGTACACCCAGCTCGCCCGAATGTTTTCCGGCAGCGTCTCGTCGTCCGCGTTTTCCGTGATGATCTCCGCGTACTCATTGAGAATCCCCTGGATGCCCGCGAACTTCAACGCCTGCGCGTCGTCCACCCACGGCTTCTCTCCGCGCAGATACGGCGGGTCGAACGCCTCGGACAGCTTCTGAAGATACTCCTGCGCGACCGGCGCGTCCTCGCCGTATGCCGCGTCAAAGTAATCGTCCGCCACGCTGTCGAAGTCGGCATGCTCATCCCACAGTGCCGCCGCCATCGCCGTCATCCCGAGGCCGTTGGGGAAGAACACACGCTGGTTCTGGCAGCTCACCATCCCGTTCAGGCCGACCTTGTGCAGGTTCGCCATGTCGCGGAACAGAATCTTTGCCATCGTGTAGTAGCCCGGGTCCTTGAAGTGATCCCACATATAGTGGTAGTCGAAGTCGAAGCTGTCGCCGGGGAACACCTTCTGCCACTTGCGCAGCCACGCCAGGTTCTCTCCCACCGATCGCGGAAACTTCAGCTTGTTGCGCTCGTACGCGGGGAGATTCTGCTCGTCGAAGTGTTCACAGTCCGCCATCGACGCGGAGTAGGTACGGGTGATCGGTGCGAACATCAGAACGAAACGGTCGGGGTTGTTGAACTTCTCCCGTTCCGGTGCCCACAGCAGGTCAACGTAAATCAGGAATACGACCTTCTGCGGCAGACCTTCTGCGGTCAGCTTCGCGTCGACTTCGTTCAACAGCTGTACATACCAGTCCGACGGCAGCTTCTTGACGCACTCCGCACACTCGCAGTGGTTGTTCGTACCGTCGGCAAGCCAGAGCTGGATGAAGTCGATCGCGGGGGTGTTTTTGCACGTCTCGGCGAT
>JAAZKA010000119.1 GCA_012800055.1 Clostridiales bacterium
AGGCGGAAAGCGGCGGTGTGACGGCGTTCATCGCGGGAGCGGAGGGAAATACCGGGCCGCGTCTGCCCAACGGCCGTACGACGGGAAATTTGCAGCTTGCATTGGAACTGGGTGCACGTGCCGGTATCGACGCGGTAAACGCCTGGCGCACCATCCGCGAGTGGCGTGACCCGACGCTTGCGGCGGTACAGGGGACGCTGCGCATTCCGAACAAGCAGCCGCCCGCGCAGGATTGGGTGCAGGCGCAGCTTGAACGTCTGGGCAGCGCCGAAAAGCTCACCGGGGAGAAGCGTTACATGGAAGTCAACGAATATCGCCGTTATGAGCGCATCCTCGCGATGTACGAATCAGGCGAACCGTTCCCGGATGAGACCTCCCTGCCGCAGACACTCATTGCCCTCGGCCCCGTCCTGTTCGTACCGTTTATGTTTGAGATGTTCGTCGAAATCTCCCTCCGGCTGCGTCGTGCCAGTCCCTATGCGTACACACTGTGCCTGGCCAACGCCAACGGTTCCCGTGCCTATCTTCCCACGCGTGAAGCCATCAGCCGCGGCGGGTACGAGGTCGAAAGCTTTTATACCCGTGAGACCCTGCGGCTTGTTGATGACGCGGATACATACTTTGTTCAGGAAAATTTGCGATTGATTGATTCATTACAGGCTTAATTAAAGACGCGGCTGACGTGATAAAACGTTGGCCGCGTCTTTTATGATTCTGTCACAACAGACGGATGAGCAGCAGATAGACAAAGATCAGGAAGAGCCCTCCGCACACCATCAGCAGTGCAATGCTCAGCGTTCACGCGATTATGCGGTTCTCATCGTGCAGCGCCGTGAACCTGAGCGCGAAGCGTTCAGCAAAGCTGCGGCTGGGTATGTAGCCGGTACGCGTCGCGACCGGCGGTGGTGTCTCAGGTCGGCGTTCACGGCAGAGCGTACATCGCAGCGTCGTCACCAGCCCGTCCGCAGACGGTCACATACGCGTGAGACGAACGCACCGGTCTCCGTGCAGACCTTGAAGAACAGCTCCGGGAAGCGGTCGAACACCGTCGCAATCCATCCGAGTACCGCCGGAAGTACCTTTTCCAGCAGCGGACGGTACACACTGTTCTCCAGAGACAGCCACGCCGAAGTCCGGTTGACATAAACCATCTTGCCATCCGGACGTTTTTTCATCGTGAACCCGCGCACGAACACAAAGTAGATAATCGCTCCGAGCGTAATGGAGATGCCCGCACCCTTGAGGTTCCCGATCGCGAAGTAGGAGACATCGGGCGTGACGGCTCCGCCGAGGAAGCCCTGCCCGAGGTCGGCAGCGCGGTCCATCAACGTCGTGCTGCAGCCGAGTACGGGAATCAGCAGCGCCGGTACGCCGAACGCAATGCGGCTCAGAGGCGATATCCAGCGTTTCCGCAGCGTTTTCTTCTCCTTCGCGGATGTTTTTTCTATGAACAGTACGACAAACAACTTGGTCATATACGCAACGGTCATACCGCCGGCAAGCAGGAACAGCCACTCGATCACTGTGCAGAACACCGACCCTGTGACGTGTGCATACTCGACAATGCTCTCATGCAGCAGTGTCTTGCTCACATAGCCGGAGAAGCCCGGGATTCCTATAATCCCGAACGCGCCCGCCAGATAGACGAACATCAGGAACGGCTTACCGCGTCCGAAGCCACGCAGCTTGTTCAGGTCGAGCGTGCGTGTATTCATAAACACCGCGCCTGCTGCCATGAAAAGCACCAGCTTGAACAGCGAGTGGTTGACCATATGTAAGAGCGTCCCGCGTATCGCCAGGGTGTTCTCTTCGCCCAACAGCGCCATCATTCCGACACCGACGAGGATGAAGCCGATCTGCGAGACCGACGAGCACGCAAGGGTCCGCTTCAGGTTGACCGACAACAGCGCCAGAATCGCGCCCAGCAGCATCGTGATTGTCCCGAGGATCAATATCCACAGTCCCCAGGTTTCGTTTTCGGTCATCACAAGGACAGTTGTCGCAAGGATGCCGTAGACACCGACTTTTGTCAGGATCCCGGACAGTAGCGCCGATGCCGGTGCCGGTGCTACCGGATGCGCCTCGGGCAGCCAGATGTGCAGCGGAAACATACCGGCCTTCGCGCCGAAGCCGAACAGCAGGCATCCCGACGCGAGCGCGAGCGCATTCTTATCCGCACAGGCCGCACACGCGGCGGCGAGGGTGTTGAAGTCGAGTGTTCCGACTGTGTTATTTAAGAGGGACAGCCCCATCAGCGCCACCATGCCGCCGATGATTGCGGTGGCAAGGTATGTCTCACCCGCGCGGAGGGCTTCCTTTGTCTCCTCATGCGCGACCAGCGGGTAGGAGGCCAGCGATACCACCTCGAAGCAGATGAACGTCGTCATGAAGTTATCCGACAGGAATACGCCCACCGCCGCGAGCATCGTCAGCGCGACGAAGAACCAGTAGCGCAGCTTATGCGGCTCGTGTCCGAGATACTCGAACGTAAACAGTGACGTAAGCACGGTCATAAAGACCGCGATGGCGGCGTAAAGGAGATGGAACCCCTCAAATGTAAATGAAAAAATCATATTCTTTCCTCCTTTACGCAAACAGCCACGCTGTCGAGGACTTTCGCTTGAAATGAAATATCGTGAGCGGCAGTCCCGCCAGAATCGGGAAGGCGACGGGAAGCCATAAAAATATCGTACTCACGACAGTACCGCCCCTGTAATCCGCTCGATGTACTGCAGCAGCGGGGTCACCCAGATGCCGATCCCCACCGCCGCAGCTGTGAAGATTACCATCGGCAGCACCATCCGCATGTCCTCATGCCGGCGCCTGACTGCGGGCATGTTCTTTCCCGGGAAGAAGCCGTCGACCGATGTGGGCAGCAGGTACGCGGCTGTCAGAAGTGCCGATACCAGCAGGATCACCGGCGCGAGCCATGTCAATATACCCGTACCGGACGCTAAAGCACCCTCCGCAAGATACCACTTGCTTAGAAACGCGCTTGTCGGCGGAATTCCGATCAGCGTCACCGACGCGAGCGTGAAGCACCACAGAGTGATCGGCATCTCGCGGCCGATCCCGCGCAGCTCGTCGACGCGCGTACGGCCTGTATCGTAGATAACCGCGCCCGCCGTGAGAGAGATCGTGTTCTTTGAAACACTGTGGAAGACCACATGCAGCAGCGCACCGATCAGCGCGATGGGGTTAAGAAGCCCCAGTCCGAGAAGAACATACGAAACCTGGCTGACTGTGGAATAGGCGAGGCGCTTCTTCCACACTTTTTCTTTATACGCCATCATCGAGCCCATAAAAATCGTTATCAGTGTCAACGCGAGAAACGCATACTGTACCCAGGTACCGCGCAGGGGCTCCGCGCCGACGGTGTAATAAAGGATACGTATGACGCAGTAGACGCCGGCTTTCGTGATGACACCGGACAGCAGTGCCGATACCGGCGCCGGCGCAACCGCATGTGCAGTCGGCAGCCAGCCATGCATCGGGAACATACCTGCCTTCGTGCAGAAGCCGATGAGCGTCAGGAACACCACGACCAAGAAGATGTTCTCGCGGCCTGTAAGGTCGAGTGCAATGCCGCCTGCTGTGAAAACCGGGGTAACGGATGCCACGCGGTAGATGTAAAATATCCCGAGCAGTCCAAGGAACGCACCCGCGATTGAGTAGAACAGATACTTGAGCGCCGCCGCGACGGATTCTCGCGTACACCCCTGTAATATCAACGGCATCGACAGCAGTGTGACCATTTCGAAAAACAGATACATCGTCACAAGGTTCTCGGAGCAGAACAACCCGTGCATTGCTCCCGCCGATACCAACAGCCACGCGTAGAACTGATATTTCCGCTCGTCGTGAGCCTCATATGCGGCGGAGTAGACCGTCACGAGCAGCCATGCGGTGTTCGACAGCACCGAGAACAGCCCCGACAGCTCGTCAAACCGCAGCGCGACGGTCAGCACCGGCGTCATCGTGAACAGTTCCAGACGCGGCAGTCCCATACACGCAACGCAAATCACGCCGCCCAGCGATACCGCAAGCGCCGCGACGCTGAGCCACGCCGTCTGATTGCCCTTACGCAGCGGCTTCACGATACCGATCAGAATACCGGCGAGTACCGGCAGCAGGACGGGGAGCAGATATAAGTACGCCATAATCATCACACCTTCAATTCTTCTACAAGAACATTGCAAGCCCGGTTTTGATTGCCGTTGTGACCGGCATCGACCACAGACCGAGCAGAATATGAAACGCCGCGAACAGCACCATCACGCCGATAAACACACGCCGCTTGCGTACCGGAATATGCTCCGTCGACAGGTTGGCAGGGCGGTAGATGCAGATGACCGTCCGAGGGAAGTAAACGGCATTGAGGACGGTGCCGATCACCAGAACAATCAGCATCGGGAGCATCTTGTTTGGGGTTGAGTACCGACGCCCGGGCAAACAGCAGCTTTGATACAAATCCGGCGGATAGCGGCAATCCGACCAGCGGCACTCGGTACGCTCAAATCCGAACGCCGGCAAATACAGTACTAAGCACGCGCCGAATACCGCGATGACAAGTCCGAAAATTGCGATCTTCACGGTGATGTGCTCGTTCAAAACTATCTAGATATTAAAAAACGCCAGAAGCACGGCAAATGAACCTCCCTTCGGACTGTTCTCTATCATACTACTAAACAATCGTTAATACAATATGTATCACGACGAAAGAGTGTCCGGTCAACCGTATCCTTTTCAGTTATTTTTCGAACTCCGTGCTGGAAAACAGAATGTGCTCGTGGAACTCTTCACAAAGTGCTTGACAAAAAGACAAAAATGTAGTATTCTTGAATATGTCTGCGCTAACTTCTTACAAGGCGGTAGGTTTATGGATTTTCGCTCGATACTCTGCGCCTTCGCTCTGACGGCCTTCGCGGGTCTGTCCACAGGTCTGGGCAGACTGTTTGTACTAGCTAAGCGTAACATCAATCCACGTTTTCTCTCGCTGTCCCTGGGTTTTTCGGCAGGTGTGATGGTGTTTATCTCGCTGACAGAAATCATGACCGAGGCACGCGGACTGCTGACGGCGGAGTGGGGAGACAAGACCGGCGTAATCTACACCTTCCTTGCTTTCTTCGGCGGGATATTGCTCATCGGTATCATCGATCACCTCGTGCCGGATTCCTCCAACCCCCATGAGCTGTCGCATGTCAACCAGCAGGAAGAAAACAGCTGCAACAACAACAAGCTCATGCGCTCGGGCATCCTTACAGCCATCGCGATCGGATTACATAACTTTCCGGAAGGTATAGCGACTTTCTCGACGTCGGTTTCGAATCTGTCGCTGGGGCTGCCGATCGCGTTCGCGGTCGCGATTCACAACATCCCCGAGGGCATTGCGGTTGCAGTGCCGATCTACAAAGCGACCGGATGCAGAGTCCGCGCATTCCGATGGTCGTTGCTGTCGGGACTGGCAGAACCGATCGGCGGACTGCTGTCGTATCTGATTCTTCAGCCTTTCATGTCGGACACGCTGTTGGGCATTATTTACGCGGCAGTCGCGGGCATCATGGTCTTCATCAGCTTCGATGAGCTTCTCCCGCTTGCGCATGAGTACGGCGAGGAACACACGTCCATCTATGGCCTGATCGCCGGCATGGCGGTTATGGCGTTCAGCCTGCTGCTGTTTATGTAGGAGGTTCCTATGCCTTCCCTTCTTAAAAAGCTCGCAAGTCCCGCACTCGACCCGTATCGTCCGCTGCTCGAAGCGTTCCTGGCGTCCGACTATGGCGCTCTGATGCAGTACGCACTTGCAAATCTCAAGCCCGCGTACTTCCATCCGTCGCCCATCCACGGACAGCGGCATAACGAGCGCGTGCTGCTCTACGGGATGCTGCTCGCGCGGCATGAACGCTTCTCCATGCGCGACGCGCAGCTGCTCTCCGACGCGTGCGTCTACCATGACATCGGCCGCGTCAACGACTGTGTGGATGATTACCACGGTGAGCGCAGTTCCGCGAAGCTGCCGGAAGTGCTCGACCTGACCGGCGATGAGCTGCGCATCGTGCAGGCGATGACCGAGGCGCACTCGAAAGATGACCGCATCATGGACGACATCCTGCGCAAGTGGGATGTGCCCGACCTGCCGCGTTCCCGGATACTCGCGCGTGCGCTCAAGGACGCCGACGGACTCGACCGCGTCCGCCTCGATCTCTTAGACCCCAGATACCTGCGCTTTCCTTACAGCCGAACACTCATCCCATTGGCCTGGGCGATGGTGAAATGAAAAAAGGGACGCTCTCTTTTTAAGAAAGCGTCCCTTTCGTTATCTTACAGCTTGAGCAGATGTACCGCGCCGATGCGGTCCGCGCCGCCGACCGCTAGGGTCTTGCCGTCTGCGCTGACTGCGATGGACGACAGCACATTCGATGCCGTCGGGCCGTCCATCCAGCCAGGCGAGTTGTAGTTGATCAGGCCGAGCTGCTTCAGGCCGTCAGTATCGTCGAATGTGAAGATGGTACCCATATCCTCGTCGTCGCCGGCGGTGCCGTAGAGCCTGCCATCCGCCGCGACGGTCATGCAGCGCACCGGCCCCATCGGAGCGGCGTTGCCGTAGTTGAAGACGTGACCGTCGCGCACCGTTGCAAACAAGCCGTCCTTCGTGCCGACCGCGAGACGTCCGTCCGGCAGCGTGCACGTCGCCGACGCCGTTGCGAGGTAGCGGCGTCCCGCGACCTCCGGCAGTTTCACGCCCTCCGGCATGTTCACGGCGCAGGGCTGTAGGGTCTCGTCAAGCTTCTTCGCCAGTCCTACCGTGATTTCGTCGTAGGGGACAAGCGTTTCAAGCACATAGGAGAATGCCATCGGTACGTCGATCGCCCACTGTCCGTTCAGCTCCCGCTCAACAATGCGGGCTTTCAGGACCGTGCGCCAGACCATGACCTCCTGGGATAAGTCTGCTTCCTCACGGCTTGCAAAGTACGCGGTTTTGCGCGGGACAATGCGGAAGTAGTACTTATTCTGCTCGCCGCAGATGCCGTGTACCGCGTCGCCGTCCCATGCGAGCTTCTGTACCTTTGACTCCTCGATGGGAAGATTGCGGTCGGCGAACGCGCGCCACAGACGGATCGGTATGACATGGGAGATCGGCACCGGCGCAAACGGGTTCTTGCCGGAAACTTCCTCACCCGCCCAATCCGGCGGCTCCGTCGCCTTCTTCTTGATCTCGGCGACCTTGTCCTCCGGCATCGGTGTGACCTTGAACGGCTGCTCCCACACAGGTCCCGGCTGACCCGCATACTTGCGGAACTCCGCCAGGTCAACGCACAAAATCGCCTGCGCGGTCTCACCCTCTTTACCCTCGACCGGTTTCGTATTCGCGCCGATTGTGTAGAAGCGGTCATTCTTCGCATCCAGGCAGACACACGAGCCGCCCGAGAAGTTTATGTCCTGCGTACTCAGAATGCCCATGCACTCGGCGCCCTTCCCGCTCTTGGGATCGAAGCGGATGAACAGACGCGGGTTGGGTGCGTCGTAGAACTCATCGACCGGGTGATCGACCTTCCAACCTGACAACGTGTACCACAGCACGCCGTATTTGTCGACGCCGAACTCATCCAGGCAGTAGGGGACATACTGGAAGTCGTTGACCGAATCGGCGGGCGCACGCTTTCCGAGGCTGCGGCACTGCAGAGTGTCGGTATCGAACAGGTAGATGTCCTCCGTCGCCGTCGAGGTAAAGACGAACTCGTGGTCGGAGATGTCGTGTGCCTGGGACATGTAGCGGTACCAAGTGTTGTTGACGAAGTTGTCCGGGAAAGCCGGCATCCGCCAGTGCAGGTCTTCAAGCTTCTGTGTATCGACGTTGACACGGAACAGGAACCCGGACTTCGTCATACCGTAGACGTTTCCGTCGGGACCGGTGTGCAGACGGTAGCAAAACACCTCCGCAGCCTTGCCGAGATCGGTCACCGAGCAGTCGTCGAGGGAGTAGCGTTAGACGTGACCGCGCATAAAGCCGATCATGTAGAACGCGTTGTCTTTGGGGGTATACGTCGCGCCGTAGATACTCTCGCGCGGAGCGGGGATGCCCATGTTGCGTGTCTCACCGGTCTTAGGGTCATAGATGAGGATGGCGGACCCGGGGAAGCCCTCGAAAACATGGTCAACGTGTGCGAAAGGCATCCACTCGGGATGGTGCATCGCACGGTCGGTCGAGTGGGTCGTCGCGATCATACGACCATCGGGAAGGAAGCTCATCGACTCGTGCAGCTTGGAGTGGGGGAGCTGACGTTTCGGCGGGAGGGTAAGCCGCTCGATCTTCGAGACGATTTTCGCTTCATCCTTGTCGTAGTCGTACGCCACCAGACGTGCGTGCGCACCGTGACCGCCCTCCCAGCACAACGCCGCGTAAAGCGTTCCGTCGAATGGGGAGACGTTCATGTCCCAGCAGCTCGCATAGCCGGTTTTGCCCGGGTCCATCACGATACGGATGCCGTGCTGCGGTACCAGACGGAACTTTTCGGGATTTTCATAGCGGCCAAAGTAGCTTGTGCGTCCTTTCGGGATACTCATGTGGCATAGTACCTCCTTATATTGAATAGGGAATCTGTCAGTTGAGCAGCGTCTCGCGCATGGCGTCCGGGTGATAGCCGTGCCGTACGCACCATTCGACACCCGCCAGCACACGCTCACGGTAGTCAGGCAGATACGCCGCGTAGTCCTCATAGAAATACTGCTCATGAATCAGCAGCTCCACGAACCCCCGCCGGGGATAGCGTACCTGGTTCTCCTCCAGCGCACGGATCACACCGTGCGGAGTATGTTCGTTGACATAGAGGTCGCAGGTGAAGTAGACCATGTCGTACTTCGGGTCATACAGCCCGGCGTACTGATGGGACTGTGCGGCCTGTACGGCGTCCATCTGCAGGCACAGGTCCGCGTGACCGTCGTCCCACAGTCTTGATGTCACGCAAAAGCAGCGCAGGTTCTCATCCCGGAACGCGCGCAGTCCGGCATCCGAGCACTCGTCCCAGTGCATTGTTGTGACCGGCGCCGACCAAGCTTCCTCTCCGGCGAACCGGTAGACCTCCCGCCGTACGTCGTTGATGTCCTTTTGCAGCGTCTCATAGCTGACATTCTGATAGATGCGCATCGGCAGATCGGCGCGTGAGTGAAACCCGAGCCGGAACCAGTCACTATTGGCGCGGAACTCATCCCGGTAGCGGTCAGGCATCATTGTCAGGTTGAAGTAGCCGCGCTCAGGACATTCATAGTAGAGATTCGAAAGTATCTTCGTTCCGTAGCAGTCGTGTACCTCTTTCATCAGCGCGAGGTACGGGTTCTCGAAGATGCTCTTATAGTCATGCCGCGCGATGTCCTGCACCCACCAGATGTTGTCGTCCAGCGACAGCCGGTACATCCCGGTCGCGCGCGGCACCCAGAAGAGCGTCTGCGTGACCGTCACGCCGGTCACCGTATCGGTGAGCGTAATGATATTGCGGTACTCCGTCAGCCGGACGCGCGCGAGATACCGTCCCGCGCCCGCCTCGACCGCAGCCGTACCGTTCACCGTCAGCGTGTGACCCGGTATACCCTCGACGACCGTATCGACGAGCAGCGCATCCGGCTCGCGTACGCCGCAGATATCCGCCAGCATCGCGTTGTCATGGGGAATCCTCAGACGCATATGCGCGCCTCCTTATTTCAGTAAAGCCTTGAATCTTGCAAGACTCGTCGCGCGCGCCACGTAACTGCGCGTCCATTTGTACGCGGTATCCGCGTTTGTTTTGTGTGTTCCGCCATTCATCAGGATGCCGTAATCATAATACCGCGCCGTGACCTCCCGTGCCAGCGTATTCTGCTTGCCCATCGGATAGCACAGTACGAACGGAACCTTCCCCGTCACGCGTGTGATCAGCAGCTGTGATTGGCCGCACTCTGTTACAAGCTGGCTCTCCGACAGCGCTGACATATCCGGATGCGACAGCGAATGGCTCTGGATGCTCACAAGACCGGAATCCGCAAGCTCACGTATCTGCTCGGCGTTCATACAGCGCGTGTTTTTCATGCTTCCTGCGACGACAAAGAACGTCGCCTTGCAGTTGTACTTGCGTAAAAGAGGGTACACGATGGTGTAATTGTCCAGATACCCGTCGTCGAACGTCAGCAGCACGGGCTTGTCGTAGTCCGAAAGCCGCGGCAGATCCTCATAGGTGATCGTGTCATAGCCGTTTTCGGTGAGGTACTGAAGCTGCTTCTCAAACTCCGCCGGCTTGACGAACAGCTCCTCAATCCCCCAGATATCGTCGGATACCGCATGGTACATCAGTGTCGGAATCCGTACGCCCTCAGGCACCTCTTTCGCGCCGGAGGTCATATAGAGCGTCTTCTCCACATCGTCGTAGAGGAGTCTATACCCGAACAGCTCCGCGAACGGGCGTACGGGCATCCAGACCTGACCGTCGTGCCAGAACGGGTAGGCGGTGAGTGTTATGGTCCCGCTGTCCGCCGTACAGTTCTTTGATGACATGCTCACCCGCAGCATATGACCGTCCCGTTCCACCGTGGTCAGGAAGCCGCGCGCGGAAATGCGCACTCGTGCCCCCATCGCAATGCCGAGGTCGTAGAGCGGTATGAACGTCGTCCCATTCATGACACGGACAGTGAACGCGCACGTCTCACCGTCCAGCACCAGCGCGGCGGCATTGTCCGTGGCGTACACGAATGGAATCAGCAGAATAAACGCGAGCAGCAGCCCCGCAAGACGTCTCGTCATACGCAGTACGCACGCCGGAACGCCGCGATCTTCTCCGCGCCGTCCACAACGCCCAGCTCAACATGGAAGCACACCTTCCCGAACGGCTCAATGGTGGTCAACCCGCCCGCCTTGCGTTCTTCAATACGTCCGCGCAGCAGGTTATTCGTCGGCTCCAGCCCGAGCGCATAGTCACCCGCCGCCATCGACTTCCACAGTGCAAAGTTCGGCAGCGTATCGGTCGCGTAGCGGACGAAAAATCCCAGCCCCAGCCGCTCGTTGACCGCAAGGACAGTCGCCATGCCGTCGGCGGCGGCGTTCAGACGGTGCAGGAACACCTGCTCGGGCATATTGTCCACCGGCGCGGACATCACGTCATGCTCCGCCATCCCGGCAGCGGCGTCGGCGGTACGCGGTGTTACAGTTCCGCCGCTCGTGTACACCCGTACCCCGGCGTTGAGGAACGGATAGCCCAGGTTGCAGTGGTAGAGGATCGCGATGTCCTCACTTCTCGCCGCACGGTTCTCGAGTACGTCGTCAATCGTCAGCTTCGGCTCACCGGCATCAGTGCGGATGCGGCGCGTCAGGTGGAGGTTCTCGCCGAACAGCGCCGTTTCACGCGTGCGCCCGCCGATCTTGATGGCCATATGCTCATCGTCGGTCACCGCGTAGACCTCACTTGCTGCCGCACCATCGGCGCGCCCGTGCAGCGGGAAGTACACGCCATCCTCCGTCACGTCGCCGCCGACATTCCGAAAGCCCGCCGTGAACATCATCCCGCCGTTCATGACATGCGTAAATTCACCCGGCGCGGTTGTGAAGCTGTCGCCCGACACAAGCCCGTTCTTCGTATGGAACGCGAGGTTGACACCCTTGTAGTTCATCTCGTACAGGTCAAGCCCTCTGCCCTCAAGGACGGAAAAGCGCAGACCCGCACCGTTTTCGACCTCGATCGCCGCCATGCCGCGCGCGTTTCCGTCGGTATACTGCACGCGCCGGACTCCGTAGACCTGCGACGTGTTCCCCGTATAACGGTACAGTTCGGTCGTATTCATAAGAAAACCTCCCCAAAATGTAAGTTAAAACTCGCCTGACGCCACGCTCAGTGCCGCGTAAGCTCCCAGATTTTCGCCAAGCTCCGCCGGTACGACCGAGCACACCGCCAGTGCTCTCGGCAGCGCCTCCTCCGTCAGCGTCTCCATCATTGCGTCGTAGAGAAGCGCCCTGGAGCGCGTAAAGATGCTGCCGATCACGATGCGCTCGGGGTTGAGCAAGTCCACAATGATCGCAAGGCCGCGTCCGAGATACTCACCGCAGCGCCGGTAGACACTGATGCCGAACGGATCGCCGTTCTCCGCGGCGTCGCCGACAACCTTCGCCGTCAGCAAGTCAAGCCCCCGGTGCGTTTCACAGATCGCCGGCGGTGTACCTCTCTGGATCTGCTCGATGGCCATATATCTTGCCAGCTGCGCAATGCCGCCGCCGGAGCAGAAGCCCTCCAGTGACCCGCACTTTCCGTAGCCGACCGGCCCGAAGCGTTCCATACGGATGTGACCCAGTTCTCCTGCCATGTCGTTGGTACCCGCGTAGAGTCGTCCGTCGAGAATAATCCCGGCGCCCAATCCTGTCCCGAACGTCAGGAACAGCATGTTTCTGCACCCGCGTCCGGCGCCGTACTTCCACTCCGCCACCGCGCACGCGTTCGCGTCGTTCTGCAGATACGTAGGGGCACCGTACTTCCGCCGCAGCAGCTCGACAATCTCAATGCCGTCCCAGCCGGGCAGATTCGGCGGCGACAGAATGATTCCCGCCTTCGAGTCCAGCGGCCCTCCGCACGATACCCCCACGCCCGCAAGATCGGACGCACGGATGCCCTCATCCTCCAACAGGATATCTGCTTCTTCCTGCAGCATATACAGCGCCGCCGCGCAGTCGTCCGGTGTCGGGAACTTTCGCTTCCCGACCATCTTCAGCTTCGGATCGCCGTCCAGCCCGAGACTGACGGCACTCTTGGTTCCTCCGATGTCAAACCCCAGATAATACATCACTGCTGCCTCCTTTTCCCGCGTCCGGTATGGCTCTGTAGACCGCGATGCCAAACTCCGCTTCCGTTTCCAGTGTCGTCAGCATATCCGCCTTTTGCTGACCCTCCTTGGAAGTCTTGTACCAGTACGGTGTCATGCGTAGCAGATTCCCGATATCCGCACCGGTCACGGTCATAGTGTACCTTACCTCGCGCTTTTCCAATAATGCAAACCCTTCCAGCATGTCCGGCTTGACCTCGTTTCGGTACGGTTCGTCATAGATCGCGCGCTTCAGCCCGAACAGATGATTCTCCAGCGGGTACACCTCGACAAACGTCCCGCCCGGGATCAGAACCCGTCGGAACTCCTCCGGCGCGAGCGGCGAAAATACGCTCATCACCATCTCGCACCCGTGGTCACATACCGGCAGCGCATACACGGACGCCGCCGCCAGGTCGAGCGTCCGGTCACGGCGTCCCGCGAATTCCAGTGCGACTTTAGACACATCCACGCCGAATATCCGCGCGTGATATTCCGCAAGCGCACGCTTTACCGCGACGGTATAGTAGCCCTCTCCGCAGCCCGCATCGAATATCCGTGCGCGTTCGTTCGCGTACGTCAGGACAGTCTCACACAGTGCGTCCGCGAGCGTCTGATAATACCCCGCGTTGAGGAAGTCCCGCCGTGCGCGCACCATCATACGGTCGTCGCCGTGGTTTTTTCCGCGTGACGGCGGCAGCAGGTTCACATAACCCCACTTCGACCGGTCGTAGCGGTGACCGTTTGCACAGAGGACGCCGCCCGCGACGTTCTCCAAACTCTTCCCGCAGTGCGGGCAGCGAAACCCGCTCACTCCTGCGAAATCTTCAGCGCCTGCTCAAGATCCTCCAGCAGATCGCCCACATCCTCCAGGCCGACCGACAGGCGGACGGTACCGGTCTCGATGCCCGCTGCGACGAGCTGCTCGTCTGTGAGCTGCGAATGTGTCGTCGTCGCCGGATGCGAAACGAGCGTGCGGGAGTCGCCGAGGTTCGTGACGTGCGAGATCAGACGGCAGGCGTTGATGAACTTCCCGCCCGCCTCGCGTCCGCCGCGGATGACAAAGGTAAACATGCTCGACGCACCGTTCGGAAGGTATTTCTTCGACAGCGCGTAGTACGGGCTTGATTCAAGTGCCGGATAGTTGACGCGTTCGACTGCGTCCGAGGCCTCAAGGAACTTCGCCACCGTGAGCGCACTCTCGCTGTGACGCTTCATGCGCAGCGACAGCGTCTCCATACCGAGCAGGGTGATCCACGCGTTGAAAGGAGACTGACAGCCGCCGAAATCTCTGAGAATCAGTGAACGCAGCCGCATAATGTAGCCCGCGTTGTTCGCCGCGTCCGCGAAGACGACGCCGTGATAGGACGGATCGGGGTTGTTGAACAGCGGAAAGCGCGGATTGTCTTTCCACCGGAACGTTCCGCAGTCGACTGCCATACCGCCCATGACGGTACCGGTGCCGGAGAGGTACTTGGTGGTTGAGTGGATGATGAGGTCGGCGCCGAACTTCTTCGGCTGCAGCAGTGCAGGAGACGCAACGGTATTGTCGACGATGAACGGCAGTCCATGCGCGTGGGCGATGCGTCCGATGGCCTCGAGATCGGCAAGGTCGGCGTTGGGGTTGCCGACGGCTTCGACGTAGATCGCCTTTGTTTTATCGTTGATGAGCTTCTCAAACGACGCGGGGTCATGCGCATCGGCGAAGTGTACCTTGATGCCCAGACGAGGAAAGCTGACGCCGAACAGGTTCATCGTACCACCGTAGAGGTTGTTGCCCGCGATGATCTCGTCACCGGCACCGGCGAGGTTCATCATCATCATCTGGATCGCCGCATGCCCGGAGGCGGTGGCGAGACTGCCGACGCCGCCCTCAAGGGCCGCAATACGCTGCTCAAGAACATCGCAAGTCGGGCTTCCCAGACGCGAGTAGATGTTGCCGGGCTGCTCGAGCGCGAACAGGCTGCGGGCATGCTCGGTCGAGTCGTACGTGTAGGCGGTGGTCATATACAGCGGCACCGCGCGGGAATGCGTCACGGGGTCGGGAGTGTAACCTGCGTGCAGGGCAAGGGTATCAAACTTCATAAATGAATCTCTCCTGTTGAATGGTGTATCGGTCATCCCACAATGGTTCCTGAGGTTCGTGGGGAGATCGGCTGGTCGAAGTGCGGGTGGATATAGGATTCGACGGATTCCCCATCGATGAGAAATCGCACTTGCGTGACATGCGGCAGCGCTGCAAGTGAGTTGACCAACGCGTAGACGGTCAGACTGGTGCCGTCGGGCGCGGCGATGTTCTTGCTTAAAAACTCCGCCGAAAGGTCGAGCGTACAGATTTCATTCTCAACGCTGACCCGGTTGATGCGGGTGCCGTCGGGGATGAAGCGGATGATATAACCCGCGTCGGTAACAGGGCCTGACAGCAGCGTCTCAACAACGGCGAGCGCCGGCTCATCGTCCGCGCGCAGATCGACCTCGCAGACGGCAGTGGTCAGACCGTCCTGCGTTAAGTTGGGGAAGTAGAGTGTCAGCGCGTAAGTAACCACGCGCAGGCTTTCGGTGTCGCTGATCCAGTCGGCAGGCGTCAGCGGTTCGGACGTCAGCGGCGTCTCGCCGGCGTAGACAAGCACGCCTTTCACGCCGTCCGCCGCGCACAGCGTCCCGGTCACCGCACACAGTGTCCGTGAGCGTACGGTGTCAGACACCTCCGCGAGCTTATCGGTAAATACGCAGCTTACGATCCCCCCGGCTTCCGTGACGCTCTGCGTCCGTACGCCCGACGGCATCGCCGCGCTCAGTCCTTCGCCCATCGGCGTTTTTGCCAGCTCCGACACCAGCTGTTCATACAATTCCACGCCTGTCAACTCCGGCAGCTTTCGTGTCTCCATGACCAGCTCGCCTGCACCGACGGTATTCTCCGCGCGTACGCACATGACCCGCGCGCTGATGGTATTCATTGACGGTGTGCATCCGCTCAGCAGCAGTGCGCACAGAAGTACCGCGTACAGTCTTTTCATCAGCGCACCTCCAGACCCACGGCTTCGCCGCGGTAGGGGAGGCTCACGACAAACCTTGACCCGCGCGGGCTGCGGTTCTCCGCCCAGACCTTCCCGCCGCATTCTTCGACCGTCTGGCGTACGATCGACAGCCCCAGTCCGGTGCCGCCGGTTTCACGTGAGCGTGCTTTATCCACGCGGTAGAAGCGGTCGAAGATGCGCGACAGCTCGGTCTCCGGGATGCCGATGCCCGTGTCGTCCACCAGGCAGAAGACATTTCCCTCGTTGACATAAGTCAGCACATGAACCTCGCCGTTCGGTATATTATACTTGACGGCGTTCTCCACGAGGTTGAAGACAACCTGATAGATGGCGTCCTCACCGGCTTCGATGATGCACTCGGGTGCGGCATCGATGTGCAGATTGATGCCCTTCGCCTGCGCGAGCGGCTGCAGCAAGCGGACCGCGCGCCGCGCGATGTCCGACAAATCGAGGTACTCCGGTTCCGTCTCTGCAAGGTCGACGTCCAGACGCGTGAGCTGCAGCAGATGGTCGGTGATGCGCGTGAGGCGCACAATCTCGTTGGAAATGTCGGCGAGGAAGTCGCGCATGTCGGTCATGCGCATGTCCTCGTTCTGGATGATGGAATCGGCCAACAGCTTAATGGACGCCAGCGGCGTCTTGAGCTCGTGAGAGGCATCGGAGACAAAGCGGCGGCGCAGCTCCTCGGTCTTCTGCAGACGTCCGGAAAGGTCATTGAACTCCGACGCAAGGTCGGTGATTTCGTCGTGTCCGCCGACGACGACGCGGTGCTCATACTGCCCGCCCTTGATTTTATCAATCGCGCCGGAGAGCTTGCCCAGGCGTCTGCGGAAGCCGATGGTGAAGAAAACCATCAGCGCGGCAGAGCAGACAATGACCAACAGCGTAATATTGCGCAGGTAAGTCTGGATACCCAGCAGCAGCGCGCCGGAGTCTTTGTCGACCTCATGAAAGCAGACGATGCCCAGAAGCTCGGACTTGTACAGGACCGGCACGGCAGCAACGCTCTCGAACGCGCCGCCCTTGTAGGCGCAGCGGAACGCGTCCATACCGTTGAACGCGGTGTAGACCTCCGCGAGCATCAGTCCCCTGCCCATAACGGAGAACGCAGTGTTGTTGTCATACACAACGGTTCCCGCGTGGTCGGTGACGAGCATCCGTACACCTTCGGAGACATCCAGAATCGACATAATCGACGTCACACGGTCGGTATCCAGTGACTGCAAGCCGGACAGCGACGCGGAGACCATGTTGGCGGTCTTGAGAAGCTCGTTGCACTTGGAGTCGACGATCATGCTCTGGGTGGTGAGGACGGGAGTGGTGTTGACAAGGATGAGGATTGCGGTAACGATAAGGGTGTAGGATCCGAGGATGCGGAAGCGGAGGGTGAGGAAGTGGTAGAGCAGGGGACGTTTACTGCTTGAAATAATAACCGACCCCCCACTTGGTGATGATGTATTCCGGCTGCGCGGGATTGCGCTCGATCTTCTCTCTCAGGTGCCGGATATGCACATCCACCGTACGGATATCGCCGGGGTACTCGTAGCCCCAGACGATGTTGAGGAGGTTCTCACGGCTGTAAACACGTCCGGCGTTGCGCATGAGCATCTCAAGCAGGTCGAACTCCTTGGCCGTGAGGACGACGTGCTTACCGTCGACGTAGACATTGCGCTCGAAGCTGTCGAGCTCAATGGTGTTGATCTTGAGGCGGCGGCTCTGCTCGTTCTTATCGGCGGTACCCGCACGGCGCAGAATTGCCCGGATGCGTGCCTTCAGTTCCATGATGTTGAAAGGCTTGGTGATGTAATCGTCTGCCCCGTACTCGAAGCCGATGAGCTTGTCCGTATCCTCGCCCTTTGCCGTCAGCATGATGACCGGCGTGTTGATGAACTCACGAACGCGGCGGCAGACCTCCAGCCCGTCGATCTTCGGCAGCATCAGGTCCAGGATAATTATGTCAAACTGCATCTCCCGTGCCAGCCGCAGCGCTTCCTCTCCGTCAAAGGCGGTCTCCACCGTGTACCCTTCGTTTTCCAGGTTAAACTTAATTCCCTTCACCAGGAGCTTCTCGTCGTCCACAACCAAGATACGCATAATCAGAATCCTCCAAAATTCGTAATTGACAAATCTTCTCTTTCGGGTTACAATAAACACAGCAGGGCTGTGTGCGTAAATCACGCACTCCCACGATTTCTTTTATATTATATCACACTTCGCCCATGGAACGCAAGAGACAAACACCGATTTTTATGAGGTTTTCCGCTTATGTCTGTAATCCACGCATCCCGGCGTCCGTACTTACGCCTTTGCGCGCTCATTTTATGCGCTTTGCTGCTGTTGCCCGCAGGCTCCCGTGCGCTCTACGGCGACGAGCCGACCATCACCGCGAAAGGCGTCATTCTCATCGAGCAGACCACCGGAGAGACGCTCTTTGAGCAGAACGCCGATGACCGGCTCTATCCGGCCTCCACGACGAAGATTATGACCGCGCTGCTGCTTTTGGAGTACGGTCATCTCAACGACGTCGTCACCGCCTCGCGAGAGGCGATCACGACCGTGCCGAGGGGATCGTCGCATGTCGGTCTGAAAATCGGCGAGCAGATGACGCTGTACGACCTGCTGATCTGTATGCTGGTGCCGTCGGGGAACGACGCGGCCAATGTCATCGCGGAAGCCGTCGGCGGAACGATCCCGGACTTTGTCTATAAGATGAACCAGCGCGCGAAGGAGCTTGGCTGCAGCGACACGAACTTCGAGAATACCCATGGTTTCCATGACGACAACCACTACACCACCGCGCGCGATCTGCTGAAGATCACACTCGCGGCGATGCAGTACCCGCTGTTCACTGAGATCAGCGGTATGGTACAGGCAACCGTCCCGGCAACAAACATCAACGACGAGCGCATATTCAACTCGACCAACTATATGATCTCCGCAACGAATACCTCGGCGTATCTGTACGCGTACTGCACAGGCGGAAAGACCGGCTCGACGACACCGGCAGGGGTATGCCTGGTAGCGTTTGCACAAAAGGACGACCTCCGGCTGGTGTCGGTGCTCCTGGGCGCGGAGACGACCTACACCCACTCCGGCATCCGGCAGATCCGCAGCTATATGGATACAAAGAAGCTGTTCGTCTGGGCCTTCCGCAGCTTCTCGTTCCGCACGGTGCTGACGACCTCGACACCGGTGGCGGAGGTGCCGGTAGCACTGGCGGATAAGCGTGACTTTGTCGTCGTACGACCCGAACACGCGGTGAGTAAACTGGTTCACAGGTCCGTCCCAGACGACGCCTTCTCGCTGAAAGTGACGCTTGCCGAGGATGTCACCGCGCCCGTCGACCGCGACGAGCTTCTGGGCTCCGTCACGGTCTACTTCAAGGACCGTCCGATCGACACAGTTGCGCTGCGGGCATCCACTGCAGTTGAGCGTTCGCAGACGCTCTACTGGCTCGAGCAGACGGCCGCATTTTTCAAACGCCCGTGGGTTTGGTACGCACTGCTGGGACTTTTCCTCCTGATCGCCCTGTATATCGTCTTCATGATCCTGCACAACCGAAAGGTGCAGAAGAAAGTACAGCGCAGGCGGCGCCATTCCAATATCCGCAGATAGCAAACAGGGGAGCCTCTCATGATGGGAAGGCTCCCCTTGCTGTGTTTACGCTGCTTCGATGACACGGATGCAATCGGCGCTGACAAGTCGGTACATACCTCTGCGCCGTCCGTTTATGCATCGCCGATGCATGTGCATGGCAATCAAGCGGAACAGAAAAAAGAATCTCTTAATAGTAATAAAGGCACGCACTCCCTCTCCCGTACTCGCTTCTTCAACGAAAATTCACATTTGCAGCTTGATTCCCATCCCGCGCCGTGGTAAAATAAAAGTTAGCAGTTTCCATCGGGCGCTTTCTTTAACAAAACGAAAACTTCGAAAAAAACCGGTTTTCCCACTTCACAAACGCCGCGTTTTGTGGTAGAATAAAAAGAAGATTACTGGAACGAACGAAGGTGAATCATGTCTGAGGTCTTCCGCGAGCTGTTTACCAAAATCCCCCATATTATACGCACCGCGACCCTCTGGGACGCGCTCGAGATTCTGCTGGTCGCCTTCCTCGTCTTCCGGCTGATGAAGTTCATCCATAATACAAGCGTCGAGCGCGTGCTCAAAGGCATCCTCATCCTGCTCGCGCTGATGCCCATCTCCGAATGGCTTAACCTCAATGTCATCAACTTCATCCTCCGCAACACCATGCAGATCGGCCTGGTCGCCATCCTCATCATGTTCCAGCCCGAGCTGCGCCGGATACTCGAGAGCGTCGGTGGTACCGGTCTGCAGCAGATTTTCGAACGTGAGGCCACCGATACCGATACACGCGTCATGATCCGCGAGATCGTCGACGCCTGCGCCTCCATGTCCTGGGGACGCGTCGGCGCGCTGATCGTCTTCGAACGCAAGAACAGCCTTGACAACATCGTCACCGCCTCCACCACCGTTGACGCCCGCGTGTCATCGGAGCTGGTCAAAAATATCTTCTTCAAGAATGCGCCCCTTCATGACGGCGCCATGCTCATCGTCGGCGTGCGTATCCGGTCGGCGGGATGCGTCCTGCCGCTGTCGGAGAACGCGGAGCTTTCCAAGGAGCTCGGCACCCGTCACCGCGCGGGTATCGGCATCACTGAAGTCTCCGACGCCGTCTCCGTCATGGTCTCTGAGGAAACCGTCGTGATCTCCGTCTCTGTCAAGGGTGAAATTCGGCGCGGATTGTCTCCCGAGACGCTTGAAAAAGCACTCATCACCGAACTGAGCACCCACGAAAACGATTCCGAAAAGTCCGCCGCCGACCGCATCAAACGCGGTATCCGGGGCGCCATCAAAAAACCCCTGATTACCAGGAATGCCTCCGGGAAAGGGGACAGGCAGAAATGAACGCCTTTCTGAAAAAATACCACATCGTCATGCGTCTTTTCTCGCTGCTCATCGCCGCCTTCCTGTGGTTCTACGTCATCTATCAGGAAAACCCCGAGCGCAGCGTCACCTTCGCCGATGTCCCCGTCCGGCTCATCGGTGAGGAAACCCTCCGGCTGCGCGATGATCTTGTGCGCACCGATACCGAGACACCCACCGTTGACGTCCGGCTCTCCGGCGCGGTATCGCTTCTGAACCTCAAAGCGGAGGATATCATCGTCCGCTCCGACGTCTCACGCATAACCGAGCCGGGCACCTATACGCTCAGTTACGATATCTCTGCCATCGACGGTGTCGCGGTCTCCGGGCGTACTCCCAGTGAGATCACCGTCAGCTTCGACCGCCAGGTCACGCTCGACCTTCCAGTCGACGTCGTCTATACCGGTGAGCTCCATGAAAGCCTCATCGCCGATACTGCCATCGTCGACCCTGTCACCGTCCGCATCACCGGCATCGAGTCGGAAATCTCCTCGGCACGGTACGCACAGGTCACCGTCGACGCGTCCTCACTTGCGTCTTCCTTCTCCGGAGACCTTTCCTATACCGTCGTCGATGAGGAGGGTGAAGAACTGAGTGACAACACCTATGAAAAGCTCGACGATACCGTGCATGTCGAAATTCCCGTCTACCGCGAGCGTGAGCTGCCGCTGAAGGTCGAACTCCTTTACGGCAACGCTGCGCTTCCCAGCAACAGCATCCTCACGCTCTCCCGCGATACCGTATCGGTATACGGCGACATTGCTACCGTCGACGCGCTCACCGAACTGAAAATTGATACAATCGACCTCTCCGTACAGCTCGGTGACTTCGAGAAGATCTACACACTATCCCTGCCCGATGGCGTTTACCTGAAGGATTCGGCAAACGATACTGTCACCGTCCACGTCGGGTTTGTCGATCTCGAGGTGCGGCAGATCGTCGTCACCGACATCCGCATCGAAAACATACCCGTACGCTACTCGGTCTCGGCGGATACGTCGGAGGTCTACGTCACGGTACGCGGCTCGAAGGAGATGCTCGACGGGCTGATCTCCGGCGACATCTCGCTCGTCGCCGACCTCACCGACGTCAAACTCATCAACGGGATGCAGACGGTTCCGGCAAAGGTGCGGCTCAGAGACAATGTCTCGACACTCGGTGTCTTCGGCGAGTACACAATCGTCATCAACTCGGGGAAGCTGTCCAATATGCCAATCTTTAGTTAACGAGGGAGCAGAATGAAACAGACTGCGCAGGTCATCAGCCTGGAGGGCGGCGGCATGGCAACGGTACGGGTACTGCGCCGGCCGGCTTGCGCGGGCTGCGACGGAGGCGGTAGCTGCTGCGAAGGTCAGGAGAAGCCGATGGAAACAAGGGTACGCAACCCCATCGGCGCTCAGCCGGGTGAGATCGTGACGGTAGAGACGCCGTCGGGCGCGATCCTCGGCACGGCGGCGATGGTCTACCTGCTGCCGCTGATTGCGTTCTTCGTGGGCTACTTTGCAGGCGGGAGCATCCTGTGGGGTGGGCTCGCGATTCTCCCGGCATTTCTCGCGACATGGCTCTATAACCGCCGCTGTACGAAAACAGGACGCCTGACCGCCGCGATCACCTCAAGGGAGGCGCTATGTTCGGATACGTGAAGCCCTCAAAAGGCGAGCTGCGCGTATGGGAATACGAGCTGTGGCGCGCAGCGTACTGCGGACTGTGCCACACACTGAAGCGCCGGTACGGAGTGGTGTGGACGCTGCTTCTCAACTACGATTTCTGCTACCTTGCGATCCTGCTGTGCGGCGCGAAGGATGACCGCTGTACAGCCTGTAAAAAGCGTTGTATGGCGTCGCCGATCCGTCCGCTGCAGGTGATGGCCGGGAACGCGGCGCTCGATTATTCCGCCGATGCGACCGTCATACTCAGCTACCACAAGATTCGGGACGGCATCCGCGACGAGCATGGATGGAAGCGGCTATTCTACCGTGTCCTGGCGTTTCTTGCGCGGCACGGCTACCGGAGGGCAGTGGAGCGTCAGCCGGCATTCGACCGCGCGGTGCGGGAGAACCTGGAGGTGCTCGACCGCGTGGAAGCGGCACGGACACCGTCGCTCGACCGGGCTGCCGATCCATTTGCAAAGACACTTGCGGCGGCATCCGAAGCGCTGCCGAACGACGAGCGGCGCAGGATACTGCGGGAGCTTCTCTACCACACCGGCCGCTTCATCTACATCGCGGACGCGTGGGACGACGTCACAGATGACCTCAGGAGCGGTTCGTATAACCCGGTCGCACTGCGCTACAACCTGAACCGCGCGCCGGATGCCGACACGGCGGCGGCATTGAGCGAGACGCTCGAGCAGTCGGCGGCATCAGCGATCGCTGCGATGGAGCTGCTCCCTTTGGGCGACTTCACGGGCATCGTCGAGAACGTCTTATATCTAGGACTGCCGGCCGTGGCGAACGCACTGCGCGAGAACGGCTGCGTACACAAATCGCAAAAGGGGAAACGACATGGATCCTTATAAGGTACTCGGCGTCTCGCGCACAGCAACGGACGAGGAAATCAAGCGCGCTTACCGTGATCTCGCGCGCAAATACCACCCGGACAACTACATAAGCAATCCGCTGGCCGATCTCGCGCAGGAAAAGATGAAGGAGATCAACAAGGCCTACGACTACATCCAGAAAGAACGGGCAGGCGGTGCACAACAGTCCTACGGACAGCAGGATTATACGGGCTACGAAAGCGCATCCGGGTCTCCGGAGTACGCAAGGATCCGTTCGATGATCATGTCGGGGAACCTGGACGGCGCGGAAGCGGCGCTGCAGCAGATGGGCACGCGTACCGCCGAGTGGCACTTCCTGATGGGCTCGATCGCAATGCGGCGCGGATGGTACGACGACGCGCGCCACTATTTCTCAGCCGCCGTCTCTCAGGACCCGAGCAACGCCGAGTACCGCGCCGCTCTCAACCAACTCAACAGCCGCGCCCACTTCTACCGCGTCAATCAGAACAGCTACGCAGGCCACACCGGAGGCTGCAGCAGCTGTGACATCTGCTCATCGCTCATCTGCGCCGACTGCTGCTGTGAGTGCATGGGTGGCGACCTGATTCCCTGCTGCTGAAGATGAGTACAAAGAAATCCCGACGGATTGCAGTCGGTGCGATCATCTCGGCGCTCGCGGTCGTGTTCCTCTACATATCCTGCCTGCTGCCGACACTGCAGCTCACGCTCGTCGCCGTCGCTGGTATCCTGAGCGCCGCCGTGCTCATCGAGTGCGGTGTGGCAGCATCTTGGCTTGTATTCGCCTGTGTGAGTGTGCTGTCGCTGCTTCTGCTGCCGGATAAAAGCTCCGCCGTGTTCTATGTTCTCTTTTTCGGCCACTATCCGATCCTTAAGTACCTGCTGGAAAAGATACGCAAGCCTGTTCTTTGCTGGTTATGTAAACTATGCGTCGGAAATATTTGTCTTTTGCTGATCGTGCTGCTGCTTCATGCATTCTTCCCGGAGTGGGCGGTCGAGTATCCGCTGTGGGCGGTCTGGATCGTATGTCTTGCGGTATTTGTACTGTTTGATGTCGCGCTGACCCGCCTTCTGGGGTATTATCAGTTCCGCATCCGTCCAAAATTCAAACGATAGGGGAGTCGCGCTATGTCTGAGTTTACACACATGACGGTCTTCCGCAACGGCGAGGGCGGCTACGGCGTCTACCGTATCCCCGCGCTGCTGACACTGCCGGATAACCGTGTGCTCGCGTTCTGTGAAGGCCGTCCCACAATGAGCGACGCCGGACGCATCGACACCGTCGTGCGCATCTCCGATGACGGCGGGCGTACCTTCGGGGATATCCGTGTCGCCGCCCACATCGACGGGTATACGGCCGGGAATCCGTGCCCGGTATACGACCCCGCCCGCAACCGTGTGCTGCTGGTCTTTACCGGCAACGCCGCCGCCGCGCATGAGAAGGACATCCTCCGCGGACGTGCGCCGCAGCGTCAGGTCTTCCTGATCTACAGCGACGACGGCGGCGAGACCTGGAGCACCCCGCGTGATATCTCCGCGATGGCAACGCGTCCGGACTGGACGTGGTATGCCACCGGCCCCTGCCACGCCGTCCGTATGCGTTCCGGACGCATCGTCGTGCCGTGCAACCATGGACTTCTGTCCATGAACGACGAACCGACCGTCTACGTCGGACACTGTATCTACTCCGACGACGGCGGCGAGACCTGGCGCATAAGCGCGGATATCGGGCCGCATACCAATGAGAACACCGCAGCCGAGATGCGCGGAAGCCTTTATGTCAACCTTCGCAGCTACGCCGGACGGCACTGCCGGGCGAGCGCGGTAAGCTATGACGGCGGGCGTACCTTCTCCGCGCCGGTGCTTAAGCCGGAGCTTGTCGAATCCGTATGTCAGGGGAGTCTGCTCAGCGTCACGCGCGGCGGTACCGAGCGGCTGCTGTTCTGCAATCCCGCCGACGCGTACTCCCGCCGAAATCTGACGCTGCGGGAGAGCTTCGACGGGAACCTCTGGCGGACGGTCTGCGTCATAACCCCCGGAGATGCAGCGTACTGTGATCTGTGCGAACTGCCCGACGGCATCGGCGTCCTCTACGAGACCGACGGCTATACCCGACTGGCACTCGCGGTCATCCCGTATTAAGCAGCATAAGGATGTGGCAATATTGAACAGCATGACAGGTTACGGCCGTGCGCAGGGCAGCTTCGAGGGCCGCGACATCACCGTCGAGGTTCGCGCGGTCAACCACCGCTATTTCGACTGCACCGTCCGGACCGGCAGGCTCTACGGCTACCTCGAGGATCCGATCAAGAAACTGCTGCAGACCCGCGTCACAAGAGGCAAGCTCGACGTCTCGGTTACAGTCGACAACTCGCACTCCGACGACGTGACCGTTACCTGCAATGAGCATATCTTCGAAACGTATCTCAACGAGATGCGCGCGATGTGCGTGAAGTACAACCTGACAGACGACATTTCCGTGACGAAGGTCGCGCGCTACCCGGAGGTCTTCACCGTCACCGCAAAACAGGCCGACGCCGACGAGCTGACACGCGACGTGCTGGCTGTGACGCAGTCCGCACTTGATGAGTTCGACGCGATGCGCAAAAGAGAGGGACAACGGCTGTGCGACGACATATACATGCGCTGCGACCTCATCGACGAAATGATCGACCGAATTGCGGAGCTGTCTCCCGGAAGCGTTGAGGCGTACCGTGAGAAGCTTGACGCGCGCATCCGGGAACTGCTTACGGGCGTGCAGCCGGATGAGCAGCGCATCCTGACGGAAGTCGCACTCTTCGCCGACCGCGTGGCGGTGGATGAGGAGCTTGTAAGGCTCAAGTCGCATTTGTCGCAGGCGCGCGGGATGCTCGCTGGCGATACCGCTATCGGCCGCAAGCTCGACTTCCTCGTGCAGGAGTTCAACCGCGAGGCCAACACCATCGGCTCGAAATCGTCGGAGCTTGAAATCACGCGGCTGGTTGTCGACATGAAGGCGGAGATCGAAAAAATACGCGAACAGGTTCAGAATCTGGAGTAGGAGTGTATTTATGAAACTGATCAACATCGGTTTTGGGAATATGGTCTCGGCAGGACGGCTCGTGGCGATCGTCAGCCCGGAGTCCGCGCCGATCAAGCGCATCATCCGTGAGGCCTCCGAGCGCGGTTTCCTCATCGACGCCACCTACGGACGCCGTACGCGCGCGGTCATCATCATGGACTCCGACCACGTCGTGCTGTCCGCGCTGCAGCCCGAGACCGTCGCCAACCGCCTGGACGACCGTGACGACGCGCTCGAAACTGAGGACACCGCCGAGGAGGAGCTTGATGAACAGACCTGAACACGGTGCGCTGATTGTCTTCACCGGCCCCTCCGGTGTCGGCAAGGACACCGTCCTCGCCGCACTCCGGGAGCTCGGGTACGACTTTTTCCTCTCCATCTCCGTAACCACCCGCAACCCGCGTCCGGGCGAGGTCGAGTCCGGCGCCTACCGTTTCCTCACGAAAGCGGAGTTTGAAAAGCTCATCGCGGACGACGCGCTTCTGGAACATGCAGAATACCTTGGACAGTATTACGGCACCCCTGAGCAACCCGTCGACCGGGCGCTCTCCGAGGGCCGCAACGTCATCCTCAAGATCGAGGTGCAGGGCGCGCTGCAGGTACGGGCACGCCGTCCCGATGCGGTGCTGGTGTTCCTGATGCCGCCGTCGCCGGAGGAGCTGGAACGCAGACTCCGCAAGCGCGGCACCGAAACCGAGGAAAAAATACAAAAGCGTCTGGCCGCAAGTGTGCGGGAGTGCGCAATGGCCGACGCGTTTGACTACCGCGTCGTGAGCGATGTGCCGGAGCTCGCCGCCGCGCGGCTGGGCGAGATTATCACCGCTTCGCGCAGAAAATAACCGAAAGGACTTGCCAAAATGCTTCAACCCTCCATGAATAAGCTTCTTGCACAGATTCCGAACCGTTATCTGATTGTCAACGTCGCAGCGCAGCGCGCAAGAGAAATCCAGCAGGAAGCTGAGAACAATGAAGACATCATTCTCACTGACAAGCCTGTAACGCTGGCGCTGCGTGAAATCGCGCAAGGAAAGCTGCGCATCATTCCGAAGCCCGCAGAGGATGAAGAGGAGGAGGAAATGCCGGCGCTGTGATCATAAGCCCCCGGCCATCTGCCGATGGAGAAGACGGTAGCCCGCGTCGCGGTCAATGTACAAAGCCTGGCTGCGGATAAGCTCTACGATTACGCGATCCCGCGCGCGCTGCGTGAAAAGGTCACGCCGGGCGTGCGGGTTCTTGTGCCCTACGGCAGAGGCAACACGCGTCTCGAAGCGCTCGTCCTGCAAACACTCGATACATCGGAGCTTAAGACGCTCAAGCCCATCGACGCCGTGCTCGACACCGAGCCGGTGCTCGACGAGAACTTGCGCAGCCTTGCAGTCTTCCTGCGTGACCGAGTGTTCTGCCCGCTGTACACAATCGTCCGCGCGATGCTTCCGGCCGGCTGCTGGTTCCGCGTCGACGAGGCCTGGCGGCGTACGGCAGATACTACGCGCGAGCAGGCGCTGGCTGCGGTTCGCCTGATTCCGAACGCCGCAGCGATTGTTGAGAAACTCTTCTCCTCCGATGATCCGGTCACAGCAAAGACACTCTCTGCCCTCGCGCCGGACGTCACGTTGAATGCCGTACTGCAGACACTCGACGCTGCCGGGATGATTGAACGCGACGACACCATCCGTACACGCTCAACCGAACGCACAGCGAAGCTCTACCGGCTCAGCCCCGGCGCGGAAGAATTCCCGCTGCGGTCCCAGACACAGCGTGAGGTCGTACGTTTCCTCTCGCAGACCGAACTTTCCTCCGCCCGCGAGATTGCCTACTATACCGGCGCGAGCGACAACATCATACGGTCGCTTGTAAAGAAGGGTGTTGTGACTGTTGAGCTGACTACGCCTCCGCCGCCGGAGGACGATACCCCCACCGCGCCCGCACCCGTCCTCTCCGACGAGCAGGTCTCGGTATACGAAGGCCTGTGCGCACTGTATGACCGCCATGAGTTCACAACCGCGCTTCTGCGGGGTGTGACCGGCTCGGGCAAGACGGCGGTCTACCTGCGGCTCATCGAGCATGTGCTGGCGGAGGGCCGCTCGGCACTTCTGCTGGTACCAGAAATCGCGCTGACACCACAGCTCACCGCAAAGGTGCGCGGGATGTTCGGTGCGGACGTCGCGGTGCTGCACAGCGCGCTGTCCGTCCGCGCACGCTATGAAGCGTGGCTGCGCATCCGGCGCAGCGAGGCACATGTCGTCGTCGGTACCCGCTCGGCAGTTTTCGCACCGCTTCAAAATCTGGGGCTGATCATCATCGACGAGGAGCATGTGCATACCTACAAGTCCGACGCGCCGCCGCGCTACCATGCCCGCGACGCCGCGAAGTTCCGCTGCTATAAGGAAAAGACACTGCTGCTTTTAGGCTCCGCGACGCCGTTGATCACATCCTCCTATCTCGCGCAGACCGGTGAATACGCGGACTTCCGGCTCAATACGCGTTACGGCGGCGCGACGCTCCCCGATACCGTCATCGCCGATACACGTGAGGCGTTCCGCAGCGGCTACACCGGGACGCTCGGATCGGAGATTCTCGAGCGGCTGGCGGAGACCATTGCACGCAAAGAGCAGGCGATCCTGTTTCTCAACCGGCGCGGCAGTTCCCGTATGGTGCAGTGCATGGAGTGCGGCCACGTTCCGGAATGCCGCGACTGCAGCGTACCGATGGCGTACCACCAGGCGAGCGGACGGCTCTTATGCCACCA
>JAAZKA010000120.1 GCA_012800055.1 Clostridiales bacterium
GAGCCGTAAAAGGAAAGGGTGTCGGAGAAAACTCGCAGAGAACAAGGGTGGTCAAAAGGACAATGGGGTACACGCCGCAGACACAGCCTCGCCGCAGAGCGCGGAGAAAGGACGAACGGATATTGGCTGCAATCGCGGCTGCAGCGGTCATTTGTATCGCCGCTGTCATCGCGGCGGCACTGGTGCACGAGAACCGTGCGAGAGAAGCGGCGCGTACGACGACCGCAAAGCCGACGTCGGTGGTCTATATGGGCTACACGGTTGCGCTGTACGACAATCTGGAGCGCAACGGGCGTACGGAGGGTGTGTACACATACTTAGGCGGGCTGCTGACGAGCGCGGATGCGCGGACGGGGATCGATGTTTCTCAGCATCAGGGGGAGATTGACTGGGAGAGAGTGGCGGAACAGGGGGTCGAGTTTGCGTTTTTACGGATCGGGTACCGCGGGTACACGGAAGGTCAGATGTACGAGGACACGAGGTTTGAGGAATACTACGAAGGCGCGCGCGCGGCGGGGATTGATGTAGGAGTATACTTCTACTCGCAGGCGGTGACGGTAATAGAGGCACGGCTGGAAGCAGCGTTTGTGCTGGAGAAGCTCAATGGCCGTGAAGTGGAGCTGCCGGTGGCGATCGACTGGGAGTACGCGAAAGCGGAAGCCGCGCGTACCGATGAGATCGGCGGGAACCTGCTGACATCAATCTCGAAGACATTCTGTGAAATGATCGAGTCGGAGGGCTACGACGCGGCGATCTATTTCAGCAAGGATACGGGCTACACGCAGTACAACCTGGGGCAGCTCGCGGACTATGCCTTCTGGGTCGCGGACTACTCGGACAGGCCGGTGTTCTACTACGCGCATGAGTTCTGGCAGTACAGTGACAAGGGGCATGTGGACGGCATCCCGGAGCCGGTCGATCTGGATCTGTGGTTCATTGAATGACGGAAAAAGTCGAAAAAACCTGAAAAACGCTTGAATATATAGTACAATACCCGCAGGTTCCGGATATTCTCCGGTTCCTGCGGGTATTTTCGACAAACGGCTGCGATATCAAGGCCTCGGCATCTGCCGTCTATGCAGATCGGCGCTTACGGTCAAGACACGGGCTCATATTCTCTATTTCTTCCGTTTCGCGTTCATACGGAAGTCAAGCGCCGCCGGAGGCTCCGCCGTCTCGCGGTCGAACGTACGCCCTTCGCGTGCGGCCTTCTTCTCCTCGATGCGGAACCACAGCTCCGTCACGCTGACCTCGCCTTCGCGGATATCCGGCACGCTGATGCCGCCGTCCGCGTACAGCAGAGCTTCCGCGCGTTCCAGCTCGTCCATCTCCATGCACGCCTGCGCTACGTTCAGTCGGATGCGCTGGTGTTCCTGCACCTGCTCCGAGAGCTGCGGCACGTATGTGAGCACCTCGCGGAACAGCTTCTCCGCGTTCAGTACCCGCACCGCTTCCTTCGCAAGCGACAGATCATCCGGCTGCATCAGGCTCGCACGCATCACCATCAGCGCGCCTTCCTTCGTGCGGCCCGCCAGATTCTCCACCTGCGCCAGGCCCCACAGCGCCCACGCCGAACGCTCCAGAACCATCGAACGGTCAAGCGCTTCCTTCGCATCCCGTGTGTTCATCTCCGACAGACGCAGCATCCCGAGCTGCAGCCACGCGTACGGGTTGTACATGTCCGCGGATTTCACCGCTTCCTCCAGCAGCTTCACCCACTCGCGCTGGTTCATCCACGACGCCACCGGCTTGTGCAGGTCCTGCACACCGAACGTCCCGTTCATCAGCAGGCTCACCCACGCGCTCTGTTCCGCGTCCGGCTCACCGAAGTCCAGATGCCCGCACATTTCCGGCTCGCCCATGACCTTCCGACGCAGATTTTCCAGCGCGCCGTAGCCGCCGCCGTCGTATACCTTCCGTGCGGCTTTCGACTTCGCCATCGGGCGCGTATCGACCAGCAGCTTCTCCATGTACGCCTCGCCGATGATCTCCTCGAGTATGCCGCCGACTTCCTTGCGCGCGCCGTCCCACTCGCCGTGAACCTTCCCGGGATCGGCCTGCATCGCGCCGTATGCCTCGAGCCACTCCCACGCCGTCTTCGGAGGCATCGGCAGACACTCCATCTGCGTATGCCCGAGTCCGGCTTGTATCTCTATGTACTTGCCCGCGCAGTCGTCCGCCGACAGGAAGTTCTGCCACCGTTCACCGCCGGGACCCTGTCCCCAGACAAACAGCTTGCGGCCCTTCAGACGCTTCGTCGACACCTGGATCAGACCGTAGCCGTCCGGCCCGAGCTGACACTCGTACCGCCGTGCGGTCTCCGGCAGCTTCCAGAAGAAGTCGATCGCCGTCGGGTTGTTCATCGGGTATGTGATGTCCACGCCGTCCACGATCGGCACCGGCACCTTTGACAGACCGCCGCCCTTGTTGGTGAACGTGATGTCCGTATCCATCAGCACACGTCCGCCGACGATCTCCGGTACGGCAATGTTGGACCACCAGTACATCGGGATCGTGTAGGGGTTGGCGTTGACGATGCGCATGCGGCACAGCAGAACCTGCGAGTTGTCCGGCAGAAAAAAGTCCATCTGATAGGTCGCCGCATGCAGCCGTTCGAACTGGTACATACGCAGCACCGGCGTGCCGTCGTCGAGCTCCGTTACGGCGGTATGCAGCCAGGAGCAGGTATGCGGATGATGTCCGCGCGGGCCGCAGTTCCACTCGATGCCGCCGGATGTCCACGCGTTGCGCGTTGCCAGATTGCCCGGACGCATCACGGGGTTTGCAAACAGCAGCTCCCGTCCCGCAATCTTGTCGAAAAGCGACCACAGCTTGCCGCCGATCGACGGCGCGAACTCCGCACGCAGATATTCGTTCTCCAGCACCGCCATTTCCAGCCCGTCATCGCACAGCTCGCGCGAGTACATGTCCTGCGCGCGGTAGGGGTAGGTGGAGTAGGGGTTGCCGAAGTCGGTGAACAGCTCGTCATCCTCGTCCAGACGCGTCTCGGTATTGCGTCCGGCGCGAACCCGCAGGTTGCCCAGCGGCGGCAGGCTGCTCTCGCCGTTGAGACGTGTGACCGGCATCTGCTTTTTCAGAAAGGTGAGTGTGGACATGGGATACCTCCTTACAATATTCAGTATGGGACAGGATCATTCAAAATAATTGGGAGAGGTCAGTCCATGAGCTGCCGCCCGTCGAGCGCGCGGGAGAGGGTGATTTCGTCGGCGAACTCGAGATGCCCGCCGACGGGGATGCCGTAAGCCAGACGGGTGATCTTCACGCCGAGCGGCTTTAAGAGCCGCGAGAGGTAAACGGCGGTCGCCTCGCCTTCGGTGTCGGGATTGGTCGCCATGATCAGTTCGCGGATGTCGCCGTGCCCGACGCGTAAGGTCAGTTCACGGACGGTCAGGTCGTCCGGCCCGATGTGCGCCAGCGGCGACAGCACGCCGTGGAGGACGTGATAAACGCCGTTATACTCCCGCGTACGCTCGATTGCCGCGACGTCGCGCGGGTCGGACACTACGCAGATTAAACTGTGGTCGCGCGCCGGGTCCGAGCACAGCACGCACTCGTCTCTGTCGGTCAGGTTCTGACAGATCTTGCAGCGTGTGACCGTCTCGCGTGCGGAGAGGATGGCGTCGGCGAAATCCTGCGCTTCCTCACGCGGCATGTTCAGGATGTGGAACGCGAGCCGCTGCGCGCTCTTGATGCCGATTCCCGGCAGCTTGCGGAAATGCTCGACCAACCGTTCAACCGGTACGGTAAATTCTCTCATACATTACTTCCCGTTCATTTGATCTATCGCGTCAAAGAGTGCGTCACGGTCGGGCGACGCCTCCTCAGGCGCTTTCGCGAGCGGCGCTTCCTTCGCGAATACCAGCTTTTTGTCGGCGCCGAGCAGCTTCTGCACTTCCTGCGTGATCTGAGGCACCGCCTGTGCGTCATGGAAGAGGACGTCGCCCGTCACGTCGTAGACAGCCGTCAGCGTATGCCCGTCCCAGTATTTGGGCATCATCTGGAAGAAGGAGTTCTTCAGCGGCCCCAGTACACGGACGAGCGCCGCGTCGAGCTTGTCCGCAAGCTCCGGCGGCAGCTTCTGCTGCGTTTTGGGCGGCGTCTGCTGCTCAGGTTTCGGAGGCTTGGGTTTTTCGGATTCTTTGGGCTTCCCGGATGCCTGCGCAGCGTCGGCGGATGGCGCGGGAGGCGGCGCGTGCTTCACGGTTTCCTCAAGTATCGCGAGCCGCTGCAGTACCGTATCCGGTACGGCGGAGGGAGCGGCGGCATTTCCGGCGGAGCGCGGGACGGTCGCCATACGGATGAGGCACAGCTCGGTATCGACGCGTCCGGCGGATCCGCGCTGCATCCGGATGAGCGTTTCGCGTAAAACCGTGAGCATGAATGCCGCGCGGTCGGAAGACAGCGATGCCGCGAGCACTTTCAGGCGTGACGGTTCTCCGCCGGAACGCAGAAGCTCCGGGACATCGGCAGTTTGCAGCAGCAGCACGTCACGCAGCACGTCCGCGAGCTCCTCAAGAACCGCGCGCATGTCACGGCCCTCCCGAAAACGTTCGTCGAGCTGCCGCAGCGCTCCGGCGATGTCGCCGCGCACAAGCGTTTCCGTGAGGGTAAGAGAGACTTCCGCACCCGAGAGTCCCAGCGCGTCAATTACGGCGGATTCGTCGAGCGTTCCTTCCGGGACGGCGGTGCGGCAGCGTTCGAGCAGGGACTGCGCGTCGCGGACGGAGCCGTCGCCCAGGCGTCCCAAAAGCAGGAGCGCCTCCGGGGTTGCGTCGATACCTGCTTCTTTGCAGACACGCGTGAGGTTTCCGGCGATGACGTCCGGCTCGACGCGCCGGAAGTCGAACCGCTGGCAGCGGGACAGCACGGTCGCGGGGACTTTATGCAGTTCGGTCGTCGCGAGGATGAAGAGGACATGTGCCGGCGGTTCCTCGAGCGTTTTGAGCAGCGCATTGAAGGCGCCCGGTGACAGCATATGCACCTCGTCGAAGATATACACGCGCTTTTTGCACGAAACGGGCGGATACGCGGCTTCTCCGAGGATGGTGCGGATGTTGTCGACGCCGTTGTTGGATGCGGCGTCGAGTTCCGCGACATCCACCGAGGAGCCGTCGAGAATGCTTTGACAGCTCAGGCAGACGCCGCACGGGTCGGCACCGTCGGGGTGCTCGCAGTTGACCGCACGGGCGAGCAGCTTGGCGCAGGTGGTTTTTCCGGTGCCGCGGGTCCCGGTGAAAAGATAGGCATGACCCAAAAGACCTTGCGTAAGCTGGTTACACAGGATCCTTGTGATGTGCTCCTGCCCGACGACGTCGGAGAAACGCGTCGGACGAAAGCGCCGATATAATGCCAGATATTCAGACATGAAAAAGCCTCCGCAGCCCGGGATATACGAGGGCACGGCGCTTGCGACGGCCGCACGACGCGCCTCGAGCTGTATCACGGTCGTACAAACCCAAAGCAGCTTCGGCAGGTTTCTCACAGCACACGAACGATGACCGCTTAGTGCTGCTCGGTTCCCCGCCTGACACGGTTCACAGCACGTCCGTTGCGCAAGACCAACTTATTCCGCCCGGGAATGCCGTTTCCACAACGCCAACCCTCAGCTAAACGTATCTCACCCCTGCTCAAGCGGATTGCAGGTACAGGGCACCGCTAACTCCCCGGCCAGTGCGGCCAGCGCAAACGCCGCGCCGGTCTTTTTTGATACTCATTTATTATACACGATTCACGCGGATATTGCAAGCCCTTTCTCAAAGAATTTTCACGCCGTACATCTTCCGCTTGCAATGTTCATGTTTTCGCGGTATACTAAAAGAAGAAACCTTGGAGGAATCTGTATGAACAAGATCAAACGGCGCGCGCTGATTGCGGTAGCGCTGGCATTGTTGCTGACGGCGGGCATCGGCTGGTATCTTGTCAGCTATATAAAGGACGGCGCGGCGTGGGTGGCATTCCCGTCCAACCGCCACATCTATAAAAGCGGCTCGCTGCAGACCGGCACGCTCACCGACCGCGACGGCGTGGTACTTGCAAGCTGTGACAACGGTGTGCGCGTCTTCGCGGATGACGAGACGCTGCGGCTTGCGGCGCTGCATGTCGTCGGAGACGCGAACGGAAAGATCGGCACCGGAGCGCTGACAAAGTTTGCCGAGCGTCTGACCGGCTTCAGTCCGACGGCGGGTCTGTTTTACGCCGCGTCCGACGCCGCGACCCTCGCGCTGACAATCGATGCGGACATCTCAAAGGCTGCGTATAAGGCGCTCGGAGACTATGACGGCGCGGTGCTCGCGTACAACTACAAGACAGGTGCGATCCTGTGCGCGGTGTCGAAGCCGTCGTATGACCCGGAGAACGTCCCGGCGGACCTCGATACGAATCCCGCCTATGACGGCGTGTATATCAACCGCTGCTTCCGGGCATCCTACGCACCCGGCTCGACGATGAAGCTCATCACGGCCGCCGCCGCGCTTGAGACGCTCGACGATCCCTACGACATCGCCTATACCTGCGACGGCTCCTGTGTGATTGACGGGCGGAAGATCAACTGCCAGAACGTCCACGACAAGCTGACGCTTGCGCGTGCCCTCGCACAGTCGTGCAACGTATACTTTGCGCATCTGTCGATGGAGCTCGGCGGCAAGACGCTCAAAGACTACGCCGACGCTTACGGGCTGACATCCTCATGCGACATCTCGGGCATCGCAACACTCGCCGGCAGGTTCGATGCGCATAAAGACGGCACGGCGGAGCTTGCATGGGC
>JAAZKA010000121.1 GCA_012800055.1 Clostridiales bacterium
GCGCCCGCGCGATTGCCACGCGCTGCTGCTGTCCGCCCGACAGCTCCGACGGTTTGCGGTCCATCAGCTCGCCGATCTGCACCAGCGCCGCCGCCTCGTCGACACGGCTCTCCATCTCATCCTTCTTCAGCTTCCGCTTTCCCGTCAGGTTCTCCAGCGGGAAGCGGATGTTCTGCCGTACCGTCAGATGCGGGTAGAGCGCGTAGTTCTGGAACACCATCCCGACGCCGCGCAGCTCCGGCGGCAGTGCCGTGACGTCCTCATCCCCGAAGTAAATTCTCCCCGACGTCGGACGCAGCAGCCCGCAAAGCAGGTTGAGCGTTGTGCTCTTGCCGCAGCCGGACGGCCCGAGCAGTCCGATCAGCGCACCGTCCGGGATTTCACAGGTGAAGTCACTGACCGCGACAACCGGTTTGCGATCCTTTCCGCGGCCGGGGAAGGTGCGGGTCAGATGGTCTAAAACAACTTTCATATTGTTCTCCCTTTAACTTCCGGTCATATACGGGAACTATCTTATTATACCGCACGCGCATGTCCTTGTCAACGAGGCGCGTATGTTTTATTAAAGAACGCAAATATTCATAAATCATTGAAAAACCCCTTATATTGCTTGACATCCGTGCAGTTTGGTGTATAATATCCATGGTACAAAGAACCCAATATCATAAAGGAGATGCAGAAAATGAAAAAGACCCTTGCGTTTATTTTGGCGTTAACCCTTGCGCTGACCCTTGTCGGCTGCGCGGGCAGCGGTGCTGACACCAAGTCCGAGGGCGTCATGACCCACGCGCAGTACGTCGCCGCGCCGCTCGACTCCCAGGTCGTCGTCGAGACCTATGTCCAGGCCAAGCAGTCCTGGTGGGAGAACAAAGTCACCGTCTACACGCAGGATAAAGACGGTGCGTACTTCATCTACAATATGGCCTGCTCCGAGGCCGACTACGCCAAGCTCACCCCCGGCACGAAGATCAAGGTCACCGGCTTCAAGGCCGAGTGGTCCGGCGAAGTTGAAATCATCGACGCCACCTTTGAATTCGGGAAGGGTACCTATGTCGCCAAGGCCGTCGACGCCACCAAGTGGCTCGGCACCGATGAGCTCATCAAGCACCAGAACGAGTTCGTCACCTTCAAGGGCATGACCGTCGAGCCGTCCAACGGCGCCGCGTTCCTGTACAACTGGGACGGCTCCGGCTCCGAGGGCGACGACCTCTATTTCAGTGCTTCCTACAACGGCACCACCTATAACTTCACCGTCGAGTCCTACCTCTGCGATAAGGATACCGACGTCTACAAGGCAGTTCAGGCGCTGAAGATCGGCGATAAGCTCGACCTGGAAGGCTTCCTCTACTGGTACGAAGGCCCCAATCCCCACATCACGAAGGTCACCGTCGTAAAGTAAGTTGCAGAAAAAGACGCCGCGTCCTGATTCCATCGGACGCGGTGTCTTTTTATATCTGCAGCACGCGGTCGCACCGCGCGGCGATTTCGTCGTCATGCGTTACGATGAAGAACGTGCGCTCTTCGCTTCCCCGCGCCGGGTACGCAATGCGTTTTGCTTCCTCGCGCAGAGCATCGAGTATCTCCGCACATCGTCCGCGGTCAATGCCGGCGAAGACCTCATCGAGAAGCAGCACTCTTGCGTCCGTCAGCCCGCCCGCGCGCAGCTCCCGCAGGTATGTATTCTCATGCAGCAGATTGGACGCAATGTCCGCGCGGTCGGTCTGGATCCCTGCCGCGAGCTTCAGCAGCGTACCGGTCACTCCTGCGAACATTCCTCCGACAACACGGTCAATGACCTCCGCGCTGATGTACGCCGTCAGCCAGGAAATCGCGTAGTTGCGTCCGGCAACCAGCAGTGTCGTGCCGAAGTAGGCAGGCAGCCGTCCACGGATGACGCGGGGTTTGTGCGGAAAAGTGCCGGTATCCCGATTTTCTTCGGCATGGTTAGATCGCCTCCCTTATCAAAAACCATTTCCCGTGTCACGCCTCCGCGTGATGCGTCTTTCGCAGAATCTCCCCATCGCATACGCAGCATTGAGAACATATGTACCGGCGTTCCTGCGGCTGCATGTCCGGAATGGGAGCGTCCATACCGGGCAGCGCTGTATGAATCTTGTTTATTATATCAAAATAAGCGTATCTGTCAAGCAGATATCTGTCCTTTGGCGGATAATTTTGCCGCACATTTCACCCGAATGTCAAATTTGTCCTATCTCTCCCCGGTTCCGTCACTTGCGCAGCGCTTTATAATCGTGTATACTGAAAACATACGGAAGGGGGCTTGCGTGATGCGCAGTATTTACCGGGTGCGCGGCGGCTGCACGCTGTGCGCGATGTGCTACTATGTCTGCCCGACGAAGGCGATCTCGCTGAAACCGAACGTCACGGCGGTCATCGACGCCGAAAAGTGCATCGGCTGCGGGCAGTGCGCGGACAACTGTCAGGCGGAAGCCATCGTCAGGGTTGAGCGAAAGACCGATATTCATTAATATACAGGAGGTAAACCATGCGCTATTCAATGGAAAACGGACATATCCGTGCGGATACCCGCAGCATTCCGGTGATGGATGAGTACGACGTGGTGGTCTGCGGCGGCGGCGTGGCGGGTGTCGGAGCCGGGCTTGCGGCGGCGCGCGCGGGACTGCGTACGATCATCCTCGAGACCTACGGCGCGCTCGGCGGTCTGGCCACATTGGGACTGGTCAACATTCCGCTCGACTTCGTATCGGGTCTCGGACGTGAGATGATCGATGAGCTGGAGAAGCTCGACGGCCACTGGCACCGCAACTCCGACCCGGAAAAACATAAGCTGGTGCTCGACCGGATGATGAAGAAGTACGGCTGCGACGTTCTGCTCGTGACGCCGCTGATCGACACGTTTGTGGAGGGCGACACGGTGCGCGGTGTCGTCGTGCAAACGAAGACCGGCCCGCAGGTGATCCTCGGCAAACGGTTCATCGACGCGTCGGGCGACTCTGACCTCGTCTACTTCGCAGGCGGCGCGGTCGAGTGCGGACGCGAAAGCGACGGCATCTCGATGGCGTGCTCGCTGGAGTTCATGCTCGGCGGCGTCGATTGGGAGGCGTATATCAACTCCGACCTGAAGCAAAACGACCCGCAGTGGATCCGGCTGCTGGCGAAGTGCAAAGAGGACGGCGACCCGGTCACGCAAATCGAGAACCACCTCAACTGGATGACCCACCTCCCCGGACGTCCGCAGCACTGCGGGAAGGACGAGGTCAGCATCTGCATCGCCCACTCGCGCATGTGTCGTCCGACCGACAACCGCGATCTGACGCGTATGTACATTGAGGGACGGGAACAAGCCGACCTGTTCTCCCGCTTCATCAAAAAGAACATTCCTGGCTTCGAGCACTCCTATCTCTCGCAGACGGCTGCGCTGCTCGGTGTCCGCGAAAGCCGCCGCATCGTCGGCGAGTACCGCTTCACCGGCGAAGATATCGCCTACGCCCGTAAAAAGCCCGACGTCATCACGATCTCTCAGCACGGCTTCGACGTCCACGGCATCGAAACGGTCGGCAACCAGAAGTGGTTCCGCGGCAGACTCCCCGACGGCAGCGAGGCGTACATCACCAACCGCGGCGGCTACGGTTCCCTCGCCCCGCCGACGGACCTCCCGACGGTGAACATGACCGAGCTGATTCCCGACGGCCTGTACTTCTATGATATCCCCTACCGCTCGCTCATCCCGACGCAGCTCGACGGTGTCCTCGCGGCAGGACGCAACATCTCTTCCAACATCTTCGGGCAGTCCGGCTCGCGTCTGATCCTGTGCTGCATGTCGATGGGCGAGGCAGCCGGGACTGCGGCGGCACTCTCGCTCGAGCACGGCGTACAGCCGCGCGCGCTCGACGTCCCGACGCTGCAGCGCACCCTCATCCGGCAGGGTCTGAACATCGGCCAGGACTACCGCGACATCGGCGTGTAGCGCGTCTGTAATAAAACCCCCGCTCATCCCAGACGGGACGGGCGGGGGTTATGTCTACTCAATCGGCAGCGTCAGCCGCGCGGAGTCGAGGTACAGCGTGTTATGGGCGATGGCGCAGGAGGTCTGCTCGCTGAACAGTCCGCGCCGGTTGGTATGCCGGACGAAGTGCGCGTTGTCCGCGGATGCGATATCAATCCGCAGCCGCTCTCCGCGCCGGACAAGGAAGGCATGGTCGTCGAACGTGAACCCGACGCGTACGCGGGAGCCGGGCGTATAGTCTCCGAGGTGTCCGCACAGCGAGAGAATGTCGTCACGCAGCCCGAAGTCACCCTGCGTCTTTTCGATGCTTATACGCATGTAGAAGCAGGTATCCTCGCAGTCGGACGCGACGTCGAGTGCGGCGGACATGCGGCCCTTGATGAATACGTCGCGGTCAAACTGCTCGGTGTAAAGGCTGACAATATCGTGGCGGGAGTTCGGCGGGTCCTGGAAGTCGGCGCCGCCGAAGTTGCCGGACAATCCGCCCCTGAAGCGCGGTGGGTCGTAGGGGTTGTAGACATATGTCCTGATCCCGGAGCCGATCGGCAGCTCCAGCGTGTGTTGTTTCCCGCCGGGAACGGCAGACTCGTCAAATGCATCGGACGCCC
>JAAZKA010000122.1 GCA_012800055.1 Clostridiales bacterium
ATCGGCCAGTAGATGGTGTGAAAGCGGAGGATATCTTTTCCGATGAGGTGGACGTCGGCGGGCCAATACTTTCGGAACAGCTCGCCGGAGTCTCCGTCGGGGTCATAGCCGAGGGCGGTGATATAGTTGGAGAGGGCGTCGATCCAGACATAGACGACGTGTTTGGGGTCGAAGGAGACGGGAACGCCCCAGTTGAAGGAGGTACGGGAGACGCAGAGATCCTGGAGGCCGGGGCGGATGAAGTTGTTGATCATCTCATTCTTGCGGCTCTCGGGCTGGATGAAGTCGGGGTTTTCGAGGATGTACTGTTCCAGGCGGGCAGCGTAGCTGGACATCTTAAAGAAGTAGGCTTCCTCGGAGGCCCGCTCGACGGGAGAGCCGCAGTCGGGGCATTTGCCGTCCTTGAGCTGCAACTCGGTATAGAAGCTCTCGCAGGGTTTGCAGTAGTAGCCCTCATAAGAGGACTTATAGATATCGCCCTGATCATAGAGCTTCCGAAAGATTTTCTGTACGATCTTCATGTGTCCGGGGTCGGTGGTACGGATAAACTGGTCATAGGAGACGTTCATGAAATCCCAGATGCGTTTGATCTCAGCGGCGATGAAGTCGACATGCTGCTGAGGAGTCTTCCCTTCGGCGGCGGCTTGCTCCTGGATTTTCTGGCCATGCTCATCGGTACCGGTGAGGAAATAGACATCGAAGCCCTGAGAGCGGCGGAAGCGTGCGATGGCGTCGGCGAGGACGGCTTCGTAGGTATTGCCGATATGGGGAATACGGGAGGTATAGGCGATGGCGGTCGTGATATAATATTTCGGTTTCATAGGCGACGTCCTTTACAGCAGAATAGATTGCTTTTTATTATACAACAACTAAGGGAAGTTTGCAAGAGGAAAAAGCGATAAAAACACCCGTCAGCCCGCTATCCCCCGCCGTTTCATCGTTTCTGTGCCGTCAAACACGCCGGACGGTCTGCCCCCGCGGCGTACCGCGGTACGCATCGTCCCCACGCACCGCTCTCCCGCATTCTCGGCGTCTAAAAGTCGGCGCCGGATACCGTGAAATTTGTGCATTAAAAATCTGCGTGTCCACTTGAAAAATTACGGGTTTCGTGGTATCCTATATATAAGATAAGTTCTGTACAGCTCGAATGGAGGACTATTTATGGCTGAGGGATACGAAAATCTTTATTCCATGCCGGTGGGCGCGCTTGGGATTATCGGTATGAGGGGCTGCGAGGAACTGTGCGCCTCGGTCGACGGCTATATTCGCACCTGGCGTCAAGACAACACCACGGGTCCGCAGGCGATGTCCAACGGGTACCTGCGCGACAGCTACCTCATCGGGAATGAATGCCCGCGTTTCGGAACCGGCGAAGCGAAGGCGCTCATCACGGAGACGGTGCGCGGTTATGACCTGTTCATAATCTCCGACTGCTTCAACCACGGCGTGACATACAAGATGTTCGGGAAGGAAGTCCCGATGAGCCCCGATGACCACTTCCAGGATCTCAAGCGCATCATCGGCGCGGTTGCCGGCAAGGCACGCCGCATCAACGTAATCATGACCATGCTCTACGAGGGACGCCAGCACAGACGCTCGTCGAGAGAATCGCTCGACTGTGCCGTCGCGCTGCAGGAACTGGTCAAGATGGGCGTCACCAACCTCATCACGTTCGACGCGCATGACCCGCGCGTCCAGAACGCCATCCCGCTGGAGGGGTTCGAAAACGTCATACCCAACTACCAGTTCATCAAGGCGCTCATCCGCACCATTCCCGATCTCCAGATCGACCGCGATCATATGATGATTATTTCGCCGGACGAGGGCGCGATGTCCCGCTGCATCTACTATTCTTCCGTGCTCAACCTCGACCTGGGCATGTTCTACAAGCGCCGTGACTACAGCCGCGTGGTCAACGGCAAAAACCCCATCATCGCGCATATGTTCCTCGGAGACAATATTGAGGATAAGGACGTGATCATTGTCGACGATATGATTGCCACGGGCGACTCTATCCTCGACATCGTCGCGCAGCTGAAGGCAAGGAAAGCGCGCCGCATCTTCGTCTGCCCCACCTTCGGTCTGTTCTGCGAAGGGCTTGACCGTTTCGACGAGGCCTATAACCACCGCATGTTCGACGGCGTCTACTCCACCAACCTCATCTACCGCACGCCGGAGCTTCTGTCCCGTGAGTGGTACTTCGAGGTGGATATGTCCAAATACATCGCGCATATCATCAATACGCTCAACCACGACGCTTCGATTTCGAGCATCCTCAATCCGTCCAAGCGCATCGCGGCGCTGCTGGAGAAGCATGAGCGCGACCTTCTGCAGCGGGAAAAGCAGCATACCGACAAGACATAACCGCCGTTTCCGACAATACCCATATCTTAACGATAAGGAGCCTTCAGATTATGTTACCGATCAGCATCACGCGCACCACAACCCCGAAACAGAGGCCGGACGAAGCCCATCTGGGTTTCGGCAGATACTTCACCGACCACATGTTCGTCATGGACTACACCGAGGGCAAGGGCTGGCATGACCCGCGCGTCGTTCCGTACGCGCCGTTCTCCATGGACCCCGCCACGATGTGTCTGCATTACGCCCAGGAGACCTTTGAGGGCATGAAGGCCTACCGCCACGCAGACGGCTCGCTGGCTCTCTTCCGTCCGCTGGAGAACATCCGCCGCCTGAACAACTCCGACCGCCGCCTGTGCATCCCGCAGCTCGACGAGGAGCAGGTGCTCGAGGCCATCAAGACCGTCGTCCGCGTGGACGCCGACTGGGTGCCGAAGAGCTATGAGACGTCGCTGTATATCCGTCCGTTCGTCTTCGCGACAGAAGTCGGCGTCGGCGTGCATCCTTCGAACACCTATAAGTTCGTCATCATCCTTTCGCCGGTCGGTGCCTATTATCCCGAGGGCGTGAACCCGGTCAAGATCTACGTCGAGGACGAGTTCACCCGCGCGTCCGTCGGCGGCACGGGCTTCACGAAGGCCGCTGCCAACTACGCCATCTCTCTTGCCGCGCAGGAGAAGGCCATGAAGCTCGGCTACACACAGGTTCTGTGGCTCGACAGCGTCGAGAAGAAGTACGTCGAGGAAGTCGGCACGATGAACGTGGCGTTCATCATCGACGGCAAGGTCATCACGCCGTCTCTGGACACCGGCTCCATCCTGCCCGGCATCACACGCAAGAGCATGATCGAGCTGGTCCGCTCGTGGGGCATCCCGGTTGAGGAGCGCAAGATCGCAATCACGGAGCTGATGGAAGCCGCGGAGAACGGCAAGCTCGAGGAAGCCTTCGGCACCGGTACCGCCGCCGTCATCTCTCCGATCGGCGAACTGTTCTATGAGGGCAAGACCGTTACGATCTCCGGTTTCAAGACCGGCAAGCTGACACAGAAAATTTACGACGAGCTGACCGCGATCCAGTGGGGCCGCAAGGCCGATCCGTTCGGCTGGGTCGTCAAAATCTGACCTTTTCAGTAAAAAAGCAGGAATACGGCGTTTTTGTGTCCGAAAAAGGATGCTGAAACGCCGTATCCGTGGAAAATTATGAAATATCTTTTTCAATTTACGCTGATCGCGCTGTTCTACTACGCGGGGGAGCTGCTCAACGCGCTCATCCCGCTGCCGATCCCGGCGGCGGTATACGGGCTGGTGCTGTTGTTCACGGCGCTGGCGACGGGGGTGCTGGAGCTGCAGCATGTCGAGGGTGCGGCCGATTTCCTGCTGGGGATTATGTCACTCATGTTCATCCCGCAGGCCGTGGGAATCGTGAACCTCCTGGACATTCTGGCAGACGCATGGTGGAAAATCGTGCTGATCTGTGTGGTGACAACGTTCACAACCATCGCCGTGACGGGCCATACGGCACAGGCACTGGTACGGCTGAAGAAGCGCATTGATGAAAGGAAACCGCAATGAAGCTCGTCAACGAAAAGGGCAAACTGTTCGGCATCATCAACCTGGTTGACCTCGCGTGTCTGCTGATCCTGCTGCTGGTGGTATTCGGCGTGGGATATAAGCTGCTGGGGACAAAGGTACAGGAGACCATCGCACCGCAGACAACGATGACGGCGACGTTCCGCATCCGCGGGGCATATGACTACACGCTCAAGTGGCTGGAGGAAAACGACCTCACGGGTGAGCAGCTCGTGATGGGTACCGGCTACGTGGACGGCGCGTACGTGACGGGCGTGAGCTACGTGCCGTACGTGGTGCAGGTGCCGACGGCGGACGGCACGATCGTCGACTCGGAAGACCCGACGCGTCTGGACGTACTGATTACGGTGGACTGTCCGGTGCCGAAGAACGCGGCGATCCTGAAAATCGGGACGCAGGAGGTCCGCACGGGCCGCACATTCACGTTCAAGACGCGTACGTTTGAGATGAGCGTGCTTGTGGACGATGTGACGCTGGCATGAACATCTTCCGGGACTGTGCCATCGCGAGAGCCGCGCGGTGGGTAACGGGAAACGCGGGCCGGCTCTGCCAAAACAGTCTGATCGGACGCATTGCGGGCGGCTTCCGGGAAAGCTATCCGCACAGCCGCACCCGGCGGTTATGGGATGCGTACGTCTCCCAGGACGGCGGGGTCACGTCTTCGCTCTACGGCCGCGCAATGCACGCGCTGCACACGCTGTGCCGACGCGCAGGCGCGTGGCTGCTGCCGATTCTGTACGCGTCGCTTCTGTACCGCATGGGCTGTACGGTGCAGAGGTTCTTTCGTCATGTCTTCCGCGGCTCGGTGATCCACCGTGTCTGGACGAAGGCGGGGATGGACTTCCGGCGGCTGGTAATCTTCGGCTTCTCGCTGTACCTGCCGGTGGACTGGCTGCTGCGGGACATCCTGAAAGCCGGAATATTCATGTCCGTCTGGGACGAGCTGTTCTTCTGTGCGTGCGTGGCATATGTGTTCTGGCTGCGCATCAGCGAGCGTGACCGGGACGGTCAAACGCGGGTGACCGCGCTCGACATGCCGATACTCATCTTTTGCGGGCTGGGGTTCTTCCTGATGTGTGTGAACGCGCCGGTCCGGGCGATTGCGCTGTCGGGGTACCGGGCGACGGTGCAGTACATGCTGTGGTTTTTCGTCATGGTACGGCTGCTGCGCAGCGAGGGAGATATCCGGACGCTGTGCTTCGGAATCGCACTGGTGGGGTTCTTCATGGCGCTGCACGGTATTGAACAGTTTATCACGGCGGCACCGATCCCCGAAAGCTGGACGACGTCGACGGAAGCGGCTGTCCGGACGCGGGCGTACTCGATCACGGGCAGCCCGAACATCCTGGGGACCTATCTTGTCCTGACGGCGCCGCTGTTCGCGGGGTTTGCGTACACGGTGAAGAAGCCGTTTTGGAAGCTATGCGCATGGGGCGCGGTCGGAGCGGAGCTTCTGTGCCTGCTCGCGACGTACTCAAAGGGCGCGTGGGTCGGGATGATCTGCGCGGCGGTGATTTTCGCGCTGATTTACGACCGTCGGCTGTTCGCGCTTTTGGCGGTAGGGGTATCGGCCGTGATGTTTTTACCGAGCATCCTCGACCGGCTGCTGTTCCTGTTCACGGACGACTTCGCGGCCGCGAGTGCGGTCGGCGGACGTGCGATGCGGTGGGCATTGGGCGGAGAACTGCTGGCGGCAAATCCGTGGCTTGGGTTCGGGTTGGGAAGGTTCGGCGGCGCAGTCGCGATGCAGAACCAGTATCTGGAGGTCACGGAGACGTTCAAATACTTCTATCTGGACAACTACTATCTGAAGATTGCGGTAGAGATGGGGTATCCGGGGATCATCGCGTTTGTATTTTTAGCGGTGGCGCTCGTATGGCAGGGACTGAGGAGTTATGGAAGGTCGCTGCGCACGAGTTTGCAGCCGCTGACGGCAGGGATGCTGGCGGGACTGACGGGCGTGTTGGTGCACTGTCTGTTTGAAAATATTTTTGAAGAGCCGTATATGATGGCGTTGTTCTGGGGGATTGCGGCGGCGCTGATGGTGACGCGCGTGTGCTCGGCGCCGCGCTCCGTTCCAAACCCCCGTTGACAGGTACGGGAGCAGGAAACAAAGCGTACGCTCCCGCTTTTCCTATACTTTTACGGAGGTGCTCTTATGACGTACTCCGCCCTGCGCTACGCTGCGCCTGACCCCTGCCTTCTCGATCTCTACGCTCCGCCCTCCCCCTCCTACCCCACCGTCGTCCTCATCCACGGCGGCGGTATGGAAGCCGGCTCCCGCATCTCCCCCTCATTCACCGACCTCGCCGCTGCTCTCAACTCCCGCGGCATCGCCCTCGTCTCTCCCGACTACCGTATGTTCCCTGATGCACGCTACCCCGACTTCATCCGCGACGCCGCCGCCGCTGTCGCATGGTGCAAACGTGAACTCCCCGCCTACGGCGCCGACAGTCGTCTCTATGTCGGCGGTCTCTCCGCCGGCGCCTACCTCTCGATGATGCTCTGCTTCGATCCCCGATGGCTCGCCGAGGTCGATCTGACACCCCTCGATGTCTCCGGCTGGCTCCACGGCTCCGCTCAGGCCTCCGCCCATTACACCTGCCTGCGCTACCGCGGATTTGACCCCAAGCGCGTCATCATCGACGAGACCTCCCCCATCTACCACATCACCCCCGATTTCAAAAGCAATCCCATGCAGATTCTCGTCTCCGACAACGACATCCCCAACCGGAAAGAGCAGAACGAGCTGCTTGTCGGTACCCTGAGACATAACGGCTTTGACATGAGCAAGGTCGACTTCCGTGTTCTCCACGGAAACCACTGCTCCTTCGCACATGAAAAAGACGCGTTCGGCAATCCGGTTTTTGCGGGTATGATCCTGGAGTTTATGAGGGAAAAATGCGGAGAAAATGTCTGACACTCACCCTGTGCGTCATGTTTCTGTGTACCGCCTCCCCTGCCCGCGCAGAAGCCGCGCCGTTCGGATACCAAACGGTGGTCAATAAGGAACACCGGCTGGCAAAGGAGTATGTCCCCGCCGATCTCGTCCCGCTGACGGACTACATGAACGCGCGGGAAGGGACGATGCTGGACCGTACGGCGGCGGAGGCGCTGCGGGAGATGGTGAGCGCGATGGCCGGCATCGCCGACGTCTACGGACGCTCGGGGTACCGTTCCTACGCGACGCAGGCCGGTCTGCATGCAAATCTCGTGCGCTACTACCGAGAGGACTGCGGCTGCGACCCGGGGACGGCGTATGCGCGGGCGTCGCGGAGTGTCGCGCCGCCCGGTACCAGCGAGCATCAAACCGGGTACGCCGTCGACCTCACGACGTCGGAGAACGGGCACCAGCTGATACAGAATTTCGAGGACACCCGCGCGGGGAAATGGCTCTGTCTGCACGCGTGGGAGTATGGTTTTGTCCTGCGTTATCCCAAGGGAATGTCCGACGTCACGGGGATCATCTATGAGCCGTGGCATTTCCGCTACGTCGGCCGCATTCACGCGTGGTATCTGCACCACTCAGGGCTGTGTCTGGAGGAATATGCCGCGCGGATCGATGCGGGCGGCGTACGCTGGCGGTACCGGGATATGCGTTATGAGGTGACGGCGGGAAAGCCCGGGCTGGGGACAACGCTGACGGAATGCGCGCTGTATACCGACGGCGGAACGGTTTATACGACGGTGTGCGCAATGCCCGCGAGGGGGACGCTCTGGCCGCTTCAGTAAAAGCATGGTTCCGCAATCTCTGTCCATTAAGGAGTAAACAACGTGACAACAGTCGTCAACACTCTGCAAAACGGCAGCTATTTCGGTCTGATTCTGACGCTGGCGGCATTCTTCGCCGGACGCTGGATCACGCGCCGCACCGGCATCCGCGCGCTCAATCCGATGGTCTTTTCGATGATCGTCATCACCGTCTGCCTGCTGGTCTTCCGGCTGGACTACGACACTTACTACAGCAGCGCAAAGGTGATCTCCTTCCTGCTCGGTCCGACCACCGTTGCGCTGGCGGTTCCGCTTTACCGGCAGGTGGAGGTACTGAAGAAAAACTGGTGGCTGATCCTGATCTCCGTGGCGTGCGGCGCGCTGTCCGCGATGCTGTTCATCACGGCGTTCGCCGTCATCACCGCGCTGAACCCGGATGTCTTCCGGTCAATCCTCACCAAGAGCATCACCACCGCCATCGCGCTGGGCATCACATCGGAGTTCGGCGCATACCCGGAGCTGACCGTCTTCAGCATTACCGTTACCGGCATCACCGGCGCGACGCTCGGCATCCTGGCCTGCCGCTGGTTCCGCATCAAAGAGCCGGTCGCCGTAGGCCTCGCGATGGGCACCGCTGCCCACGCCATCGGCACCTCCTGCGCCCTCGAGCAGGGTGATGTCGAGGGCTCGATGGCCGGACTTGCCCTCGCTTCCGCCGGCCTCATCACCGTCGTCGCAGCCCCGTTCATCGGCTATCTGCTTTAGAAGACAAGCCGCGCGGATGTTTCCGAATTTCGGAGATGTACGCATGGTTTCTGCTCATGAGTGAAACAGCTGAAAAAATCATTATACAGGGAGCAAAATAAAGCAGGATAACCATTGTATATTATAGACCTTTATGGTATCATATAGGCGCAGCAAAGACAACCAAAAATCACATTGAGGAGGATACATAGGATGAAGAAGTGGGTTTGCACGGTTTGCGGTTACGTGCACGAAGGGGAGAATCCGCCGGAGCGCTGCCCGCAGTGCAAGGCGCCGGCGAGCAAGTTTGTCGAGCAAAAGGCCGATGCGGGCTGGGCGTGCGACCATGTGGTCGGCATCGCGAAGGGTGTTGACGCGCGGATCCTCGAAGGTCTGAACGCGAACTTCACCGGCGAGTGCACCGAGGTCGGCATGTATCTGGCGATGGCGCGTGTTGCCGAGCGCGAGGGTTATCCGGAGATCGGCGCGTTCTACAAGCTCGCGGCGGCTGAGGAAGCCGAACACGCGGCGAAGTTCGCGGAGCTTTTGGGCGATGTCCTGACCGACAGCACGAAGAAGAACCTTGAGATGCGTGCCGAGGCCGAGAGAGGCGCCTGCTCCGGCAAGCTGGAGCTTGCCACGCTTGCCAAGCAGCTGAATCTCGACGCGATTCACGACACCGTCCACGAGATGGCGAAGGACGAGGCCCGTCACGGCCGCGGCTTCACCGGTCTGCTCGAGAGATACTTCTAAGCGTCCGCAACAAAAGGCGGTCGGAGAACATCCGGCCGCCTTTTTATTCTTGTTTGGTCATGACATTATTTGATAGATTATGATACAATAACTCTACTTCCTCAGGAGAAGTCATAGAAAAACCGTAGTTTTTGTACACTTTCAAACTCGTAAAACCCATTGAAATCAAGCTTTGTTAGGTGCAGCATTTGTCTGACATCGGGGGGTTAACGGATTCCGGTACAACGGACCGGAAATTGTCATGCTTCCAATATCCTTCCTACAGCAACAATGACAAGCGGGGCATACATAAAAATCAGATTAAGCCTTTGCCACAATCCTTCGTTGTCAATAATTGTGTTAGAGAATCTTTCTTTATCAGCCAAAATAAATAAGACAAAAAAGATAATTGCCGCAACAAAACAAAGAATGCTTACATAACCTATCATGTTTTCTCTATTCTTAAATGAAAGAATTGCTACCAACAAAGGTACAAACAGAAAAAGCATGAATCCCAAAACAGAACCTACTCCATGAATTTTAGATGCAGTTGTAACAATGTCTTTTGATTCGTTCACGCTGAAACAACAAGTAAAAATACATGCTCCGATTGCAAAAAAAGCTATAAATGCAATCATCGTGTTTGTAATTCCGCCTGCCACCGGGTGATAGTACTTGTATACTGCCGGCAATGCGAGTAAAAATAGTATTCCTTCTATAAACATCCAAATATTAAACGGCAATCTTACCGGACTTTGGGGGTTTCCCAATGCGCTGATTGACATTTTCAAATTACTATAACCCCCATAAAACAACGCAAACAACCAAGAGATAAGAACATCTCCAATGACAGCAGCAATTAAAAAGTACCAACCATATATATGAATACTGCCTTTCATCTTCCCCCTCCGATCGTACCGGTGTTTTCAGATACAGCTGCCGTTTTACTTACTGTCGCTGCTGTTGTCCTTTTCACACTGCTGTTGAAGCAGCTTCACAGCACGGTCAAAATCGCTTTCAAGTTGTCTTATTCCTCTGGCTCGATAAATTTCGCATTTTGTGGAAGTTCTGAAACCCTTTTAGTTACTTAAGTTTTTCTCCTTTAGCATGATTATGACATACTCCCCGGAGAAGAAGTCATAAATAAAACGCCGATTTATGCTGTTTTAATACTTGCAAAACCTCGTAAAATCAACCTTTTCCGAGTGTAGCATTTGTTTGACATCAGGGTCTTCTTAAGTTCAGACACAACAAATTGAAATATTCTATACATTTGATTTTTCATTTTTTCTTTTTTTAAAGACAAATAAAAACAAGATGCCAGTCAATATACCTATTGATAATTCTAACCAAGCAGCTATTTTGTTAGCTAAATTAACAACCGGACGATTATACCAATGAGTTGCGAATCTGCTCAAATAAAATGGTTCTATAATCAAAAAAACCGGTATAATCATTTTCAATATATTGCCAATAGAATTATTCAGTTGAGAAAAATAACCAACCAGCCCTAAAATAATACCAAGAGGTATTGCTTTTATATACCATACGATGTTATCTCCAAGTTCAACAAAAAAACCAATTGCTATCCCCAATCCATAATGTACAGAAAGAGCAACAAAAGCGGATATTAACGATAACAAGATAGACTGCCACCATTTTTGTGTCATCATGCCGGCAAATATTAAAAGAATTGCCCAAGTAGCACCATTAAAAATATATGATAATGCTATCCTGATTGCCAAACCCATCGGAGCTGCCTGTGTATTTAATTCGTCAATTGTTTGAATATTTAATAACAAGGATATTATTCCAAGCAAAATTGATACGAATAATACAATAATAACATTCTTCTTTCCTACTCTATCTTTGGCAATCATCTTATACCTCACAAATTCTAATTTATCAGCACGTTTACATAAAAAGTTAACGAATTATCTTCCAAAATCCAGACTTTGTGATTACCAATCCGGTGCAGTGTTGACGGCACAGGTATAGCCCTTGATGAATTCCTG
>JAAZKA010000123.1 GCA_012800055.1 Clostridiales bacterium
CGCTTCGCCGCCAGTTCCGGCAGTTCCGTGACCCGTCCGGCAAGATAGTCTTCAAGCCGATGCTCCAGTGTATCCACGCGCATCAGCAGTGCACCGTAGCGCAGGTCGTGTATCTCCCATCCAAAGGGTTTGTTGTAGATTTCCCATGACGCCCGATGCGCTTTCCGCAGCGCTTTCAGACGCGTCGTCAGCTCCGGACACAGGGCGCATAGGTCCATGAGCGCGTCCCGGTCGCCGCGGCTGTACGCGTCCTTCAGCCGCACGCCCAGATCCGCCTTCAGCTCCAATACATCCGTCAACCGCCGCGCAACATCGAACGCCGGCGTATACATCCCCTCGCCCAGCTCCGCAAACTCATTCCTCAGTTTTGTATAGTACGCGCGCAGATCAAACCCGCGGATATGTGCGTCGGTCAGTCCGATGAGCGGATCTGCATAGAGAAGCGCTCTCGCGATGCCGTGCTCTTTGCCGCCGTCGGGATGTTCGAGCCGTTCGATATTCAGGAAGTCCGCGTACTCCGCGCCGCCGCAGACACGGAACCGTGCCGCGACCTCAGCCGCATCGTACTGACCGCGGTAGTCATATTCCGCATACACCTGCAAGCCAGCCAGTGCGAGAATCAAACTGCACTCCGCACCGTTGTGCCAGATTGTTGCGATGACCTCGCGTGTCCCATGCTTTCGACAGGCCTCGAGCGCCGGGAGTGTGTTGCGCAGTGTCCGGTTGTACTGCACCGTATAGCCACCCCATGCCCAGATACCGCCGGCGAACAATGTCTCACCCGGGAAAAGGTCGTGTTTCTCAAGGTTGACACGATAGAAGTCCTCGTCGGGGTTGTAGTAGTCCCAGAAGATCTGCTGTACACCCGCCGTATGGTTCTCAATCCCCGGCAGCAGCTCGGTACGCGGGTCGTAGTCACGGTAACGGTCGAGGTTTCGCCCGGACAGCCGGAAGAACATGTCGCTCCACATCATCGGCTGCAGCCCATGGAACTTTGCCATCTCTGAAATCCGGGAAAGATGCTCCAGGAAGATATCCGCACGGTCGCGATAGCCGTTGAGGTCGAGGTATTTTCCCGTTCCGAGATCGTGCGTCTCATCGCAGCCGATGTGGATGCGGCGCGAGGTAAAGCATTCCGAGACTGTTCGCAGCAGGTCGTCGATAAAGCGGTAGGTCTCGTCCTCACCGACGAGAAGCACGTTTGCGGTATCCCGGTAAGCTGCGGCGGCATTCCAAAGCAGATGCGTCGCGAGGTGGCCGAGCAGTTGGATGCATGGGATCAGTTCGATGCCGTACCGGAGTGCGTAAGCGTCCAGTTCTCGCAGCTCGTCTTTTGTGTAGCGTCCGCGCATGTAGCCGAAATACGGACGCTCGGGAACCTCATAGGTGTCCTCGGTGTAGAGCATATACGTGTTCAGCCCCATCAACGCCATCCGCCGCAGCATCCACTTTACCGTCTGTACGTTCATCACAGCGTTGCGCGACATGTCGACCATCGCACCGTTGAGAGTAAACAGCGGTGTCTCGGTGATCTCGTACGCGGACTTGCTCTCGGATAATGCCTGTGCAAGCAGTCCGAGCGCACGACATAAGCGGTTGACGGTGTGCCCTGTAAGTACGGCGCATCCGTCTGCGAGTTTTACGGTCACGGTATCTGTATCAGTCAGCGCGAGGGTGACGAGGACATCGGCGTGGTCGGAGCTATCGGTCCGCATAAGGTTCAGCTCCGGCAGCAGTTCCGGAAGCACGGCATCAAGCAGCGGAGTTTTAAAGTACAGCTTCACAAAAAATCCTCCTTCTTTCTGTAGTTTTTAGATATGTCAGCCCAGCAGTGAAAGCATCAGCGGGATGGTAAAAAGTCCCGCGACATTGGAGATGAGCGCCATCTTTGCGCCGACGGAGCTGTCCGCACCGGCGCTCTCCGGAAAAACAATCGTGTTCAGACCCATCGGCATCGACAGATAGACGACGACGATGATGGCAAGCTCACGCGGGACGGGGATCATACGAAACAGGATGAGCGCAAGTCCCGGAAGGATCAACAGCCGAAATGCGCAGGCGATATAGACCTTCGTGTCGGTGAGCAGAGTCTTGATCTGCCGCGATCCGATGACGAATCCGGTGAGAATCATTGCCAACGGTGCCATACACGCGCTCGCGCTCGCCGACGCTTGCGTGATGACCGCCGGCATCGGAATCTCAAACAGCCCGACGAGTAACCCCAGCAGAATCCCCAGAAAGCTCGGGTTCAGCAGCCGCTTCCAGGTAATCGTCTTGTACGGCAGCAGCAGGTACATCCCTATCGTATAAGTGAACACACTGATCGGCAGCACGAAAATCATCATACGAAACAGCATTGTTTCACCGTAGAGTGCCGCCATCAGTGCGTAGCCGACGTAGCCGTAGTTCGGGATGGTGAAAGAATAGGTATAGATATCGCGCGTGTTTCGATCCTTCGCGAAGAAGCGGGAGAGTAGAAGCGCCAGCGCAAAGACAATGCTGAGCAGTACCAGCCCCCAAAGCATCGTCCCGCCCATCTCGCGCAGCACAGCACGGTTGAAATTCGCGGCGAAGACCTTATAGTTGAGTGCCGGCAGAATCACCAGCATCTCAAGTTTTGACAGCACCTGTGCAGAATTGTCCGGAAGCAGCTTTCTCCGTTTCAGGAGAAAGCCCGTCAGCATGAATATGAATAGAAGCAGTGTCTGTGAGAACGTATTGAGGAATATTTGCCCCATCTCACACCAGCCTGTCGCACAAAAGGTTCAGGTTTCCGCAGCCGGTCGTGACGATCAGATCCCCCGGCCGCGCGTTGTCCCGAATCCACTGTTCGGCATCGTCGAAGGTGGGTGTGAAGACGGAGTGTCCGCCCGCCGTGTTGACAGCATTGACAAGCGTTAAGGAAGTATCGGAGCCGGGGTTGATCTCCCGTGCGCCCAGAATTTCCGTCAGCACCGCGACATCCGCCTGCTTCAGGACATTCACGAAGTCATCAAAAAACTGCGTTGTGCGTGAGTAGGTATAGGGCTGGAAGACGGTAATGACGCGGTCAAATCCCATCGCCTTCGCGACGTTCATCGTTGCCTGTATCTCGGTCGGATGATGGCCGAAGTCGTCGACGAGTACCGCGCCGTTGATCATGCCGCGCTTCTCAAACCGCCGCGCCACGCCGGTGAACGCGTTGAGTCCCGCAATCACCTGCTCCGGTGTCACGCCGTACGCCAAGCTTGCGGCTGCCGACGCGAGCGCATTGTATACGTTGTGCTCACCTGCGACGTTTAAACTCACACGTCCCAGCGCCTCACCGTTTGCAACAAGTGTGAAGCGGCCGTAGTTGTGGTCGTACGTGATGTCCCGCGCGGTGACATAGGCGGGTACCTTCAGCCCGAATGTGCAAAGTTTTCCCGTGCAGCCCTCGACGGCCTTCATCGCGTTCGGACTTTCGGCGTTGACGACAACCATCCCGGAGGTATGGCCCGCGTACTTCGCGAATGAGCCGATCAACTGGTCGAGCGATTTGAAGTAGTCGGGGTGATCCATTTCGATGTTGTTGATCAGCGCAACGGTCGGACGAAACCAGAGGAAGGAATCCCAGTACTCGTCAGCCTCAGCGATGAAGACACGGCGGCTCTCCCCTACCCGAAGGTTTCCGCCGATGGCGGGAAGGTCCGCGCCGATGGAGATTGTCGGATCCATTCCGGCGGTCAGGGCGATCTGCGCGCACATGCCGGTCGTGGTGCTCTTGCCGTGAGAGCCGGAGAGACCTATAACATCCTGATAGTCCGCCATGAGGAATGCCCACGCCTGCGCGCGTGCGACGACGGGAATCCCGCGGCGCCTGGCTTCGATGACCTCGGGGGCATCGTCACGCGCAGCGGCAGTGCGAATAACGACGTCCGCAGAGTCGATGTTGTCGGGGGCATTCGGTGCGATCTTAACCGGAATACCCATCGCTGCAAGCTTCCGGGTACGCGCGGACTCCACGCGGTCACAGCCGAAGACCGTGTAACCGCGCAGTTTCAGCATCTCCCCCAGCGCACTCATCGACACGCCGCCGATACCGACCAAACACAGACGCTGCGTAGTAGTGAACAGTTCCATATAGTTTATAACCTTTCACACAACATTTCGCGTGGAATTTCACAAAGCGCAATCTTTTCCCGGTTCCACGTGTACGAGACCGCGACGCCGTCCTCTGACGGAATGACGGCGGGATAGGAAAACTCGCCCCGGGCATCCTCGAGGGTATATGCACGCCGCCAGGTATTCCCGCCGTCGTAAGAGACCGACAGGACGAGAGGCGTCCGCGCGGCCCAATTGCCGGACACAGGGTTATGCGCAAGGACGAGGGTGCCGTCCGGGAGTCTTGCCAGATCTACGCCGCTGTTGTTGTTCGGCAGCGGTGTGGGATACGCCGGCGACCAGCTTATTCCATAGTCGCGGGAGTCGGCGCGGAACAGATACCCGGCGTTTGAACGTGCAAGCATGTGAACCTGACCGGGTGAGGAGTCCCAGAGCGTCGGCTGGATCAATCCGACGGGTTTGCCGTTAAAGATAGGTGCGTTGACGAATGCCGACCGGATATAGGTACGTCCGTCATCGGTCGAGCGGTCGGTAAATACACGCCAGATGCCCCGCTCCGACGATGCGGGCGCGAGAATGGAACCGTCCGAGAGCCGGATGGGTTTATTCTTCACGGGTCCTCTTCCTCCGGTATCGTCGCCGGGTATAAGTTCATATGGAATACTCCAGCTCACGCCCTCGTCATGGGAACAGGTTACATACGTACGCCAGCCGGGAATTTGATGTCCGACTTTATAAAAAAGCAGCACTGTGCCGTCCATGCGCCGATGGAGTACGGGGTTCCAGTGCGGGATGCCGGGTTCCCGGTCAACGCGGACAGGTGTATCGCCGGCGCATACCCAAATACCGACGTCGGTATCGCCCTCACGTGTGCCGCCGAACCAGGCGAGCAGATAGCCCGTATTTGTCCGCAGCAGCGTGGACGCGTGGCAAGAAGGGGTAGGAATATCAATCAGACGTTTCATCTCTATGTTCCTCCGGTTTGATGAATTTACGCGGGGATGGTTCGCGCCAGCCGGGGAGCGAGGAGCGCTGGATCGCACCGAAGAGCAGTTCAGATAGATCTGGGTTTTTCTCGCGCAGAGAGGCGATGAGCGCTTTGACCTCGGCGCGGCGGGAGTTGCCCTCCTGTGGGCACAGCCGCGGAAAGACCGGCAGCTCCTGACGTCTGGCAAATGCACGCATCTCTTTCTCCGGTACATAAAGCATCGGACGGATGAGTGTGACGCCGGAACGGTCCAGGAAGGTGACGGGCTGAAAGCAGGCGATGCGGCCTTCATAGAATTCGGAGAGCAGGAACGTTTCGACGGCGTCATCACGGTGATGGCCGAGCGCAACTTTGTTGCAGCCGTGGGCGATGGCAGCGCGGTTGAGCGCTCCCCTGCGCATGTTCGCACACAGCGAGCAGGGATTCTTCTCCTGCCGGACATTGAATACAAGTTCATAGATCTGCGTCGGCACGACGGTGAAGGGAACCTCAATGCGTTCACACAACGCAGCGATGGGTGAGAAGTCGGCACCGGGGAAGCCCATGTCGATGGATATAGCGCGGACATCGAAGTGCTGCGGGTAAAAGCCGGAGAGCACTTTCAGGACAAGCAGGGTGGTCAGGGAATCTTTTCCTCCGGATACGCCGACCGCGACGTAATCCCCTTCGGCAAGCATATCGTAATCCTGTACGCACCTGCGTACATAAGAGAGTAAATGCTGCATAAACAACCTCGGAGTGCGGATTCGGGTGTAAAGCCCCTACTGCCTATTATAGCAATGTTCGCAGCGGATTGCAACCGTTTTCGGGAGAAACGAGCTATGAAATTTGCTCGGAAAATATCGGGAGAAAAGTCTTGACAAATCGAAAGAGGTGTGTTATACTAAATGTCGCGATGTTCGAAACACAAAACGGCTTCGGGTCGCAAAATGGCGGCGTAGCTCAGTTGGCTAGAGCATACGGTTCATACCCGTA
>JAAZKA010000124.1 GCA_012800055.1 Clostridiales bacterium
ACAGCCGCAGAAGATGCGCTTGCCCGCCACATCACGCAGATGCGCGAGGCCGGCGGCGTCGGCGCGAACGCTGAGGGCGGCGCGGCCGTCGTCATCGAGGTCGGCACGGCGGAGGTACTCGCTGCCGCGAGCTATCCGACGTATAACCTCGCGACATTTTCCGAGGATTACGCCGCTCTGCTCGAGGCCGACTACGCGCCGATGTTCAATCGCGCGCTGAACGGTACCTACGCCCCCGGCTCGACCTACAAGATGGTCACCGCGACCGCCGCGCTGCAGGAGCGTGTCGTCACGCCCGAGACGATCATCGTCGACCAAGGCATCTACACCTACTACGCGCCGAACTATCTCTACCACTGCTGGATCTACAAAGACTACGGCATCACCCACGGTTCTCTGACCGTCACGACCGCGCTGCAGAACTCCTGCAACTACTTCTTCTACGAATGCGGACGGCTGCTCGGCATCCGGAAGCTGAATGAGTACGCGGCGCTTTTGGGCTTGGGGCAGAAGACCGGGCTGGAGCTTCCGGAGGCGTCCGGGGTGCTTGCGGGGCCTGATGCACGCGCCGACGGTAAATGGTACCCGGGCGATACGCTGCTCGCCGCGATCGGTCAGTCGGACAATCTGTTCACGCCCGTGCAGTTATGCAACTACGTCGCGACCCTCTGTTCCGGCGGCGTGCGCTATGAGGCGCACATGGTCAGTGAAATCCTTGACCCCGTATCCGGCGAGGTCAGGCTCTCAAAGCCCCCGACACCCGTCGCGGAGATTTCCTACACGCCGGAGAACCTCTCAGCGGTACTCGAGGGGATGCTGCGTGTGACTGAGGACGGCACCGCGTCGAAGGTCTTCGCGGACTATCCCGTTTCGGTTATCGGCAAGACCGGCTCGGCGCAGGTCGAGACCGGGATCGCCAACGGCGTCTTCGTTCTCGCGGCGCCCGCCGAGAATCCCCGCTACGCCATCGCCGTCATCGTCGAGCACGGTGGTTCGGGCAACAATGTCGCGTGGATCGCCCGCGATATCCTCAGCGCGTGCCTCGCGGCCGAGGGATAACAGGATACAGCGTGCCTCTCCCGTGTTCTTCGTATGCGGAACTGATTCGGAAGGTGGCGGCATGGAAGAACGATCATGACATAACGGAGGGTATTCTATGCGTCTCTACAAAGACCGCGCACTCGAACAGATCAACATGCCCCTGGGCGGCATCGGCACCGGCTCGGTCGGTATCTCCGGCGACGGACGGCTCGCCGACTGGGAGATTTTCAACCATCCGAGCAAGGGCAGTCTCAATGGTTACACGCACCTCGCCGTTCGTGCGGACGACGGAGAGCGGATACTCGATACGCGTGTGCTCAACGGCGACATGACCCGCGGGCTTTCGGGACAGTATGCGGCAGCTTCCGGGCATTCCGGCTTCGGCTATGGCCCGGCGATTGCGACGATGGCAGGTTTCCCGCACTTCCGCGATGTCACGTTCAAGGGCGCTTTTCCGACGTCTCAGCTTGCTTTCCGGGATGAGCACTTCCCCGGTGAGGTCACGCTCGACGCATGGAGCCCGATGATTCCGCTCGATTCGGAGAACTCATCGCTCCCCGCCGCGTGCTTCATCGCCGCTGCAGAAAATTCCACGTCTGCACCGCTTTACTACACCTTCGCCTTCACCGTCACAAACCCCGCGGCGAAAGGCTCCGTAAACAGCGCCGTCCCGAACGGCATACGGCTCGCGCAGACGGTACTGCCGGAGAATGACCCGGCGTACGGTGAGCTGTGCGTGGTATGCGTTCCCGACGGTTGTGAGGATATACGCACGCAGCTTGACTGGTATCGCGGAAGCTGGTTTGACAGCCTGGGTATTTACTGGCGCAATCTGACGCAGGAGCTGACGCTGCCCGAACGCGTCTACGATACCCCGGGGCAGCGCGACACCGCGACGCTCACCGTCCGCGTGCTGGCCAAGGCAGGGCAGAGCGTCCGCGCGCGATTCATACTGACGTGGTATTATCCCAACCGCATCAATGACTGGTCGCCGCGCGAGGGCGATATGCCGTGGCGCAACTGGTATGCGACACGTTTCCCGTCGGCGGAGGATGTTGCGGCATAAGTGAGCCGGAAGTGGGATATGCTGCATGACGGCACCTATACCTTCCGCGACGCGCTGCACAATGCAAATCTGCCGCCGGAGGTGATCGACGCGGCGGCATCGAACCTGGCGGTACTGAAAAGCCCGGTGGTGCTGCGGCTCGAGGACGGGACGTTCTACGGCTGGGAGGGCGTCTCCGAGCGCGCCGGTTCGTGCGAGGGCACCTGTACGCATGTCTGGACATACGCCTACGCGCTGTGCTATCTGTTCCCGGACCTCGAGCGTTCGATCCGTGACGCAGACTACAAATATAACCTCGAGGAAAGCGGGTATATGACCTTTCGTTTGCCGCTGCCTTTGGGGCGCCGGAATCCTCGCTTTCACGCCTGCGTAGACGGGCAGATGGGCGGTGTGCTGAAGGTGCTGCGCGAGTGGCGGCTGTCGGGTGATACACAGTGGCTCAAACAAATCTATCCGTCGGTGAAAAAAGCGCTGTCGTTTGCGTGGAGTGAGGAGAACCCCGACGCGTGGGACCGCGACCGTGACGGCGTGCTCGAGGGCCGGCAGCATCACACGCTGGATATGGAGCTGTTTGGGCCGTCGTCATGGCTCGAGGGGTTCTATCTTGCGGCACTGAAGGCGGGTGAGGTGATGGCGCGCGAAGTCGGTGATACGCTCTTTGAAAACACCTGCGCGCTGCTCTATGAAAACGGCACACGGCATATGGAGGCGGAGCTGTTCAACGGTTCCTGGTATATCCAGAAGGTCGATCTGCATGACCGCGCAACGCTCGAGAAGTACGGCTGCACGGAGAGGTACTGGAACGACGAGGCAGGCAAGATGAAGTACCAGATTGCGGACGGCTCGGAGATCGACCAGATGCTCGCGCAGTACCACGCCGGATTGATCGGGCTGGGCGATATCTTCGACCCTGCGCACCGAAAAACAGCACTTGCGAGCATGTTCCGGCACAACTTCAAGCCGTCGCTGCGCGAGTTTTACAACCCCTGCCGTATCTTCGCGCTCAACGACGAGGGCGGCACGGTCATCTGCGACTACCCCGACGGCACATACAAGCCGGTCGTACCGATTCCGTACGCGGAGGAGTGCATGACGGGGTTTGAATACGCATACGCGGCACTGCTGATCCAAAACGGCATGGTCGACGAAGGTCTGACGGTCGTCCGCGCGATCCGCGACCGTTACGACGGTGAGAAGCGCAACCCGTACAATGAAATCGAGTGTGGTTCGAACTACGCGCGCAGCATGGCGAGTTTCAGCCTGATCCCGTCGCTTATGGGCTATGTCGCGAACCTGCCTGAGGGAACGCTGACGTTCGATCCGAAGCTGCCGGAGCTGTCGGGCTATTTCGGCACGGCACAGGCGTGGGGCATTGCAAATATCGACGAACAGTCGCTGACCCTCAACCTTAAAGCCGGCACGCTGGCGCTGCGCGCGATCGGATGCCCGTGGCTCCACGACATCACACATGTGATCCTTGACGGTAAGGACATCCCGTTTACCCGGACTCCGGACGGGGTGGCGTTTGCACAGACCGTCATTCGCGCGTCTGTGCGTATTGATTAGGAGGTAAGGACTATGAAACGTGCTATCAACGCCTGGGCAGTGCCGTCGGGCACGGACTTTGAAACGATGTTCCGGACGCTCAGCGAGATCGGATTCGATGCGGTCGAGCTGAACGTCGACGCCGACAACTTCTCCGGCCACTCGCTGACGATGGAGACAACGCCGGAGGAACTGACGGAGATCGCCGCGCTGTCACGTCAGTATCAGCTGCCGGTAACGAGCATCTCGACGGCTCTGTACTGGAAGTTCCCGCTCGGCTCGAAGGATGCCGCGACCCGTGCCTATGCGCAGGATGTGCTGAGAGCACAACTTGCCTGTGCCCGGGCGCTCGGCGGGGACGCCATTCTCGTCGTCACCGGCGGCATCGGCGACGATACCTCTATTGTCGAGTGCTACGAGCTGTGCCGCCATGCGCTCGAGGAGCTGCTGCCGGAAATCGAGGCGTCCGGCATTCTCGTAGGCCTGGAGAACGTCGGCAACGGCTTCTTCCTCAGCCCCGGCGATATGTGCGAGTTCATCGACGCGTTCGAAAGTGACTATATCCGCGCGTATTTCGACATCGGCAACGTGCTGCGCTACTCCTACCCCGAATACTGGATTGAAATCCTCGGCTCGCGTATCTGTAAGGTTCACGCAAAGGACGGCAGAAAGGTTCCGTCACCCGTCGGCTACTACGAGTATCCGCTGCTGCAGGGCTCGGTCCGTTGGGATAAGGTGATGGAGGCGCTGCGCATCGCCGGATATGAGGATGTGCTGACGGCGGAGCTGGGCGCTTCGGAAAAGTCCCCGGAGTTTGTGTATCGGACGGTGCATGCGGCACTGACGGAGATTGTGAAGCTATGAGGATAGAGCTGCCATACGGTAAGAGTACGCTGCCGTGTGACATCCCGGACTGCCGTCTGGCAGGTGTGCTGCGCGGAGGGCTGGATAGCTATACGCCTGCCGAACCGCAGGAGGGCCTTGTGGAAGCTGCTCTCGCGCATCCGATCGGGTCTCCGGGGTTATGTGAACTCGCACGCGGAAAGCGGCGCGTCACGGTCATCATCTCCGACCACACGCGGCCGGTACCGTCGCGGGTGATTCTGCCACCGCTGCTGCGGGAAATCCGCCGCGGAAACCCGGATGCACGGATCACGCTGTTGGTCGCGACGGGCTGTCACCGTGAGACGACCGCCGCCGAGCTGACCGACAAGTGCGGCGCGGACATCGTCGCCCGCGAGCGCATCGTCGTCCACGACTGCGACCGCAACTGTGTGCGCATCGGAACGCTGCCGTCGGGCGGGGAGCTGTGGGTCAACCGGGAAGCGGCGGACTGCGACCTGCTGGTATCGGAGGGGTTCATCGAACCGCACTTCTTCGCGGGCTTTTCCGGCGGACGCAAGTCGGTGCTGCCCGGGATTGCGTCGCGGGGGACGGTGATGTACAACCACAACGCCGCGTTTCTTGCAAGCTCCCATGCCCGTGCGGGCATCCTCGACGGCAACCCCATCCACCGCGACATGCTCTATGCCGCGCGGACGGCGAAGCTCGCGTTCATCTGCAACGTCGTGATCAACGCGCGCCACGAGGTCGTCGCCGCCTACGCCGGAGACTGCGACGCGGCGCATCGGGAGGGTGTGCGGTTCCTGGAGGGACTGTGCGCGGTTCCGGCTGCGTCCTTGCCGATCGTCGTGACGACGAACAACGGCGCGCCGCTCGACCTCAACATCTATCAGGCAGTCAAGGGAATGAGTACGGCGGAGATGCTGACCCCGGAGGGCGGCGTCATCATCATGGCAGCCGCGTGCGGCGACGGTCACGGCGGCGAGGGCTTCCTGCGGTTCTTCGAACAGACCCCGAACGCGTCAGAACTGCTCGAACAGATCGAAGCGGTGCCGGCTGCGGACACGACGCCCGACCAGTGGCAGGCACAGGTGCTCGCGCGGATCCTG
>JAAZKA010000125.1 GCA_012800055.1 Clostridiales bacterium
CCGCCGTACCGTCGCCGAGCTCACACAGAGCGTCGGCGTACGCGTCTATCCCGTCGGCCGCCTTGATCTCAACTCCTGCGGCGCCCTTCTCATGACCTCCGACGGCGATCTTGCCAACCGTCTCACCCATCCAAGCCATGAGGTCCCCAAAACCTACCACGTCACCGTCACACCTGCCGACGCCGCGCCCGGTCACTTCGACATCACACCCTATCTTCCCATCCTTGCTGCGCCGACCGACCTCGACGGCTATCTTACACGTCCCGCCCGGGTGAAAACGCTGCGCAAGACTCCCTACGGCATCGTCGTCGAGATGGTGATCCATGAGGGCCGCAACCGTCAGATACGCCGCATCTGTGAGGGTGCCGGACTGCGCGTCACACGGCTGTGCAGGGTACGCATCGGGACACTCTCACTCGGCGACCTCAAACCCGGTCAGTGGCGCAAATTGTCCGACGCCGAACTGCACGCGCTGCTCAATCCGAAAGAATGGCGAAAGGAGGACGAAGCATGAACACTGACATTATCGCACGTATCCGCGCCGCGCAGGGCGACTTCTCCCGCAGTCAGAGGGTCATCGCCGCCTATATCAGCGAGCATTACGATAAAGCGGCCTTTATGACCGCCAAAAAACTCGGCGGAGTCGTCGGCGTCTCAGAGTCCACCGTCGTCCGTTTCGCCATGAAGCTCGGGTATGACGGCTACCCCGCCCTCCAGACCGGTCTGCAGGATATGATCCGCAACCGTCTCACCGCCGTCCAGCGGCTGGAGGTCACCTCCACCCAGCTCTCCGACCGCAATATCCTCCATGCCGTCATGACTGACGATATGGAAAAGATCGCTGCCACCCTCGCGTCCGTCGATCAGGACGCGTTCAATAACGCCGTCCGTGAAACCATCGCGGCGCGGCGCGTGTATATCCTCGGCATGCGCTCGTCCGCCGGGCTTGCCAGCTTCCTCGGCTTTTATTTCCAGCTGATCTTCGAGAATGTCCGGATCATCACGACCAACAGCGCCAATGAGTTGTACGAGCAGCTCTTTCATGTCGGCGAGGGCGATATCGTCTACGGCATCAGCTTCCCGCGCTATTCCAGAGGTACCGTCCGCGCGCTGAAGTTTGTCAAATCACGCGGCGCGCACGTCGTCGCCGTCACCGACAGCTCCCGCTCTCCCATCGCCGAGTATGCCGACTATGCCCTCTACGCCCGCTCGGATATGGCGTCGTTCGTCGACTCCCTCGTCGCGCCGCTCAGCCTGTTCAACGCGCTCATCATCGCCGTCGGGATGCGGAAAAAAGAGGATGTCACACGAATTTTTTCACAGCTCGAGCATATATGGGATGAGTACGGCGTCTATGAGCGCAACCCTGAGTAGGGGAGGTCGGTTTACACCCTGCCGGATTACTTTTGGGAGGATATTCATTTGCGTGTCGTAATCATCGGCGGAGGTGCCGCAGGAATGCTTGCCGCGGGTGTCGCCGCCGCGAACGGTCACCGGACGGTCGTGCTCGAAAAAAATCCCAAGACCTGCCGCAAGCTCTGTATCACCGGGAAGGGGCGCTGCAACCTCACCAACAACTGCGATATTGAGACGTTCATGAAAAACGTCCCCGGCAACGCCCGCTTTCTCTATTCCGCCCTCAACGCCTTCCCGCCGTCCGCCGCCATCGCCTACTTCGAAAGTCTCGGTGTCCCGCTCAAGACCGAGCGCGGCGACCGCGTCTTCCCTGTATCCGACCGCGCCTACGACGTCGCCGATGCCCTCCTGAACAATGCCCGTGCCCACGGCGTCCGCGTCGTCACCGGCACCGCACAAGAGCTGCTGCTCACCGACGGTCGGGTCACCGGCGTGCGGCACTCCGGCGGTATCCTCTCCTGCGACGCCGTCATTCTCTCCACCGGCGGGATGAGCTACCCGCTCACCGGCTCCACCGGCGACGGCTACGCGCTCGCCCGCAGCGTCGGACATACCATCGTACCGCCGTCCGGGAGTCTTGTCCCTCTTGAGGCTCAGGGCTGTGCACTGATGCAGGGACTGTCGCTGAAAAATACCGGGCTGACCCTCTATAAAGACGGCAAACGCGTCTACGAAGACTTCGGTGAGCTGCTCTTTACCCACTTCGGACTCTCCGGGCCGACAGTTCTCTCCGCGTCCTCACGGATGCGCGGCGGCGGTGCGTATAAAATTGTCCTCGACCTCAAACCCGCGCTAGATGACGCAGCGCTCGATGCGCGGCTCCTGCGTGACTTTTCCGGCGCGCTCAACCGCGACTTCGGCAAC
>JAAZKA010000126.1 GCA_012800055.1 Clostridiales bacterium
CCCGCGCGGAGCGTCCGATCGGCTGCATGCGTGCACAGCAGACATTCGCCAAGCCGCTGAACATCCGCGGACAGTACGGCTTCGGTGTCTGGCTCGAGGGCGACGGCAAGGGCGAGCTTGTCAACCTGGAACTGCGCAGTCACCGTCTCGAGGGCGCGGGGATGTTCATGAAGCCCGTGGTCATCGACTTCACCGGCTGGCGGTACTTCGAGCTGATCGAGTGCGGCGCAGCGAAAGTGATGGAATACCGATGGCCGTTCTATATGGGACTGCGCGCGGACTCCGACGAGTTCGTGCCGCTGACACCCGAGGCTCGGACTGGTGACTGGCCGGAGAGCATGTTCTTAGAAAGCGCCTATCTTGACCGCAACGCAAACCCGCACCACATCACCGGCGGCTCGATCGACTATACGCGTGTGGCGTATGCGTCGGTGTGGCTGAACAACCTCCCGGCGGGCGAGACGTGTACGGTACGCGCGGCGGGCTGGCACACGTTCTTCACCGAACCGCGTGACGTCCGGAACCTCCGCATGGACGGCGTTGCGCTCACCGGTACGCTGCCGGCCGGAAGCATCGCGGAATACTCCGACGGCGGGTGGTTTACCGCCGGGCCTTCCAGCCGTCCGGTCGGCGTAAAGATATCCGGCAAACCCGCGCCGCTTCTCCGCGGAAAAAACACATTCTCGCTCACGGCCGATGTCCCGGACGGTACGCGTCTGCGGATGGCGGTCGGGCTTTCGGATGCGTCCGATGTCCTATAACCTACCTATCCCCCTCATCCTGCGGACGAGGGGGATAGGTATTCAAGACCCCTCACCTGATCGGATGAGGGGTCTTGTGAACAAGTTGGATGTGTTGGGATTATTCCTGCTGCTGACGCATCTTGGCGAAGCAGTCGCTGCAGTAGACCGGACGATCGGTCTTCGGCTCGAACGGAACACGGGCTTCGCCGCCGCAGGCAGCGCAGGTGGCCACGAAGAACTCACGCGGGGCGCGGGAAGCGTTCTTGCGGGCATCACGGCAGGGCTTGCAGCGCTGCGGCTCGTTCTGGAAGCCGCGCTCGGCGTAAAACTCCTGCTCACCGGCGGTGAAGATGAAATCTTCTCCGCACTCTTTACACTTGAGTGTCTTGTCCTGGTACATTTGTTGTAACCTCTCTTTGACTTGTTGTGCCATCGACGAAAACCTCGAGCGTTTGTTGATGCAGTGGTTTTGTTACGCCGGGCAACATAATATGCTTATCGGGTTTTCCCGGTTAAGCCTGGGGCATTTTCTGCGCCTTGCTTCAGGCGCGGGGAGAGCTTGTTGCGGATTCGGGTCACTGCGTTGTCAATCGATTTGACCGGCCGGTTGCACCGTCTGGCCATCTCGGATTCGGAATATCCTTCAAGATAAAGAGAGAGGACACGTTTTTCATAACCGGACAAGAGTGCGTCGAGTTCTGCGGCTATCTGCCGTTGCTCATCCCTGTGGATTATCAGCGCTTCGGGATCCGTCTCGGGGTCATACAACCACTCGGCCGGAGAATCATCTTGCGAATGATCCAACCGGAGAGCCGTGCTCAGAATTTGCTGGTTCTTTCCCTGAGACCTTTTGATCGCATCGTAGATACGCGACCGGATACATTGCGCCGCATAGGTTCGGAAGGATGCCCTCCCGGCCTCGAAAGTCCTGATGGCTTTCAGAAGCCCGAGCATACCCTCCTGAATCAGATCTTCGCGATCGCCGCCTGCCAAGAAATATGGACGCGCAACACATCGAACAAGTCTTGCGTTTCTCTGTGCCAGCAGATCCCCGGCTTCCCGGTCTCCGCCCGCGTAGCGCGCGCACAGAGCTTCATCGGATAAAGTCGTAATATCAATCGACTGCATTGCCTTCACGATTCCCGTCTAGTGTATATTATAACGCAAATTTTCCTTTTGTCAAGGGGTGCGTTCATATTTTGTTAATGTGTCTACTATTCACCATCGAAACTCGTACATTCTGCACAACATGTCCCGCGCAGATTGCAGAACATCTCAATCCTTCACCGTTTTCAGCCAATCATCCATTCGGATGGGTGTATTTTCCGTGTCTTTCACCGGTTCCGGGCAGGAAATGCCCAAATGCTCATACGCCCGCACGGTCGCGCAGCGGCCTCGCGGGGTACGTGAGAGGAATCCGATCTGCAGAAGATACGGCTCATACGCGTCCTCGAGCGTAACGGCCTCCTCGCCGACGGTCGCCGACAGTGCCTCCAGCCCGACGGGGCCTCCGCCGTAGATGTCAATGATCCCGCGCAGCATCCGGCGGTCAGTAGCGTCGAGGCCGATCTCGTCGATCTCCAAAGCCCGCAGCGCGTCGTCGGCCACATTCAGCGTGATGTCTCCGCCGGCGCGTACCTGCGCGTAGTCCCGCACGCGTTTGAGAAGCCGGTTGGCGATACGCGGTGTCCCTCTGGAACGTCCGGCGATTTCCCGCGCGCCGTCCTTTGTGATGCGCACGCCGAGTATCTCCGCCGACCGCCGGACGATCGTCTCGATGTCTTCGGGCGGATACAGCTCGAGCTTCATCAGCACGCCGAAGCGGTCGCGTAAAGGCGCCGAAAGCTGACCTGCGCGGGTCGTCGCGCCGATGAGCGTGAAGCGCGGCAGTTCGAGCCGGATTGACCGCGCCGACGGCCCCTTCCCGATGATGATATCGAGCGCGAAGTCCTCCATCGCCGGATACAACACCTCCTCCACCGAACGGTCGAGGCGGTGAATCTCGTCGATAAAGAGGATGTCGTGCTCCGCAAGATTTGTCAGAAGCGCCGCCAGATCGCCGGCCTTCGCAATGGCGGGACCGGAGGTCACGCGGATGTTCGCGCCCATCTCATGCGCAACGACACCGGCGAGGGTCGTCTTACCAAGTCCGGGAGGGCCGGACAGCAGCACATGATCCAGCGATTCGCCGCGCAGCTTTGCCGCCTCGATGAATACCCGCAGGTTCTCCTTCACTCGCTCCTGCCCGATGTACTCGTCGAGTTTTCTCGGACGCAGCGTCCCCTGCTCGTCGTCCGCATGCGCGGTCGTGTCTACGATACGCTCTCCGAGCTGGTCGTCAAACTCAATGGCCATTGTCTTGCCCCCGCAGAATGCCGTAAAAATGCACCACGTTCAAGTCATCGGTCAGGTCTGTGCCATGGGTACCGCGTCCGGTCTCCGGGTTGTCGTGGCAGCCGTGGTCGGTTGCGAAGCCCACAAACGTCTCGCCTTTGTAGCAGCTCTCGACCGTGCGCATCAGTTCGCCGAAGAAGCGGCAGTTCTTCCGCATCACCGCCAGCGCCTCCGGAGACTCCACGCGTGTGCCGTGCATCGTGTGGTCGTAGTTGCCGTTGTAGATGCTGATGAAGTCGTACTTTCCCGACGCGATCAGCTCCTCAGCCTTTGCGATAACATCCTCCTCGGCCTCATATTGCGTAAAGTAGTCCATCTCCCGTTCGAGGAAGATGCGCGACATGCTGGCACCGTCCTGGCTGACAATCGCGCACTTCTTCCCTGCCCGGATGAGCGCGTCGTACACGCTGTCGGTGCGCAGCACGGGTTTTTCGTACTTGCGGATGCCGTGCACCTCCGGCAGGGTCCCGGTGTACATCGTCCCGAAGCATACCGGCGTCACCGACGGCATCACCGCCCTGAGGGGCAGCGCGAGAGATGTATAGCGGTACACCTCCTCGAAGTCGGGCGTGTACTTCTGCCACAGCCACTGGGCAATCGCGTCGGGGTTATAGATGACCGCGCGCGTACAGTGCGCGCCTTCGATCAGCTGCTCGAGCGGACGGGCGATGCGCTGCGCCCGGTACGGCGGCTCAACTCCCAGTGCACGGGTAAATCCCGCCGCAACACTCGCCATCGAATACGCGTTATAGACTTCCATCAGGCTGTCCTCCAACAAACATGTTATTTTAACTTCACAAGACCCTTAAGCGCCGCCTTGATCGTATCTTCAAGCCCCAGCTCCGGATCCACTCCGCGCAGCGCGGAGGCGGCTTCGGCGGCGGTATACCCGAGCGCCTGTAAAGCCATCCGCGCCTCGGCGGTCTTGTCCGCACCCTCCGGCGACACGGCGCCCCAGTCCTGCGCGCCCTCCGCTGCCTGATACGTCTTCCTGATCTTGTCCCGCAGCTCGAGAATCACCCGCTGCGCGAGCTTTTTGCCGACGCCCGGCGCGCTCGTCAGCGCCTTTTCGTCGCTTCCCAGAACCGCGAGCACGAACTGCTCCGGCGAGAGGTTTGACAGAATCGACAGCGCCACCTTGACTCCGACGCCCGTCACGCCGGTCAGCAGCGTGAAGCAGTTTTTCTCCTCCAGATCATAGAAGCCGTACAGCTCAAAGGTGTCCTCGCGGACGTTGAGCCAGGTATACAGCTTCGTGCGCTTCCCGAGCGTCAGCTTCGCCTGTGTCTTGAGCGAGATGCCGCACAGATATCCCACACCGCCGCAGTCCACCACCGCCATATGCGGTTCCAGATGCGCAATCGTTCCGTCCAGATAATAAAACATACTCGTACACCCTCTATATCAGCATCATCGTTCCGGCGGTCGGCAGACCGACGCCCGCGTATCCGCGCTTTGGCCGCCGACAGCGCCGCATATGGATTACCCTTCCCTGTGTTTGTAGTTCATCAGGCTTGTATTCATCGCCGCGTGGCACAGAGCAACCGCGAGCGCGTCGGCGGCGTCGTCGGGCTTCGGGACGGCCGGCAGGTTCAGCAGCGCGCGGGTCATCTCCATCATTTGTACCTTCTCCGCCTTGCCGTAACCGACGATTGCCTGCTTGATTTCCGACGGGCTGTACTCAAACACCGGTACCCCCGCGCGCGCAAGGGTCAGCAGAATCACTCCCCTCGCCTGCGCAACTGCGAATGCGGTGGTCGTGTTGGTATTGAAGTAGAGCTTTTCGATGGCGGCGGCTTCCGGCTTCTGCGCTTTGATCAGCGCAGTCATGTCGTCGCAGATGATGCACAGCCGTTCACCCATCGGCAGTCCGGCTTCGGTTGTCACTGCACCGTGGCGCAGATGACGACAACGTGTGCCGTCCAACGCAATCAGCCCGAAGCCGACAATCGCGTAGCCCGGGTCAATTCCCAGAATCACGCGCGGTCTTTGCGGTAAAGTCATTCGTTCCATTCTTTTATTATACCCCCATCCGGCTCTTTCGTCAAGTAAAAATTCCGCGTTTACAGACGGCAAGGGCGCGGAGCGAAACTCCGCGCCCGTAATCGTATCTCTACGCGCTCCCGGACACCCGGCAGCGATTCGTCCCCCACGGAACAGCGCGCCCCGGGGTGACATCCGGCGCACGCTCCGTCTCAGGGTGTGCCCGGTATGTCACAGCTTGTTGACCACGCCGCGGAACAGCACCGTCCCGGACGTCTCATCGATGATGCACCAGTTGAACGGGCGGTCGGCGGTGAACTCCACCGGCTCATCATCGAACACAGAGGTGACTGAAACATTGACAGAGGTCGCGGCGGCAGCCTCGGTCCCGGCTTCCGTCACGGCGACATAGGTCTTGTGGACGACCTGCGAGATACGCACGCCGGTGCCGGTGAACATGTCGAACTCGGCCGTGTTCGTGAACGCTTTCGGCATCCCCATCGCCGACAGCGTATCCTTCAGCATTGCGGAATACTCGACGGTAAACTTCGGCAGCGTTACGGCGACACGCGTTTGCTCAAACTTGCCCGCACAGTCCGCAAGCTCGCCCGCGTTCTCTCCGAGCGCGATGTACATTGCCGTCCTGCCGTCGGTGTACGGCAGCCGGAGAATCTGGCATCCGTCCTTTTCGCAGTAATCGAGGAACTTCGTCATGTGCATCAGGTCGGTCTGAGACTGCGAACCGTCGAGGTTGTGGAAGCTGCCCTTCGCGGTATCCTCCAAACTGAACTTGACCGCCCACTCACCCTTGAAGTAAACTGCGTTTACCAGTACCGCGAGGAAATCCGGTGAATCAATCAGGTTTTTAATTTTCCCGTTCGTCTCGTCTTCAACCCAGCCGTTGATCGTCTTCACGGCGTCCGCGTTCGTCACAGTGCCGTATTTGCCGTTGTAGTAAGTCTCGATGAGCGTCTGGAACGCTTTCTTAAAGCCGACATCCACCCCTGCAGCCTGTGCGGTGTCGGTGTTGAGGTAGATGGCGTTGGCAATCGAAAGCTGCGTATCCTCCGACATATCCGGCCGTGTCAGAAACTTCTTCGTGTTCTCATTGTACATACTCAGGTTGTCGATGCCGAGTACCCGCAGCATTTCCGTGCGTGTATCCCCCGCTGCGCCGTTGACCGCCATCGCAAGCGCCATCTCCACCGATACCGGCGAGATTGTCACGTTTTCCCCGTCGGAAAGAGCGGTCAGCAGCCGTTCACCGAAGCTGCCCTTGTTCACATCGACCGTCGGTTCCCCCGACAGCATCACCTTTGTGAACGTCTCCTTCGTAAACACACCTGCGTCAATCAGTGTCTGATAAATGACTGTCCCCTCGGCATTCTTCGCCATCAGCGCGGCATGGAAGAAGTACGCAAGGTCCGAGCGCAGGAGCGCGCGGGTCTTCTCGTTCGCCGCTGCCTTGACATAGTTATTCATCAGCAGCCCGGCCGCAACACCCTTTGTATAGGCGTTCTCGAGCGTGATGTCCGTGTACCCGAACGCCGAGAGCATCAGCTTTGCAAGCTGCGGGCCGGTCACATAGGCATCCGGGGAGAAGGTCGTCTCGGACGTTCCCTGCGTAATGCCGTTGCGGTAGGCGTAGGCGACATACATCACCGACCAATGGGAATCCACGTCGTCCAGACCCGTCGCGCGTCCCGTGATGTAGCGCGCGGCGAGCGCCTCCTGTTCCTTGCCCAGGAAGCGTACGAGCATCGTCACCGCCTGGGCGCGTGTGACGGGCCGGTCAAGCTCCATGCCCTTGTCGGTACCGCGCATCAGCCCGAGCTCCTTCAGTGCTGCGGCCTGGTCGTTTGCGTAGGGCACGTCGAGCTTCCCGATGGCGTACGTGTCCCCGGCGTGTACTCCCGCAAGCAGCAGCAACACGCACAGAACAGCGGATAAAAACCGTTTCATGTGTCCATTCCTCCCATTGATTGTTCGTACCTATTTGACGCAAAAGCTCCCCGGTTTGTTCCCGAAGAGCTTTTTACAATTGCTTTTTTACGCCTATTCGCTGCAGCCCCGGAGCAGATCCTCGATGCTGACGATGCGGCCTTCCTTGATGGAGATATTCGCGGCAGCGCCGACGAGGATGGAGTAGGCGCCGTCGGTGGAGCCGGCGGCATGTCCGAGCGGATCG
>JAAZKA010000127.1 GCA_012800055.1 Clostridiales bacterium
CCGCCGTACACGTACCATCCCGAGACGCTGGTGTACAACACGTCACGGGCGATGGACGCGATTCTCGGGAGATAAGGGTGAAATTTTGTGTGATCGGCGGTATGTCGACGAAGGGAAATGGTCCGTCTTTCGGGAAAACGCGGAGGAGACGCCGGTTCCCCGTCTTTGGCAGCGCCGATCTCACCGGCGTGTGAGAACAGGGTGTTCTTTGATGACATCCGCGCCGGCAGAAAACCCGTCGGCGACGCGGCGTCGGGACCCTCCGCCGTCTTAATGGCCGGCGCTGCGAAGAAAAGAGCACATCATTATCCTGTAATCGTCAGCCCGTCCTCTTCCGCTGCCGTCCGAGAGGACGGGTTTTTCGCACTCCGAAGACGGTTCATAAATATGCACAAATTTCATTCACTATTTCCGTTAAAAATTTTCCCCTCAGATTCCCAACAAATTCTGTAAAAGCAGTTGGCAGAATCGAGAAAATGTGCTATAGTAAAAAGGAAGAATTATGTATCCCAGTTTTGACCGGACCGGAGGGAATACTTTGCTGGATTTACGCGCGTGCCGTCGTATTGTCGTCAAGGTCGGCACCAGCTCTTTGACATATGACAACGGAAAACTCAACCTCAGACGCATCGAGCGGCTGTCCCGCGTGCTTGCGGATCTGAAGAATGCCGGGCACGAGATTGTCCTCGTCACGTCCGGCGCGGTCGGTGCGGGCGCGGCAAGACTCGGATGGAGCGAACATCCCCGCGATGTTGCCGCCAAGCAGGTCGCCTCCGCCGTCGGACAGTCCGAACTGATGAACCTCTACTCCCGTTTCTTCGGAGAGTACGGACATATCGTCGCGCAGCTTCTTCTGACCCGCGACGTCGTTGAGTCATCGACGCTCCGGGAAAACGTCACGCACACCTTCATGCGTCTTCTTGAGACCGGCGTCGTACCGATCGTCAACGAGAACGACACCGTCTCCACCTTTGAGCTTGCCCACATCACGACCTTCGGGGATAACGACACGCTCGCCGCCACCTGCGCACTGCTCACCGATGCTGATCTGCTCGTCATCCTCTCGGATATCGACGGACTGTACGACGCCGATCCCCGTGAGAATGAGGACGCCCGCCGCATCCCCGTCGTCCGCGAGATCGACGACATGCTGCTCAAAGCTGCCGGAGGTGAGGGAACATCCAGAGGGACCGGCGGGATGCTCACCAAGCTGAACGCCGCGAAGACCTGTCTGTCGGCGGGGATTCCGATGGTCATCACGTGCGGGGAGAATCCGGAAATTCTATACGATATTTTAAATAACCGCCGGATGGGTACGATCTTTGTACCGGAGGAAAAATCATGCTGACCGTACGGGAGCTGGGACTGCGCGCGAAGGCCGTCACCGGGACGCTTGCGTCAGCGGGAACCGCCGCTAAGAACCGTGCGCTCGAAGAGATGGCGAAGTCGCTTGAGCAGCATGCCGACGCGATCTATCAGGCCAACGCTGCGGATGTCGAAGCCGCGAAAGCCGGTGGAATGCGCGCGTCGCTTCTTGACCGTCTGACGCTGACGCCGAAACGTCTGGCGGGTGCGGTCGCGGGTGTACGGGACGTCGCGGCGCAGGAAGACCCCGTGGGAGTTGCCGACGGCGGCGGGATGCGTCCCAACGGTCTGCGCATCGAACGCCGAAGGGTTCCCCTGGGCGTCGTCGGTATCATCTATGAGGCGCGCCCGAACGTCACGGTCGACGCGGCAGCGCTGTGCCTGAAGTCCGGCAACGTCTGCATCCTGCGCGGCGGACGTGAGGCCATCCGCACCAATATCGCGCTGATGGAAGCGATGCGCGCGGGTGTGAAGAATGCCGGGCTGCCCGAGGACGTGATCGCACTGTGTGAGGATACCGACCGCCGAAGCGCGCATGACATGATGACGGCGACGGGGCTTCTCGATGTGCTCATCCCGCGCGGAGGTGCGGGCCTGATCCGTGCCGTCATTGAGAACGCGCGAGTTCCGGTCATCGAGACCGGCACCGGCATCTGCCATGTCTACGCCGACGACGGCTGCGACCCCGAAATGGCGGTGCACATCCTCGTCAACGCAAAGTGCTCACGACCGTCGGTATGCAACGCGGCGGAGGTGTTCCTCTGCCACAGCTCCATGGCGGAGCGCATTCTCCCGGCTGCGTACGATGCGCTCGCGGAGTACGGTGTTGAGCTGCGGTGCGATGCGCGGGCGTATCAAATCCTCGGAGGGCGCGAACGCGTGGTTCCGGCATCGGATGCGGATTTTTATACGGAGTTTTTGGACTATATCCTCGCGGTGAAGATCGTCGACACGCTTGACGAAGCGCTCCGCGAGATCAACACAAACGGCACGGGGCATTCGGAGTGCATCGTGACGGAGAGTTATACCCGCGCGGACGCGTTTCTCGAACATGCGGACGCAGCGGCGGTCTATGTCAACGCGTCGACACGGTTCACCGACGGCGGCGAGTTCGGTCTGGGCGCGGAGATCGGCATTTCAACACAGAAGCTGCATGCACGCGGCCCGATGGGCCTGACGGCGCTGACAACGTTTAAGTACACGATTCGGGGCAGCGGTCAAATCCGCGTGTAAACAGACAGAACGGTACGTCATATACGGGGGTAGCAAGGGATGGAATGGTACAACAAATCTGCTGAGGACGCCATCCGCGAGCAGAACGCGGATGAGAAGAACGGCCTGACCCAGTCAGGCGCGCGCCATCGTCTGGAGCGCTACGGACAGAACGTCTGGCCGATACAGAGCAAGTCCGGCATGGCGGGCGTAATTTTCGCGCAGTGCTCGGACTTCCTGGTGATTGTCGCGCTTTTGGCTTTGCTGTGCGCGCTTGTGACGAAGCAGTACGCGGCGGCAGTCTTATTCCTCATTGCGGCGGCGGCCCGTGTCGTGCCCGGCGTCATCCAGGACGGTCAGGCACAGCGTGCGGTCGAGGCACTGGAGAATGTCACGCCGACAGGTGCGCGTGTTCTTCGTGATGGGCGCGCTGAGACGCTCCCGACTGCGGAGATCGTCCCGGGCGACATTGTCCTACTCGAAGCCGGGGACATCGTTCCCGCGGACCTGCGGCTCATCAGCACCGTCAGTATGCAGATCGACGAGAACCTCATCACCGGTGCCAGATCGGCGGTCTTCAAGGAGGCCGACGCCGTGCTGCCCGGCCCCGCCCCCGTCTCCGAACGTGTCAATATGGCGTACGCGGGTTCCGCCGTCATCTACGGGCGCGGACGCGGTGTTGTTGTCGCGACCGGCACGAAGACCGAACTCGGACATGTCGCCGACGCGCTCCACACCGTTCCCGTCTCCGACTCCGCCGGCGCGCTGCGCGGCGTCGGGCAGGGCTTCGGCATCTTCTGTGCCATCGGGTGGATTCTGCTGATCATCCTCGGAATCCTCCGTCGGGACAGTGCGCAGAACGATACTCTCGCACAGATGACAGCCTACGCCGCAGCCATCCTTCCCTCTGGTCTCGCCGTTGTTACGACGCTTACACTTATGCAGGGCATGGAGCGCATGAAGAAGCGCGGCGCGATCCTCAGACGTCTCTCCACCGCCGAATCTTTGGGCGCCGCGAATGTCATCTGCGCCGATATGGCCGGTACTCTCACGAAAAACGAGCTGACTGCCACGATGCTCTGGTCGGGAGGCCGCATCACGACCGTCGACGGCTTCGGCTATACCCCCGAGGGCGCCATGCGCAACGCCGACGGAGAGAAACTCAATCCCCTTACGCGCCGTGACCTCATCATGACCCTCACCGCTGCCGCATTGTGCAATAATGCTGCGCTCGAGGAAACTGCCATCGACACCTGGTCCGCTGTCGGTGACCCCACGGAGGCTGCACTCGTTGCGCTCGCCCAAAAAGCCGGACTGAAGAAGGCTACACTCGACGCCACCTTCCCCCGGATGGCCGAGATTCCCTTCGACGCCGACCGCCGCATGATGACCACCATCCACCGCGGCGGACGCTACCCCATTGCCTACACCAAGGGTGCGCCTGACGTCGTGCTCTCCCGCTGCACCGACATCGACTTCGGTGGTTCCGTCCGTCCGCTCGACGACAAGTTCCGCCGTCAGATTCTGGCGATTAACCGCCTGATGTCCGACCGTGCGCTCAGAGTGCTCGCCGTCGCATACAGGGAATTTACCACGCCGCTGAAGGAGAGTTCCCCCGAGGAACTCGAAAGTGAACTGGTGTTCTTAGGGCTTGTCGGGATGCTTGACCCGGCGCGCCCGGATACGAAGGAAGCCGTACGCCGCGCCGACCGCGCCGGGATCCGGTCGCTGATGGTCACCGGCGAATCGCGTGAAACCGCCGTGGCACTCGCCCGCGAGATCGGGATACTCGGCGAGACGGAAGAGAAGCTCGTGTTGACCGGCGCGGAGATAGACGAGATGTCCGACGGTACACTGCGCTCGATCGTCAAGAGCGCGAAGGTCTACGCGCGTGTGACGCCCGAGCATAAACTGCGCATCCTTGAGGCGCTGCACAAAAACGGCGACATTGTTGCGATGACCGGCGACGGCGTCAGCGATGTCCCGCTGCTGCGGCGCGCGGATATCGGCGTCGCGAAGGGCACATCGGGCACCGAGATCGCCCGCTCGTCCTCCGACCTCATCGTCGTGGACGACAGCTATGCACAGATCGTCGGCGCCGTTGAAGAAGGCCGCGCAATCTATGAGAACATCCGCAAAGTGGCGCGTCTTTTGCTGTCGGCTGCTGCCGCCGCCGCGCTCACGACCCTCATCTCCGCGATTGCCGGACTCGGAAGCCCGTTCCCCATCCTTGCGATATTGCTTGCAAACCTCGTGAGCTTCTCGCTCCCGGCGTTCGCCATCGGCACGCAGTCCCCGGAGCGCGATATGATGAAGCGTCCGCCGCGTGCCGCCGGATGCCCCGCCGTCAACTGGAGTCTCCTCATTTCCATCGGCGTCCAGGCGCTCATCCAGACACTCTTCTGCGTGGCGCTGCTGTTCCTCGCCGAGAAGACCCTCCCCATCGGCTCGTCCCTCGACACCTATCGCCAGACGCTTGTCTTCTCTGCGCTGCTCATCGGGACGCTGCTGACGAGCTTCTCCGTACGCTTCGAGCGCGCGCCGCTCTGGTCACCCGGCAAGTTCGCCGACCTCCTGTCGCTCGTGATCTCCACGGTCATTGGCATACTGGTTCATATACTGTGCGTCAGCGCCGCGCCGCTGAGAGAGCTTCTGGGCTTCTCCGAGCTTGCCGCGCTTGACTGGGTGCTGATTTTCGCCGCTGCAATCCTCTCCGTGGCACTTACCGAAGCGTTCAAGCTCTACGTGATGCCCGCGCTCATCCGTGTTGTCCCGGGTCTTGAAACCGGCCCGCGTATCTACCAGACCACCCGGGAACGCCGCGTCCGCCGTGCCCAGTTCCCGCGCGTCGCGTCCGCCGACCCCACCCAGGAGGAGGAAGAAACCGATATATCCCATGCTGCTTCCCCGGCATATCAATGACGATGAGGACATCACCGTCGCCGCGCCTGTCACCGAAAAGTCTGCGGCTCCCATCGTGACACCCGATACGGAAGCCGCGCCCGAACCTTCCGAAGCGCCCGACATGGGCACGGCACCTGATCCCGCATCGATGCAGGAAATGCGCGAGGTGCCGGAAGTTCAAAAGATGCGCGAAGTACCGGAAGCTCGTGAGGAGCATCCAAAGGACGCTCCTCACGGAGAGTACCATCCACAGGCCGCTCCTTACGGTGAGTACCATCCACAGGACACTCCTCACGGTGAACACCAGCCTGAACCCGAGCCGCAGGAAGCGTCGGAGGCTGACGCGCCCGAAGAATCCTGACCATACATCCCGGGGCGTGGGCGTCTGACGTCCGCGCCCCTTCATTTCTGTTCGGAGGTTTATCATTATGTGTATTTTCTGCAAAATTATCGCCGGTGAGATTCCGTCGACGAAGGTCTATGAGGATGAGACGATTTATGCCTTCCGCGACATCAACCCGCAGGCGCCGACGCACATCCTGATCGTCCCGAAGCGCCACATCGCCCGCGCGGGAGAGCTGACCGAGGCGGACGGCGTGCTCGTCGGGCACATCTTCGCCGTTGCCGCGCAGGTCGCGAAGGCTGAAGGACTTGAGAGCTTCCGTGTCGTCACCAACTCCGGAAAGGATGCCGGACAGACCGTCAATCATCTGCATTTCCATCTGATGGGCGGACGCGTGCTGTCGAACGCAATGGTGTGAGCATGGACTACATCCGACTGGGACGCACGGGACTGATGGTCTCGGCGACATCTTTCGGTGCGCTGCCGATTCAGAGGATTTCATTTGACGACGCGGTGTTGCTGGTGCGTCAGGCTCTGCACGGCGGCGTCAACTACTTTGATACCGCCAACGCTTACACCGACTCCGAGGAAAAGCTCGGGATGGCGTTCGTAGGCGTACGGCGGGAGAGCTACATCATCTCCACGAAGTCCGGCGCGACCACAAAGGCGGGGGTCCTGGCGCATGTCGAGCTGAGCCTGAGACGGCTGCGCACCGACTACGTGGATATCCTGCAGCTTCACAACCCCAATCCGCTGCCCGACCCGGACGATCCCGACGGCGCGTACGCGGGTCTGCTCGAGGCCAGAGGGCGCGGATGGGTACGTTTTATCGGCGTCACCAACCACGGTCTTCCGCGTGCGGAGGCGGCGGTACTGAGCGGAAAATATGACACATTACAGTATCCGTTCTGTGTGCTCGCATCGGAGAAGGATGAAAAGCTGGTACAATTATGCAAAGAACGCGACATCGGATTCATCGCAATGAAGGGGATGTCGGGCGGACTGCTGACGGATGCGAAGGCTGCGTTTGCGTACATCCGGCGCTTCCCGAACGTCGTGCCGATCTGGGGCGTACAGAAGGCGTCGGAGCTGACGGAGTTTTTAAGCTACGCGGAGAATCCGCCGCCCGAGGATGCCGAGACCGCCGCCGCGATCGACCGTGACCGCCGGGAGCTGGCAGGTGAATTCTGCCGCGCGTGCGGCTACTGTCTGCCGTGCCCCGCCGGCATTGACATTCCGCAGTGCGCACGGCGCAAGTATTTCCTGATGCGCTCGCCGGTGCCGCAGCAGCTCACCGATGAGATACGCGACGCGATGCTGCGGATCAACGACTGTAAAAACTGCCGGTCGTGCGCAAATAAGTGCCCATATGGGCTGGACACGCCGCGGTTATTGAGGGAAAACCTTGCGTACTACGAACAGTTCTACAAAGAACACAAGGCGTAAAAGGAGATATGCGCGATGAGGCTGTGGATGACGCGCCGGGACATCACACCGGCATTCCCCGTGATGCTCGCCGGATACGCCGCAAGAAAAAGTCTGTCCGAGGGTGTCCACGACCCGCTCTATATGACCGCAGTCTATATCGAAGCCGATATCCCGTTGCTCATCCTGACATTTGACCTGCTGTACGGCGACGAGAGCTTTGCGGACGCGGTACGGGATGCGGTAAAAGCGTATGTCCCGGCGGAAAACGTACTGCTCAACTACTCGCATACGCATTCATCCGTGTCGATGACGGGGCCGGATACACGGCTGCGCACCATCCGCGCGCCGTTCACCCATGTCAACGGCACGCCGCTCACGTCCGACTTCACGCTGGATGTCGAGCACTGCGCGCATATCTGTAAGCTTGCCCTTGATGCCGTACGCGAGTGTACGGAACGCGCCGTCTGCGGATATATCGAGTATGCGCGCGGGATGAGCCGGTTCGGAGTGAGCCGGCGCCGCCCGAACAGCCGGGGCGGGGTTGACTTTGCACCATATGATGAGGATACAGCGCGCGACCTTGACCTGGATGTGTTCCGTTTTCACCGCGCGGACGGCTCTCCGATCGGGATGGTCTGGAGTTATGCCTGCCACGCGACGGTGATGGGACATACAAACCTGCTTGCGTCGGCGGACTGGGTCGGCGCGGTACGGCGTGCGTATGAGAAAAAACACGGCGGCATCACGGCGTTTCTGCAGGGCTGCGCGGGCGATATCAACCCGCGTCCGGCGGCGAACTTCGACGCGGTCAACCTCGGCGCACTGGGCGATGGCTTTATAGGCTGCGACTTCCCGACGCTCGAGCGTGCCGGTGCGGACTTCCTGCGCGACCTCGATACCGCCGTCCCGTCCCGCAGGCTCACGGATACGCTGCGCATCCGTACGCGGACGATTACGCTCGGCGCGCTGGAGCATCCGGCAGAGTGGTGGCAGGCGATTGCGGATGACCCGGACGAGCCCGCCTACCGCAGAGCCGGCGCGCGCATCACGCTCGCCCGTTACGCGGACGGCACCATCCGCACCGCGCTGCCCTATCGCATGGCGGCGCTCAACCTCGGCGGCGTAAAGATCGTCTTCATGCCCTGCGAGGTCGTCACGGATATCGGCAAGCGAATCAAGGCGCGCGTACCGGGTACGGTGACCTGCGCGTACACATCAAGCGTCTGCTGCTACATCCCGACGCGGGAGGCAGCGGAGGCCGGCGGCTACGAAGCACAGAGCTTCTTCGCCGCCAACGTCACAGGCCCGCTGCTGCCCGATACCGCAGAGCGCATCACGGACTGCGCTGCGGATCTGCTCACATCGCTATAGGAGGTACGCATATGTTCAACGGTATTGGAAGCGATCTCGGCAACCTGTTCACCCTCTCCGCCGCGAAAACCCGGTCGATCTCATCTGAGAACCTGACGGGGGAGAAGTCCGGCGGCGGACGCACCCCGCTTGCGGAAGGCTCCGCAAGAAATGCTGCGCGCGACCTCGGGACGGGCTGGAAGGTCAACCCGTATTCCGTCATCCCGGCGGGTGAGACGTTCACGCTCGCCGACATTTCAGGTCCCGGATGTGTGCAGCATCTTTGGATGACCACCGGCGGCAAGACCTCCTGGCGCAACACCATTCTGCGTTTTTACTGGGACGGCTGCGAGACTCCGGCGGTCGAATGCCCGATGGGGGATTTCTTTGCGTCCGGCTGGGGACGATACGCGCAGATCAGCTCGCTGGCGGTCTGCGTCAACCCGGGCCGCGCGTTCAACTGCTACTGGCCCATGCCCTTCCGTACCCACGCGCGCGTCACTCTCGAAAACCGCGGCGCAGAGGAGATGGTCGTTTACTATCAGCTCACCTACGCGCTCACCGACGTGCCGGATGACGCTGCCTATTTCCACGCGCAGTGGCGGCGTGTCAACCCGCTTGCCTATCGGGACGTCTGCACCGTGCTCGACGGTATCCGCGGACGCGGGCAGTACGTCGGCACCTATCTCGCGTGGGGCGTCAACAACACCGGCTGGTGGGGCGAGG
>JAAZKA010000128.1 GCA_012800055.1 Clostridiales bacterium
CCCCCTCACACGTACTGATTGGAAAAACGGCCGCGGAGTATGCGTCAGCGTCCGAGCCGGGCGGATCGGTCGCGGCAGGCGATGAGCCCGGCTGTCAGGGCATCGTCGAAGCCATTCTCGTCGAAAGCGTCGAGGGCTGCCTGGGTGGTACCACCGGGAGTGGCGACCATCCGGATGAGCGCGTCGGGGGACTGCTCACCTGAGAGCAGCACGGCAGCGGCACCTTCCATGGTTTTGGCGGCGAGCCGGAGTGCGGCGTCGGGGTCGATGTCGTTGTCCTTTGCGAAACGTGCAATGACAGCGGCGATGCGGTAGAAGTAGGCGGGGGATGATCCGTTGACCGCTACAACGGCATTCATGGACGCTTCCGGGATGACCTCGACGATGCCGCCTGCGCAGAAGATCTCGAGAACGGTCTGGAAGCGGTCGGCGGGGATATCGGTCGCCCGGGCGACGGCAATGGCACCGCGTCCGACGGCCATTGTGGCGTTGGGCATCACACGCACGACATATGCGCCGGGGAGTTGTTCGCGCAGGTACGCGGTAGACACGCCGGCGGCGATGGAGACGACGGTGCGGCCTTTGCACAGCGGCGCAATCGTGGGGAGCAGCTCCGGGAGCTGACCGGGGCGTACGGCGAGCAGGACGGTGTCGGCACGGGATACGGCGTCGGGAGCGCTTGCAGCGGCATATACCCCTTTGGAAGTGAAGCGTGTGAGGGCGTCGGGGTTGATGTCGTACAGCGCAAGGGTACGCGGATCGGCTGCGTGGGTATCGAGTAGGGCGGTGAGGATAGCGCCCGCCATGTGGCCGACGCCGATGCACGCGAGAGAAGCGATCATAGGGAGAACCGTCCTTTTGGGGGAATTAGAGGTGACATAAATCGGTACGCTTATAATACACCATTTCGAGGAAAAAGGCAAGAGATTTTTTGATTTTCGTTAATATTTAACAAAAATTATGGTAACCGCGTTATGTATCATAAGAACAAATGTTCAGCGATATACAAAATGCACAGCGGCGGATGGTCAAGAAGCCAATAAACTGTATAAAATGCCGCCTTTTCCTGTCATCGAGGCAAAGGCGGCGGTATGTCACTTTTGAACAGACGGCGTGTCCGGCGGGGGTGTTGACGTCGGCATATTTTCCTGCCCACGGTCGTGGTGGAGGAGACGGTTGAGTTCCTCGGCAAAACCGGAGAGATCGGTGAAATGGCGGTAGACGGAGGCGAAGCGGATGTAGGCGATTTCGTCGACGGCGCGCAGTTTTTCCATGGCCAGCTCGCCGATGACGCGGGAGGGGATTTCACGCTCGAGACGGTTTTCAAGCTGCAGCTCGATCTCGTCGGCGATATTTTCCAGGCTGCGCAACGGGACGGGACGTTTTTCGCAGGCTTTGAGCAGACCGTTCAGAAGCTTATTGCGGTCGTAGGCCTGGCGCGAACCGTCCTTCTTGATGACGACGAGGGGCAGGCGCTCGACAACCTCAAAGGTGGTGAAGCGCTGGCGACAGACAGTACACTCACGGCGGCGCCGGATGCTCTGATCTTCGTCGGCCGGTCTGGAATCGATGACGCGGCTGTCGGGAGAGCTACAAAACGGACATTTCAAGGTGAAAGCAAACCTCCCGTCCATGTTGAGATTAACATAATTATAACACAAAAGACGGGGGAAGATGTGAAAAAACGGTGTAAAGGGAATGCCGTAAGCGCCGAAAAATTATCCGATGGCAAGAAAATATTCACGAATTCATACAACGCACAGCAAGCCCGCTCACCGGTTTATACGTCCGCCGTACTGTCTGAAGGGAACCCCGCGGACGGCGGGCAGTTATATCTGCAGCGGCCGGATGTGATAGCGTTCGGGTCCCTCGCTCGCCGACTGCATGAGCTGCACGCGCTCGGGATCGCACAGATCGTAAAGATGAGTGAGGTGGGTGACAAAGACGAACTTCGCGCGGGTTCTGGGGAGGATCGACAGAATGTCGAAGATGGCGACGGTGCCTTCGGCATAGGCGGTGGTCTGGAAGGTTTCGTTGAGCAGCACGAGCGCGTGGGGACGCAGACGATCCATGATGCGGGAGATGCACTGGACCTCGCCCTCGAAGCGTCCGGCAGTATCGCCGAACTTGAAGTCACGCTCGGCGGAGGAGAAGTGGGTGAAGACGCCGTCGCGGATGCTGATGCGGGCGATTTTGGCGCACACGGGCAGACCGGCCTGCGCGAAGATCTGCGAGATGCCCAGGGAGCGCAGATAGACGGTCTTGCCGGAGCTGTTGTTGCCGCGGATGAGGATACCATCGCAGTCGGCGCGCATATCGACATCGTTGCAGACGATCTGATCACCCATCAGACCCTCGGACAGCAGCAGGAAATCGTACAGGCCTTTCGCATGGAAGACGTCGTGGGACGCGTCGACGACGGTGGGCATACAGGCGGTCATCTGATGCTGCTGGATTTTGGCGCAATAGAGCACGGCGGCGTCGTAGAACTGCAGCTCGCGGGAAAGTCCGAAGAACAGCTCATAGACGTGGTTGGTCAGCTCGGTGAGGACGGTATACATCCGGTAGATGGCCTCGTTGAGAAGGAAGTCGGCGTCCTCGGGCAGCTCATCGCGTACTTTGGTTTCAGCGGGCGCATCGGCGGCGGCTTTACGGGAATCGAAGTAGCGCTTGAGGAGATTCCCTTTGGGCTTCACGGTGAGGTCGAGTGCGTCGCACAGGTCGCATACACGCGCGCGGAAGCCGTCGTCCACGCTGACCCGGACGCTGAACTCATAGTGATCGGGCGTATAGTGGAGAAAGTGCGACGCGATGTCGACAATCTCCCCTAAGGATGCGTTCGCAATCATGTCGGCGCAGTAGGTCTTGATGGACTGCAGACCCTCGCTGCTGAGATCATAGGCTTGCAAGATTTCGCTGAGGGAGAAGTAGTAGCCGATGATCATCTTGGCGAACTTCGCGGTGACCTGGAGCTGTGAGAAGGTGAACTCGAGAAGTGCGCGCTGAGAGACGCCGATGCCGAAGGAGTAGACATTGGCACGCATTTCCTTCCAGTCGGCGCCGATGGTGTCATAGTGGCGGAACAAGCCCTTGAGGTCGGAGAGCAGCTGGGGGTTCTGTAAGATATCACGGAGGATGTCCTGACGGAAGCGGACGTTGCGGACATCGCGCAGCGGGTTTTCGAGGATTTCGAGGAAGTAGTCGGCTTGCTTCTTCGACGGGCACAGCTCTCCGACAGCCTGGTCGAGCGACAGGTCATAGATGGCCTGCTTGAGGTCCTCGATGACGTCAAAGTCGCGTTCTTCGGGGTATTTGCTCAGAAGGGAGAACCGATCGAGTACGCTCATTTCGCGTCGCCTCCTTCCATAACGGGGAAGCGCTGTTCGAGCGCCTCGCGGGTGAGACTGTACTTTTTGAGAATATCCTGCGCGTAGGAACTGGAACCGCCGCGCCGCCGGGCTATTTTGTAAGTGCGTCGGTTCTCGTCGTCGGAGTCGACGATGACGTTGAGGAAGGGGATTTTCGACTGGCCGAGGGAGTGCTGGTGGGTGATATACAGCCCGAAGCAGCCGGAGCCGTAGAGCTGTTCCGCGAGCGCCTCGGTCTGGGTGACGGCGGTCTCCTCGCTGGTGGTGGCGAAGGTTTCGTTGAGCAGGATGAGCGAATCGTTGCCGCAGACGTCGAGGATCTCGGCGATGCGCTTCTTCTCATCAGCAAAGCGCCCGTCACCGTCGAAGCGTTCATCGCGCGGGAAATGGGTATAGACGCCGGAGAGCGGGTAGAGGACAGCCTTCCTGCACGGTACAGCCGCGCCGACAAGGAACAGCAGCACCGCGACGCCGACGGTACGCAGATAGGTGGTCTTACCGCCGCCGTTGGCACCGGTGAGGTAAAAAAGCGGCGCATCGCGGTCGAACAGCACGTCATTGGGGACGATACGCGGCTCGCCTTTTGCAAGCAGCGTGATGTCGTAGCACTCGCGGATATCGATGTGGGGCACGGCTGAGATTTCGGGGTAGGTAAGCGGGATGCCGGCTTTGCGAACGCGGTCGGAAAGCGCGGTGAGGGCGAGGAGGAAGGAGAGCTCCAGCCGGTAATTCAGCAGCTTTTCGTCGAAGTAAGCGCGGTGGGTATCGAAGAAGCCTTTGAAGGCAGCAAACTGTTCGGGATAGAGGGACGCGATGGCGTCGATGAGCTGCGGGGCGAGAGGACGGGAGACTTCGCGAGGTTTGGAGAAGCTGTCGAAGCCGAGTTCAGCGGCGCAGCGGACGAGGCGTTCCTCAAAGGTGACGGGAGACTCGGCAGAGACCCTGAGTTTATTTCCCCGGATGCGCACACGATTGGAACGTATAGAGTCGATGTGCGGATAGAGTGCGCCGATGGCCTGTTCCATCTCGCCGAAGTCGGGGGACGCGACGCGGTTGACGAAGAAGGCGGCGAAGCGGTCGTAGAGGGTACCGGCAGAGATGTCGGGGAGCGGTTCGGCGGCATCGCGGCAGAAGGTCTGGGCGGCATTGACGAGTCCGAGATAGGCAAGGTACCGCTCATTCTCGCAGCGCACCTGCGAGTAGCTGCGGTGGCAGTCGGCGACCGCCCGCATGTCATCCGCGAGCCGGGTGAGACGCTCGCGCAGCGCGTCGGATTTCTCCAGCGCGCGCAGCAGGGTCTGACGCGCGGCGATATCTTTCGCGCCGCACGGCATCCGCAGCGCCGGAAGCACGTCCTCCGGCAGCAGAAGCGTCAGCTTCAGGTCCTCCGGCAGATTCTCCGGCAGCGGCGCGGTCGGCGCTTCGAGAAATAACAGACTGGGTAACTGCATACTTCCTACCTCATAAAAACGTCCATATTATCGGGGCAAAGACGTTCGCAAAGGATATTATATCACCCTTCCCCGTCGTTGACAAGCGGGTAAACCGTGAATGGTTTGTAAACTGTATGAAAACGGCGGG
>JAAZKA010000129.1 GCA_012800055.1 Clostridiales bacterium
CAGCAGCCCGAACGCCAGCGTGTACGGTTTCCCATCGATCGTGTACGTAAGCACACCCGCGCCGCCGGTGAACTGCAGCGTCAGAGCACCCGCGTCCGATGTATACGAAACGCCGTTGACAAAGCCGCACAGCGGGGAAAAATTGCCCGACAATACCGGCAGCATCAGACCGTCCAACAGCGTATTCAGACGCTTTCGCGCCGGTTCATCTTCAGGATACGGCTCATCGCGCATTCCGGAGTAGATCGTCTCGTAGAAGCTGTCGACGACATACTGCAGCACGCGGTAGTCATAACCCGACTGAACGACACACAAAGCATCCAAATCCGGCATACAGATGCACATCTGCCCGTTTGCGCCGCAGAAGCGGCAGGTGTTGTGAGAACCGCGCCAGAACTGGAAGCAATAGCCCTGACTCCACTCGTCACCGGTCGAACTGTGCGTGTCGACGTGCTTTTGCGTCGCGAGGTCGATCCACGCGGGATCGAGAAGCTGTTTTCCGTTCCACATGCCGCGCTTCAGATAAAACTCCCCGTATAACGCAATATCCCTCGCGGACAGCCGCATCCCCGTATAACCCAGCGGCACACCCTCCGGACACCGACGTGTATAAGGCCGCTCGATGCCCAGCGGATCGAACAGCCGCGGCGTCAGGTACGCGACGACATCCACGCCTGCACGCTTGAGAATCAGCCGTGAGAGCATGTACGTGACGGCGCTCGAATAGCGGAAGGTTGTGCCGGGGGCGTCGAGGAACGGCGCACGGAAGAACGCCTCGGGAATCCCGCAATCCACACCGCTGAGCGTCATATGCACCCCGACGCCCTCCTGTCCGGTCGCCATCATCAGCAGATGCCGCACCGTCAGCACACGGAACTCCGGCGCGGGCGTCTCGGGCAGATACTCCGGGAACGCATCGGCAATCCTTTCGTCGAGCGCAATCAGACCTTCCTGCACCGCGAAGCCCACGGCAGTCGAGACGAAGCTCTTGCTCACGGAAAACAGCGAGTGGCGCGACGATTGATCAAACGGTGCAAAATACCCTTCGGCGAGCACATGCCCGTGCCGGACAAGAATCAGCGCGTGGGGATCCTGAAACGGCTCGTTCTGCGACAGTCTTTCCACAAAACGCGCGATATCCCCGCTGCGTACGCCCATGCTTTCCGGGGAAGCGGACGGCAGAAAGCTCATACGGGTTCCTCCCATATCTAAGTATACCGTCAGTATAACACAGCGTCCGGAAAAATTCAAGGGGGGTTCTTTACATCGCAGGAAAAATGTTGTAAAATAAATCAACCGCAAGGTTCTCCGTCACGCGTGAGGGCACCGGGAAGTTCTGCGACGCGTGTTATGCCTGCAATGTGGAGCCGCGTTACGCTGCGCATGATGGAGCCGATCGACTGCTGCTGACTCCGGTGCCTGCATAGCTTGAACATATACGACAAACGAAGAGTGTAAGTCCTTCGTTTTTTGTGTTGAAATGGGACTTGTTATTTTTTGCAAAGTGGTGTAAAATCTAAGACAACATAAAAGGCATCCTAGGAGGAGCCACTATAACCACACTGCATAAATATACGAATAGAGGGATAATTATGTACGACGACAAGAACCATGAGCAGGAGTATGATGACGCGCAGCGCTCACTGAAATATTCCCGCCGCACGAATCTTCTGGAACAGTCCGCCTATCGATATTCTCTGCAGGATCGGGACGAGCCGAACCTGTACAGACATCTGTTCGACTATAAAAACATCCCGAAGGTAGCGTTCAACCACCGGACCGTGCCGATGCAGACGCCGGTGGAGCTGTGGATCACCGACACGACCTTCCGCGACGGTCAGCAGGCGATGCCGCCGTTCACCGTGAAGCAGATTGTGCGGCTGTATGAATATTTACACAAGCTGGGCGGGCCGCGCGGACTGGTGCGCCAGTCGGAGTTTTTCGTCTACAGCGAGAAAGACCGCCGTGCGATTGAGGAATGCCGCGCATTGGGGTACGAGTTTCCGGAGATTACGAGCTGGATTCGCGCGAATGAGAAGGATTTCCAGATCATACGTGACCTGCGTCTCTCCGAAACGGGCATCCTGCTGTCGTGCTCGGACTACCACATCTATAATAAGATGGGTCTGACACGCGGCAAGGCGATGGATAAATATCTCGGTATCGTCAAGAGCGTGCTTGACCGGGGCATCCGGCCGCGCTGCCATTTCGAAGACATCACGCGCGCGGACTTCTACGGTTTCGTGGTTCCTTTGGCCGAGGCGCTGCAGAAGCTCGGCGAGGAGTATAAGACGCCGGTGAAAATCCGCTGCTGCGACACGATGGGCTACGGGGTATCGTATCCTGGTGTGGCGCTGCCGAGAAGTGTGCAGGGCATCGTCTACGGTATTATGCACTACGCGGGTGTGCCGAGCGGTATGATCGAGTGGCACGGGCACAACGACTTCTACAAGGTTGTGACGAACGCGACGACGGCGTGGCTGTACGGCGCGTCCGGTGTGAACTGCGCGCTGATGGGCATCGGCGAGCGCACCGGCAACTGTCCGCTCGAGGCGATGGTGATGGAGTACGCGTCGCTCAGAGGGACGACCGACGGGATGGATTTGTCGGTGATAACGGACATCGCGCGGTTCTTCGAGGAGGATATCGGCTACGAGATTCCGCCGCAGACGCCGTTTGTCGGGCGCAACTTCAACGTGACACGCGCGGGCATCCACGCGGACGGGCTTCTGAAAGATGAGGAAATCTACAACATCTTCGACACGGCGACGATTCTGAAGCGTCCGGCGGCGGTGGCGGTAGACGCGCACAGCGGACTGGCGGGCATCGCGCACTGGCTCAACGGCTATTTCCGGCTGCATAACACCGAGCACGCGGTGGCGAAGAAGGATGCGATAGTCGCACAGATGAAGGAGATGGTCGACCGCGAGTACGCGATGGGCCGTCAGACAACGATGAGTGACACGGAGCTTGCAGCGATGGCAGAGCGTGCCGACGCGGACAGATATGCGAAGCTGTGCGAGCTGATGCACGGGAAATAAGGAATCTATAAGGCGTCGGATGAGCATCCGACGCCTTTTTGTTGACAAACGCAGACGAAAGATGTATACTATAAGAAAAACACGGGGGAGCAAACGATATGAAGACCTATCTTGAACCGGCGAGGGAGCTGCCGGTGATCGACGATGTAGACGTCCTGGTATGCGGCGCGGGGCCGGCGGGAGTGAGCGCGGCGATCTCGGCGGCACGGCAGGGTGTCCGGACGCTGCTGTTGGACCAGTGCGGCTGTGTCGGCGGCATCTCGACGGCGGGGCTGATGTCTCACTGGACGGGAAGCGTAAAGGGCGGCATCTTCCGTGAGATTCTCGAACGTTCCCACGACAGTGAGAAGAAGAACGTCATCAACCCGGAGAAGCTTAAGACGGTCTATTTGCAGATGCTGGACGAAGCCGGCGCGCGGGTACGGCTGTACACGTTCGTTTCGGCAGCGGTCGTCGAGGACGGGACGATACGCGGGGTGATCGTCGAGAGCAAGTCCGGACGTCAGGTGATCACCGCGCGGGTGGTGGTCGACGCGACCGGTGACGGCGACGTCGCGGCAAGGGCAGGCGTGCCGTATCACCTCGGACGTGAGGGGGACCACAAGATGCAGCCGGCGACGCTGATGTTCAAGGTTGCGGGCGTGGACATCTCACGCGGCATATTCCCGGGGTCGTTCGAGTCGAATCCGGAGGCACCGAAGGGGAAGCTGCAGGATCTCGCGCGGGAGCATCTGCCGTTCCCGGCGGGGCATGTGCTGCTGTACCCGTCGACGCTGCCGGGCGTGGTGACATGCAATATGACCAACGCAATCGACATCGACGGCACCGACGCGGATTCGCTGACGCACGCGGAGTATGTCTGTCGGTCACAGATGGAGCCGATCGCGGCGTTTTTACGGGAATACGTGCCGGGGTTTGAGAAATGCTACATCATCTCGTCGGCGTCGCTCATGGGCATCCGTGAAACGCGTCACTTCGAGGGTGAGTACACGCTGACGGGGGAGGACATTCTGGCGTCGCGGCAGTTTGACGACTGGGCGGTACGGGGTGCGTCGTTCAACTTCGACGTACACAACCTGACGGGCGCAGGACTTGACGAGACCGGCATGCAGGCGAAGTTTCCGCGGATTGCGGGCTACTCGATCCCGTACGGCTGCCTGGTACCGAAAGCCGTGGAGAATCTGCTGCTGGCGGGGCGCTGCATCTCCGGGACGCACATTGCGCACTCGAACTTCCGGGTGATGCCGATCTGCGCGAACATCGGGCAGGCGGCGGGTGTTGCGGCGGCGCTGAGTGTCAAGAATTCAGTAACGCCGCGCGCACTCCCGGTTGCAAAGCTGCAGGAAGCGCTGATCAGGGCGGACACGTAATAAAAAATTTATAAAAACAACTGGAAAAGAGTGCAAAAAGCGCTTGATTTTCACAGTGAGATGGGTTATAATAAGGTAACCTCCGAATACAAATCTAATCAAAGGAGATGTGCTTATGGATCCGAAGGTACGTGAATTACTGAACAAGGTAAAGGAAAGCGCGTTGACATACGGAAAGGCGGGCGTGAAATTTGCGTCCGAAACTGCCGAGCGCGCGCGTTTGAACCTGCAGATTTTTGACCTGAACACCGAGATTGACATCGCTTACAAGGAGATCGGCAAGCTGGTCTACGCGATGCACGCGGGCGACGAGGTCTGCAGCGAAGCTGTGCAGTCGCAGATTGAGGCGATCGACTCAAGAAGGGCGCAGATCGCCGAGCTGCGCGCACGCCTGTCGAGCTTCAAGGCTAAGCCGGCGGAGGAGAAGGCTGAGGAGTGCTGCTGCTGCGGGGAAGTGGAGTGCTACTGCGAGGAAGAAGCAGAGTGCTTCGAGGAAGAAGTGGAATGCTGCGACGAGAAGGCTGAAGAGCCCTGCTGCGACGAAAAGAAAGACTGACCCCAGGTAAGAATCTTATGTAAGAGACGAGGGACGCTGTACGCGGAATGCATACGCGTCCCTTTTGAGGTACAGAGTGAAACGGATAGATACGCTGTTCGCGGACGTTACGGCCGTGACGATGGATGGGGAACCGCTGCCCCACGCGCACGTCGGTGTGACCGACGGGACGATCGGGTACCTTTCGCAGACAGAACCCGTGGACACGGAGATCGGACGGACGGTACGCGGTTCGCGGTTGGTGCTGATGCCGGGTCTGATCAATACGCATACGCACATCGCGATGACGGCTCTGCGGGGCTATGCGGACGACGCGGCGCTGCACACCTGGCTGTTCGACCGCATCTTCCCGGCGGAGCATAAGCTCGATGCGCGGGGGGTCTATCTTGCCGCGCGTGTCGGGATGCTCGAGGCGGTCGGCACGGGCACGACGGCGATTCTGGACAATTATTTCCATATCCTGAGCGTCGCGGACGCGGCGGTGGAGACGGGTTTACGTGCGGAGGTCGCGAACATCGCGATGTACTTCGGCGACGGCGTCATCCCGGAAACCGACCGGACATTTTCCGACTGCCGCGATGTGATGGAGAAGTATTCGGGCCATCCGCTGGTACGTGCCGGGACGGGCATCCACGCGGTATACACGTCGAACCCGGAGACCTGGGCATACATGGCGGACTACGCAGGTACGCATCGGTTGAGGATGCAGCTGCACCTGTCGGAGACGGCAAAGGAGAACGCTGACTGCTTGGAAAAATACGGTGTCAGCCCGACTGCGGCGCTGGAAAACGCAGGTGTGTTTGCGCTTCCGGTGACGGCGGCGCATGGTGTCCACCTGAGCGCGGAGGATCGGACGCTGCTCAAGGCACATGATGTGACGGTGTCGCACTGTCCGGCGAGCAACTGCAAGCTGGCATCGGGGATAGCGGACGTCCCGGCGATGCTCAGCGCGGGCGTGAATGTAAGCTTAGGGACGGACAGCGTAGCGTCGAACAACAGCCACGATCTGTTCCGGGAGCTGAAGCTGGCGGCGCTGTTGGGGAAGGTACGGACGGGTGACGCGGAGGCGCTGCCTGCCCGGACGGTACTCGCATTCGCGACGGCAAACGGCGCGCGGGCGATGGGGTACGGGAAGTCCGGGCGTATCCGGATGGGTTATGATGCCGACCTGACGCTGCTTGATTTTGACGCGCCGCATCTGACGCCGTGCTGGGATGTCTGCTCGCAGCTTGTCTACGCGGCGACGGGGCGTGACGTATGCATGACGATGGTGAACGGGCGCGTGGTGTACGAGCGCGGAGCGTATCCGGGGATCGACCATGAGAAATGGATGGCCGAGCTGCGGGAATACTGTGAGAAAACGCTCAGATAGGGGAACATGAGATGCAGAAAGTGCAGAAGCAGACCTTTCTGGAAGGCGCGCTGATCATGGCGGTGGCAAACATCGTCGTGAAAGTGATCGGAGCGTTCTTCAAGATACCGCTGAAAAACCTGATCGGTTCCGACGGCATGGGGATGTTTTACGGCGCGTACAACATCTATTCGGCACTGGTCGTGATGAGCACGGCGGGGCTGCCGGTAGCGATATCGCGGATGGTGGCTGAGTCGAACGCGAAGGGACGCGGTCGCGAGGTCGAGCGCATCCTGAGTGTGAGCTTCGGGCTGCTTCTGGGGCTGGGCCTCTTCTCGGCGGTGCTGATGGCGGCGGCGGCGAAACCGCTGATGGAATATCAGCGCAACCCCGACGCGTTTTACTCGGTGCTGGTTCTGGCACCGGCGGTCTTCTTCGTTGCGCTGATGAGCGTGTACCGCGGCTACTGTCAGGGGCTTGCAAACATGGTGCCGACAGCGGTCTCGCAGTTGATCGAAGCGTTCTGTAAGCTGGTGTTCGGCTACGGGTTTGCGATCCTGGCGCTGCGGCTCGGGTACGACGTAAAGATCGCGGCTGCGGGCGCGATCATGGGCGTGACGCTGGGGACGGTGTTCGGCGCGATTTACATGAGCATCCGTCACCGGAAGGTGCGCGAAACGGTGGACTTCTCGGACATGGACACGGAAGCGCGGCCGAAGAAGGAACTGTTCTGGACGCTGATCAAGATTGCGGTACCGATCACGATCGGCGCGGCGGTGATGTCGCTGACGAATCTGATCGACAATTTCGTCGTGATGAGGAGATTACAGGACATCGGCTATGCGGCGCCGCGGACAGTGTCAATGTACGGCGCGTACTCGAGCATGTCGGTGGCGCTGATGACGCTGCCGCAGACACTGATCGTCGGCATGACAGTGAGCCTGATCCCGGCGATCGCGGCGGCATACGGGCGCAAAGACTACATGCAAGCCCGCCGGAACACCGAGAGCGCCGTGCGGCTGACGGGCATCCTGACGTTCCCGTGCGCGGTGGGGCTGTACGTACTGGCATGGCCGCTGCTGAACCTGCTGTTTACGGCGGACGTGGATTTCGCGGCGCCATTGCTCAAAGAGCTGGCGTTCGCGTTCGTATGCGTATCATTGGTATCGGTGACGAACGCACTGCTGCAGGCGGCCGGGAAGGAGCGGTTGCCGGTGATCTCCATGACGATCGGCGGCGTGGTGAAGCTGGTGACGAACTACATCCTCATCGGTATCCCGTCCATTGCAATCAACGGCGCGCCGATCGGGACGATTTGCTGCTACGCAACGATCGCGATCATCAACATCGTGTTCGTGTATAAAAAGACGGAGCTTGGGCCGCGTCAGTGGTGGCAGCTTTGGAAGCCTTTGGCGGCAGCGCTGGTGATGGGCGTATTTGCGCACTTTGCGTATCCGGCGCTGGCGGGGATGCTGGGCGCACGGCTGGGCGTATGCGTGGTGCTGCTGGGATGCATTGTGCTGTATTTCCTGATGCTGTGGGTAATCGGCGGGTTCAATCGGGAAGATATCCTGATGCTGCCGAAGGGGAAAAAGCTGGCACGACTGCTGCGGCTGAAATAATTTGCCGAAAATAGAAAAAACCACTTGCGGAGAAGATAAAAATATGGTACAGTATCAACTGAAGGAACACTACAAATTTGACGACCTTGTGGAAATAATGGCCCGTCTGCGCGGCGAGGACGGCTGTCCGTGGGACCGCGAGCAGACGCACGAGAGCATCCGGCAGAACATGCTGGAGGAGGCGTACGAGGTCTGCGAAGCGATTGACACCGGCGACCGCGCGGCGCTGTGCGAGGAGCTGGGCGATGTGCTGCTGCAGGTCGTGTTCCACGCACGCATAGAGCAGGAGGCCGGCGGATTCAGCATCGACGACGTGGCGGACGGGATCTGTAAAAAGCTGATCCTGCGCCACCCGCACATCTTCGGCGATGTGCAGGTGAACGACTCGGCGGAGGTGCTTGTCAACTGGGACAACATCAAGAAGGCCGAGAAAAATCAGAAGACGACGACCGATACGCTCACCGGAGTGGCGCGGAGCCTGCCGGGGCTGATGCGTGCGGAAAAGCTGATAAAAAAGGCAAAAAAGGCGGGATTCCCGACCGAATATACGGATGAGGAGAATATAATCGGCACGAAGCTGTTCGAAGTCGTGAGAGAGGCGCATGAGCTTGGGGTAGACCCGGAGCGCGCGCTGGAGCTTGCGAACGATGCCTTCATCGAACAGATCAAAAGCAAGGAAAAAGTATGAGACTGGACAAATATTTGAAGGTATCCCGCTTAATCAAACGGCGTACGGTTGCGAATACGGCGTGCGAAAATGAGCGTGTGCTGGTGAACGGACAGGAGCGGAAGCCGGCGTACCGGGTGAAGATCGGCGACGTGATTGAGATCGCGTTCGGTCAGCGGACGCTGAAGGTGGAGGTCGTGGATGTCGCCGAGCATGCAACGAAGGACTCCGCGTCGGCGCTGTACCGGGAGATTCCGTGAAGGTTCTAAAGGAGACACATGAAAAAGATTACATTTAAGCTGCTGCTGCGTGTGCTGTTGATTGTCTTTTCGATCTACGCAGCCTATAATCTGGTCACGCTCCGGGTGAAACTGACGGAAAAGCGTACGGAGCTGAACACAATCCAGAAGAACGTGGAAGAACAGACGCTGACGAATCAGCAGCTCGAGGAGAGCATGTCCGAGGAGCTGACGGACGAAGAGATCGCGAAGATCGCGCGGGAGAAGTTGGGCTACGCGCTGCCTGGAGAACAGGTCTTTATCGACATTACGGGAAAATAAAACCGCAAAGGAGAAAAAAGGCAGGCATGGAATACGGCGTAGGGGACATTGTAGAAGGGCAAGTGACGGGCATCACGAAGTTCGGCGCCTTCGTGTCGATCGGTGAGGGGAAGTCGGGTCTGGTGCACATCTCGGAGGTAGCGAACACGTTCGTCAAGGAGGTGCGCGACTACCTGACGGAGGGCCAGACGGTCACGGTCAAGATCATCGCGATTGAAGAGAACGGGCGCATCAACCTGTCGATCAAGCGTGCGCTGCCGCCGGAACCGGCGCGGCCGGCACCGCAGCGTCCGGTGAGTACGCCGCAGTCGACGGGAGACACGTTCGAGGACAAGCTGAAGCTGTTCTTGGCCGATTCCAACAGCCGTATGTCGGACCTTAAGCATCAGAATGACCGCCGCAGCGGAGCGCGCCGTCCGAAACCGCGCGGGTAAAATAAAGCAGATATGAGCCGCGCGTCTCGGGAAAACGTGACGCGCGGCGAAAGCGTGGAGAAAAGCACCCACAACACATGAAAGGAACCAAGAGATGGAAAAGCTGATTATTTTGGGCGCGGGTCCTGCCGGACTGACGGCGGGGATATACGCGGCGCGCTCAGGAATATCGCCGCTGATCATCGAGCGGCTGTACGCGGGCGGACAGATGGCGAACACACCGGAGATCGAGAACTACCCGGGGATCCCGCACGCGGACGGCGTGACGCTGTCGGAGCAGATGCGTGCGCACGCGGAGGGTCTGGGCGTCCGGTTTCGGACTTTGGATGCGTCGGCGCTGACCCGGACGGACGGCGGCTTTACGCTGACGACGGACGAGGGAGAGCTGACGGCGCGGACGGTGATTGCGGCGACGGGCGCGTCAAAGCGGAAGCTGGGAGTGCCGGGCGAAGCGAAATACGCGGGCCGCGGGGTCAGCTACTGCGCGACGTGCGACGGCAGCTTTTTCAAGGGGCAGGCGTGCGTGGTGATCGGCGGCGGCGACGCGGCGGCGGAGGATGCGCTCTATCTGGCGGGTGTTGCGGGCAAGGTGACGCTGGCATATCATGAAAGCGCGCTGCGGTGTGAACGGGCGCTCATAGAGCAGCTCAAGGACGCGGGTGTGCGGATGCTGCTTGGTGTCCGCGTGACGGAAATCTATGGGTCGCAGGCGGCCGAGGGCGTACGATTCACGGACGCCGACGGCAATACCCGGACGGTAGAGGCACGGGGCGTGTTCATCGCGGTGGGCAGTGCGGCAAACTCGGAGCTGCTGCGCGGGCTGCTCGAGACGGACGCCGCCGGACGTGTGAAAGCGGGCGAGGACTGTGCGACGGACGTGCCGGGGCTGTATGTGGCGGGCGACGTGAGCGAGAAGCCGCTGTATCAGATTGTGACGGCATGCGCGGACGGAGCAAACGCCGCGCGGCAGGCTGCCGCATTCTTACGGAGAACGGTATGAGAGAGCTGTCGGTGAACGTCATTGAAAAGGCAGTAGAAACGTTATACATTGACGCGAATCTGCGGCTTTCGGATGACGTAGTGCGTGCCCAAGCGGCGGCAATGGATCGTGAGACAAACCCGCGTGCACGGGATATCTTCGCACAGATGCAGGAGAACCTGAAGATTGCGGACGCGCAGTCGATGCCGATCTGCCAGGACACGGGCATGGCGATTGTGTTCATCGACGTGGGGCAGGACGTGCACCTGACGGATGGTTCTTTGACGGACGCGGTGAACCGGGGTGTCGCGGCGGCGTGCGAGCATGGGTATCTGCGGGCGTCGGTGGTGGCGGATCCGATACGGCGCGTGAATACGGGGACGAACGCGCCGGCGATCCTGCACACACGGCTGATCGACGGCGACCGGGTGCGGTTGACGGTGATGCCGAAGGGGTTCGGCAGCGAAAACATGAGCGCGCTGCGGATGCTGAAACCGTCGGTGACGCGGGAGGACATCCTCGACACTGTGACGGAGCTGGTGCGGACGGCCGGCGCAAACCCATGCCCGCCGGTATTCGTAGGCGTGGGCTTGGGCGGCGACGCGGAGTACGCGTGCGAGCTTGCCAAGCGTGCGCTGCTGAGGTCTGTGGACGTACCGAACGCCGACCCGTTCTACGCAGAAATGGAGCGGGAGCTGCTCAGGCGGCTCAACGGGCTGAACATCGGCGCGCAGGGTTTCGGCGGTGACATCACGGCGTTCCATGCGGCGATTGAGGTATACCCCACGCATATTGCGGGACTGCCGTGCGCGGTCAACATCGGCTGCCATGTCACCAGACACGCGGAAATAACGCTGTAAGCGGCATATAAGGACAAAAAAGGTGTGTGGATAACGAAATCCACACACCTTATCTTTTCAGGTCAGCATTTCCGCACGCCTTTAACATAGACCGCCTGCACGTTGAAGTCACGGTCGGTGACGACGAGGTCGGCGTCATGACCTTTCGAGATGCCGCCCTTGCGGTCAGAAATCCCGAGGATGGCTGCGGGCGTATCGGACATCATCCGGCAGACGTCGGTGAGCGGGATGCCATAGCCCACGGCGGTCTTCCACAGGCGGTCGGCGGTGGCAATCGATCCGGCGAAGAACGACCGGTCGGGGAGTTTTGCGACGCCGTCCTCAATGATGATGGGATGCGGCTCGGAGAGACTGCCGAGAAAACTCTCGGCGGCATCGGTTCCGGCAGCGCGGATGGCGTCGGTGATGAGCACGACATGGTCGGGACCCTTGAGCTTGACGCACAGCCGCATCAGCTCGGATGGGATGTGGCGGCCGTCGCCGATGAGTTCGATGGTAATATCGTCGTAGAAGAACCCGGCTTCGACGATGCCGCCGCAGACCCGCTGGCCGCGTTTGCCGTACATGGTACTGGAATTGTAGAAATGCGCGATATGCGACACGCCCCACTCGCGCGCCGCCGTGATATCGGCGAACTCAGCGTCGGAGTGGACGCAGCCGACGAGGATGCCGCGCCGCCGGAGGGTTTCGGTCAGTTCCCGCGCACCGTTGATCTCCGGGGCGAGGGACATGTATTTGAGCAGATCGCCGCCGCGTTCGAGAAGCTCGGAGGTTTCGGCGGGATTCGGTTCACGGATGACCCACGGAGGCTGCGCGCCGCACTTCTTCAGGCTCAGGTATGGGCCTTCCATGTGGACACCCAAGAGCTCCGCGCCGCAGTCTTCGGTGAGCATGTTACGGAAACGTTCGAAGAAGCGGTAGAGGAGCGGAGCGGGGGAGGACATCGTCGTCGGGAGCATGGCGGTGGTGCCGTGGGCGCAGTGGGTGCGGACGACATTGCGGATGGCATCGGGCGTATCGTCCATCAAGTCGCACCCGCCGCCGCCGTGGACATGGAGGTCGATGAAGCCGGGCAAGATGCGCGCACCGGTGACTTCGGTGACACGGATGTCCGATGGCAGTTCTCCGGAGAACGCGGCGTCGAGTATTTTCCCATCCTCGACGAGAACGGGAGCGTCGGAGAGGCGGTCAGGAAGGACAGCCTCTCCGGAAAATTTGTAAATCTCCCGCATGCGTCATTTATTGTACACGCGGATCGCGGGGATCGGGCAGACCGTCGCGACGGCGGCGGCGTAAATCTTCGCGTCGGGGTGGTTTTGGAACAGGGAAGAGGGTACATGGCAGCTCACGGGACCGTGCAGAATTTTCCGCAGCGCACCGGCGTTCCAGTCGCGCGGCATACACATGCGCACCTTCTTTGCCATGAAGATTTCGCGCATGCCGACGGTGATGCAGTCCTCGGGGATACCGTCGAGGTCGGCGCCGCAGTTCATGAAAGCGTTGATGGTCTTCGTTTCACGCGAAAGCTTCAGGCAGCGTGTCGGAAGGTTGACAAACTCCGCATCGGACATCACGACACCGGGTTCGGGCGGCTCGTTGAAGGCAATGTGGCCGTTGATGCCGACACCGCCCCAGCACAGGTCGAGCTTGCCGGCTTTGCGGATGATCTGCTCGATACGCTCCTCGTCGCCGGGTTCGGGGAAGATGCGGCGGTCTTCGGGGACGTTGAGCTCCGGATCGATCAGCCCGTAGAAGATGCGCTGCATACCGCCCCGGAAGGACAACGGGTCGGACGCATCGATCCACTTGAGGTCGGGGGTCAGGTACTCGTCCATGTTGATGAACGTGCAGCGCTTGAGACTGACGCGGTATTTATTGACGAGGTACACAAGCCGCGAGTACGGACCCAGCGGACCGTACGGGACGATCATGACGGTGTCCTCGCCCTTTTTATTGTTGTCGGAGATGATCTCAAGCACCTCGATGGCCATTTTCCAATAGATATCCTGCTCGGTCTCGCAGACTTCAAGGACGATATGGGAACCCTCGCCGAGTTTTTCCGGCGGGATGAGGTTGTAAGACGCGGTAGACATAACAAGTCCTCCTTTAATACATCAGCGTACGCAGGTACGCGGCGGCCTTGAGGATATCGATCTGCTGCTGCGGACCGGAGATCTCGCGCTCGATGGTGACGTGGCCGTTGTAGCCAAGCTCCTTGAGTTTCGCGAAGACCTTCGGGAAGTCCACATAGCCGTCTCCGAGCGCGGTCTCATGGCCCATCGAATGGGGCTTGCACGGCGGCAGGCCGTCCTTTGCGTGCATGCTGCGCACGTACGGGCCGAAGGTGTAGAGCGCGTCGACGGGGTTGCCGTAGCCGTACAGGATACAGTTGGCGGTATCGAAGTTGATGAAGAGGTTGTCCGCGCCGACGTCGGAGATGCAGTTGAGCAAAGCGATCGGAGACTCCGCGCCGGTCTCGTAGAGGATATTCGCACCGACGGACTTCGCAAAGCGGCAGAGAATCTGCAGCGGCGCGACGAGGTTGTAGTAATCCGGCGAGAAGGGGTTGTTCGGGATGTATCCGGCATGGAAGATATTGTCGGTGATCCCGAGCCAGCGGGTGAACTCGACGCTGCGCATTGCATACTCGAGCCGCATCTGCTGATAGGGCAGCGCGTTGAAGCCGGAGGTGAGGAAAGCGTACCGTCCGCCGGCGTTGTACGGATCACGGAAGCCGCCGAGCTTCGCGGAAATCTCCAAACCAATGCGGTCAGCCTCGGCGCGGATGAACTCGGCGTCGGCTTTGCGGTAGACCTCGGGCTTATACTGCAGCTGGCAGGACTCGAATCCCAGCGAGATAAGCTTTTCAAACGCGGCGGTGCATTCGGCGGGCTCGGAGAGGCGCACCAAAGTACCCAGTTTCATTGACCCAACCTCCAATCGACCAGTTCCTGTGTGACGACCATCTCGGCGTTGGGATGCTGCTGCAGGAACGACGCGGGCATCAGACGGGATGCCGGTTCGAGCGCGATCTTGCGCATGATGCCCCACTGCCAGTCGCAGTAGAGATAGACGCGGAACAGGCGCGCGGCGAGGAGCTGCTTCATACCGATGGTGATGCAGCGGCGGGGGAAGATATCGAGCGCGCCGCGAATCTTGTGTGCACCGTTGTTGACAATGGTTTCCTTGGTCAGCGGCAGGCAGCGGGTGCCGAGCTCGCGGTAGACGTCGTCGGTCACGGGATCATCGGCGGCGGGCGGCTCGTTGAATGCGATGTGGCCGTTGATGCCGACGCCGGTCAGGCATGCGTCCGCGCCGCCGAGGGATTCGAGCAGCGCGTCGAATTCACGCTCATGCTTCGGCTCGGGGAACAGGCGCTGCTCAGGCGGCATGACCAGCTCAGGGTCGATCTGCGAGTACAGGAGCCGATCCATGATGCCGTGGAAGGAGAGCGGGTTGTCGGCGGGGATGACGTTGCCCTGCGCATCGAGATATTCGTCCATGTTGAAGAACCAGACGTTCTTGAGACTGATGCGCTCGGTGTTGACGATTTTGACGAACTCCGGATACTGGAGGATCGGCCCGACGGGGCAGATGATGACCGCGCGCCCGCCCTTTTTCGCGAGGATGATGTCCGCCATCGTGCGGGCGATTTCGCGGTACATGGCATCCTCGGGGAGGATGCGCAGCGGGATGCGGGCATTTTTCAGAAACTCCTCAGAGGAGCAGGTATAGGTTTTCAGCATCTTATCTCCCCTCCGTAATTTCGTCGAGCGTGACAACGCGGTGTTCATTGGCGGAACGCAGCGCGGCTTCGATGACAGCCTGCGCACGGACGCCGTCGGAGAGGCGGGCGGTGTAGGGGTTGTCGCGTCCGAAGAGGACGTCGAGGAAAGCCTGGGACTGGTTGGCTTCGAAGACTGCCGGCGGGTCGACCTTGCGGACGATGCGGTTCTCACGTTCTGCGTCGGGGCCTACGGACATTTCGAGGAGTTCCTCGGCACCGCTGGAGTAGCGGATAAAGCCGTTTGCGCCATAGACAGAAAACTCCGTCCACTGGGCAAGGGCTTTGCAGTTGCGGGAGACCTGAATGGTGACGTCGATGCCGGACTTGAGCGTGGCGATTATGTTGGCGTAGTCGTCGGTTGTGACGGGGGCGATTTCGTCGGAGTCCTCACGCTGACGTTCACGGACGCGGATGCCGGTGGTCGCGTAGACGCTGTCATATTCCTGGCCGAAGAAACGCACGCCGTCGAGCATGTGGGAGCCTAGGTCGCACAGCACGCCGCAGCCCGCGAGGTCCTTGTCAAACCGCCACTCGAGCTTGCGTCCCGGCCACAGACCGGAATCCTTGATGCAGTGCACATAGATGTGCATGATCTCGCCGAGAGAGCCGGAGTCGATCATCGCCTTCATATAGCGCATGTACTTCTTATACCGCCACGAGAAGCAGATGAACGAGGGGATACCGAGCGCTTCGGCCCGCTTTTCGAGGGCGAGGGTTTCCTCATAGTTGACGCCCAGCGGCTTCTCGGACGAGAACGGCAGTCCGGCGTCGAGCGCGGCGTTGGCAACGGGCACATGCAGGTAGTTGGGGGTGCAGATGTCGACGGCGTCGATGAGACCGGAGCGGATCATCTCTTTGTAATCGGTGAACAGCCTGGCGTTGGGAGCCTTCTCCTTCGCACGCTCGAGTGCGGCGGGAC
>JAAZKA010000130.1 GCA_012800055.1 Clostridiales bacterium
CCGTAGACATCCTTCGCCGCCCATCCGATCTTTGCCGGTTCGAGCCGCTGCCACGCGATAATTGCGGCGTCGGCGGCTCGGGTCGCCAGGAACGCGCAGTAGTCTTCGCTCTTGGGAGACGCGTAAAGGTTCGCGACCGGTCCGCCGGTATGGTTGTGGATACCGGAGACGGACACGTTGCGCACGCCGGTCGCGTCAAACACACGCCGGCGGATTGCGAGCACCTCCTGCCGCTCGATACAGATGCAATCGAGCGATACGATGATGAAGCCCTCGCCGTCACGCTCGACCGCCAGCGCATGGGCATAAAGCGGGTCGTATATGGTCATCGCGCTGCGGAGCTCAAACTGCCCGGGCATACACTCATAGAGTTTGGGGGTGATGTCTGTCTCGAAAAATGCGGCTTTCAGCATGGGATTCCTTCCTCCGTTTTTTTCAGGAATAATATAGACGAGTGCGGGATAGTGAAACTGCGGCCGATCTCTCCGCTGCGCCGGTCCTGCCAGTCCTCCGCAAGGGTCAGCGTGTACGGTGTGCCGGTGAAGTTGGACGCCGCAAGGTAATATGCTTCATTGACAAACAGGCTCGCGAAGACCTTCTCCGGCGGCTCCGCCGTAAACAGCGGGCTGCCGCGCAGCTCCGTGAACACCAGTGAGTTCTCCTCAACCATCGGACGGTACAGCGCCAGATACTCCTTCCAGCGCGGATACTCCTCCGGGTCATCGGGAATGCTCGACCACAGGCTGTAAACGTACGGGCCGTTCGGATGCTCCGCCATGTACGCGGCAACACGCTTGTTGTAGCCGTACTCGCTCTCGGGTGATTTCGAGCCGTAGTAGGGCATATCTTCCTCGGTATGAAAGCCCATCAATGGACGTCCGCGTTTGAGCAGCGGGAACTGGACAAACGGGATCGCTGCGGCGAACTCGTCTTCCGCTGAGCGCGTATGCCTCAGGTCACGGCACGGGACGACATAGGGATCGTAGGTTTTGCCAACCCCGACGCGCATTTCACCGACGCCTTCGCCAATCCAAAGGTAGTCGTACACGCGGTCACGGCACGGCGGACGGTTGTTGCCGTCGGCATGGAGTTTGTAAATTCCGCCCCGGCGTTTGACCTCCGTATAGATCAGCCCCAGCAAATCTTCTATGGCCGGGTCGTAGAGTGTGCCGACATCGCCGCCGGATTTCCGCAGCTCCATGTACTCCTTACGTACAGGCCCCCAGTCATAGCCCCAATCGTTATAGATACCGTCGAAGCCGTAGGTATCGAGCGCGGCGAAGGTACGCGGCAGTACATACGCCCGCCACTCCGCGCTCTCCGGAGCACAACAGCGGTACTTGAATGTCATCCCCTCGCACCAGTGCGGCTCCATCCCGACATGCCCGAACGCCTCACGGAAATCCGGGTCATACTCATGGAAGTAGCCTGACGAGATGTACGGGATGATGCGGATGTGGTGCCTATGACACAGCTCGACAAAATGCCGCATGCCCTCGGGATCATGAGACGTAAACTTATCCGCTCCCAGGTGGCGTGCAGCGTCGTTCCACTCCTCGTGTACCTGGATCAACCCAACACCGCAGCGTTCGAATTCCGTGAGCAGCGCTTCATCGTATTCGGTCGGCTCGATGGAGAAGCGTGCCGGATAATCGCCGAGGTTGTAGATCGCCTGCCCCGGAATGTAGTCGCGGATGCGGACGCGTTTGGTATAGCGTCCGGCATCGTGTTCCGCGCGGCTGAGGTTCGCGATGCGCGCACGGTGCTCAGCCAGGGTGTATTCACGCATGAACCCGCCTCCTTAGGATTTTGCATGATACCAACAGGGGCGGGCATATTCAGATGCCCGCCCCTTGAAAAATGATGACTTACTTCGTATGCTCGGCGATGACAGCCTTGACGCCGGCGATACAGGCTTCGATGTGCTCGACTTCCCATGTCGGATGGAGGAACAGGGAGAAAGTCACAGCGCGCAGACTGCGGGCCTTCGGGCACAGAACCTTGGTATACTCGACGCTCGCGGGATTGGTGTACTCGGTGCTGTTGAAGGGGAAGTTGACCGTACCAAATCCGCAGCGATCGCGATAGGCGGCTTCGAGGTAGGCTTCCGGCCACTGGATGCCGTAGCAGGGGATGTTCTTGGCCTGCAGTGCCTTGCAGAAATTGGCAGCGTCGATGTCCACGACGGTTTCGTCGAGGATAATCGGGTACCACCAGTAAGAATTCTGGCGCTCTTCGTCGTTGTAGGGAAGCTTCTTGATGCCCTTGAGGCCGGTAAAGGCTTCATCGTACATCTTGGCATACTTCAGACGGCGCTTCATGTTCCAGTTGTCGAAGCGCTTGAGCTCGTTGATGCCGATGACGGACTGCAGCTCGGTCATGCGGTAGTTGAAGCCGACGCGGCGATGGATATAAGGCAGCTTCTCCTCGAGCGCGAGCATGTTCATACGGGTACGGACGTCGTATCCGTGGTCACGGAACGAACGGCACTCCCAGCCGAGATCCTCGTCGTTGGTGATGACCATGCCGCCCTCACCGCCGGTGGTGAAGTGCTTGGACTGGCAGAAGGAGAAACAGCCGACATCGCCGATCAGACCGGTATGGATGCCGTTGTACTTCGCGCCGATGGACTGTGCGCAGTCTTCGATGACTTTGAGGTTGTGCTTCTTCGCAACCTTCATGATCGCGCCCATGTCGGCGACAACACCATAGAGGTGGACGACGACGATGCCCTTGGTGCGGGGGGTAATGAGGGCTTCGATCTTGGACGGGTCGATGGTGTGGTCATCGGTGACATCGCAGAAGACCGGGATAGCGCCGGCCTGCACGACGGAGAACGAAGACGCGATGAAGGTGTAGGACGGGACGATGACTTCGTCGCCAGGGCCGATGCCCAGGGAAGAGATGCCGATGTGCAGTGCGGCAGTGCCGTTGGTGCAGGAAATGGCCATCTTGGCGCCGACCCACTTGCGGAAAGCTTCCTCGAATTCCATGCCCTTATGACCGGTCCAGTAGTTGACCTTGCCGGAACGGAGAACTTCCGCTACGTCGATGTAGGAATCGGGGTTGAACTGAGGCCACATCGGGAAACCGAGTTCAGTGATGCCAGCAGCGTTCATAACTTTGTCGCCCATGTTGTTATACTCTCCTTTTTAAAATTTTCCCATTAAATAAGGTCTCCCCCATCAAATGGGCTTGATTTTCTGACATTTTCATTATATACTATACGTACGATCATTTGCAAGTGTTTTTTGATGATTTTTAAAAATACTACCGCAATATCTGAATATTTGCGCAGTCAGGTGAATTATGAACAAGATTGACAGTGTTTTCTACCAGCAGCTTCCGCTCTCCCCGGATTTCGAGTTCGATATCCGCGCCGTCCGTTCGCAGGAAGACGCGCTCTACCGCGGTTTCGGCAAGTACGATCTGCACTACCACAGCTTCTGGGAGATCGACTTCGTCAAATCCGGCGAGGGCGTTAACATCTTCGAGAACGTCACCTACCCGTTCCAGCCCGGCGACATTTACATCATCCACCCATACGAGATGCACAACGCATTCCCGGAAGGCGAGATCGAGCTGTATGCCATCCAGTTCTCTGAGGACAGCGTCGTGCGCAGCGTGTTTTCTGACGCGGAATACTCCGGGGAGCTTGCGCATCGGCGCTTCCGGAACCTCGTACGTGCCGACCAGCCCGGTTACTCCAGGCTGCGCGCGGCGCTTGAACATACGCTCGTCGAGTGGCGTGAGCGGCGGGTGGGGTGGCGTCCTGCAACGCGGTTGTCCCTCGCGCAGCTTTTCATCGAGCTGGTGCGCAACTTCTCCGACCCGGACTACGATGAGAAGGCCCATCCACACAACCGCGGTGTACTGCAGGCGCTGGACTACATCAACCTGAACTATACGAAGAAACTCACCCTCGAGCAAGCTGCGCGCGAGGCCCTGATGAACAAGAACTACTTCTGCACCGTCTTCAAGCAGCAGATGGGCTGCACATACTACAATTATGTCAACACGCTCCGGCTGCGCCACGCCTGTACGCTGCTGAAATCCACCGAGCGTCCTGTCAAGGAGATTGCGCTGGGGTGCGGGTTCTCGGACATCTCCACCTTCAACAAAGCCTTTCGCAAAGCGTACGGCATTCCGCCGGGCGAGTACCGGAAGAGCTGATCCTCAGACGGCGTCAAGCCTTTTCAAACGGTGCATTCAGCAATCCCGTCACGCTGGTTGGATGGCGCTTATAAAGTGTCTGCGGCGGTGTCTCTCCGCGCTGCCGCAGCTTCCAGACGGCGGTGTACGGCGGCTGCGGAAACTCGCGCGAGAATGTTTCGGGGTGTTCGCGATACCGGATCAGCGCAGCGTACGCACCATCGCGGATGAGCTTGCGCGCGCGGATGGGAGAGAGGTGGATGGCGCCTGAGTTGTGCAGCTCGTACTGTTCGGCGTTCAGCTCCTCGCCCGCGACGTCCATCACGCCGCGCTTAATTGCGACTGTCCCGATGCCGGGGAACAATGCTTCGGCTTCCTTAGTGAATGCGAGGTCGCCGGAACCGAAGATCGGTGTCACTCCGTACTCCAATGCGCAGAACGCACACTCGCCGAACTCGCCGACGCTCACGCCGTTGATGCTCACGTCAATTACGCCAAAGTTTCCGGTATGGCACAGGTGGCCGTAGAGTGTCCCGGCCTTCGGGTGCTGCCCAACCCAGGCCATCACGTCAAATCCGTCATCGACGCCAAACGGATACGGATGACGTCCCCAGCCGCGCTGCATCTCAGCGCGTTCATCCAAAAGCGCACAGTTGATTGCACCGTGGCCGTGGCCGTCCTCCACAACGATCTTCTCGGCTCCCGCACACGCGAAGCCGTCCACCGCCGCGTTGACCTCAGCGGTCAGCAGTGCCCTCGCGTCCTCATAATACCTGCTTGTCGGATAAATCCAGTCGCCCGCGTTGATCACGCCCGCGACTCCCTCAAGGTCGGTCATGATGATGACACGCATCGAATATACCCTCCTTACAGCTTCAATAAACGTTCCGCGTTGCCGTGCGCGATCTTCTCGAAGGTCTCGCACGACAGCTTTTTTTCATCCCGCAGTGTAATCAGCAGCTCACCGATTTTGATTTCCTGACCGTAATAGCATATATCCGTCCCGAACATCACACGGTCTTGAAACTCGTTGAGGAACTGCACCGTGTAGTCGAGGTCGCGCGTCATCGCGTTGTACCCCGACCCCGCCGACAGCTCCACCCATAGGTTCGGATATGTCCGCAGCATCTCCGCGACGCGGCCCTCCTTGTCGATACCATACTTCGGGTAGCTGTGGCGGTCGGACGGATCACGCAGTGTGCCAATTTCCGCCCAGAACGCAGGGCCGTGTCCGACGAACGTCAGCCCCGGATGACGTGCAATGCTGTACTCAAGCTGCGGCATCCCGGGGTCATCGTAGATCCCGTAGCCTGAGTTAAGACGTCCGGTCATATCAAAAATCAGCGGGAAGCCCGATATCTCCACATGGTGCAGCAGATTCTGAAAGCGCGGGTCACGCCACGGCAGATTCGGCATTACCTCACCGATGCCCCGACAGCCGAGCTTCCGGTAGTGCTCGAGCAGCATGCCGATCGGGGAGTCCGAGTTGTTGTAGTAGACGCGCGGGTCGATGTTGCAGAAGGGAATCCACTTCCCGCCCGACTCGTTCGCAATGTCGATGATCTCGCCGACCGACTGCGGCATGTACTCCTCCGAGCTGACAATCGGCAGCAGCACTGCACGGTCGACCCCGATGCGCTCGTAGGTCTCTTTCAGCTGCGCGGGGCTGATAAACAGCTCCACGCCGTTCGGTGTGGGATACTGGTACCTGTATACATGCGCATGAACATCCAGAAACATAGCCTTTACCCCCATGTTATCCGAAAATTTCCTCCGCGTATCGTACATCGTCCATCGCGGTGGCACAGTAGAAGTCCGCGCCGATCTTTTTGGCGTAGTCCTCCGTCAGCACCGCGCCGCCGACCATGATTTTGCACCATGGCGCGGAGATTCGCAGCGCGCGGATCGTCTCCTCCATCGCCGTGACCGTCGTCGTCATCAGTGCGGAAAGTCCGCACAGCTGTACGTTTTCTCGCACCACCGCCGCGACGATCTCCTCCGGCGGGACATCCTTCCCCAGATCGCGCACATCGAAGCGGTAATTTTCCAGGACGCTGGCGGCGATGTTCTTGCCGATATCGTGGATATCGCCGTGTACCGTCGCGAGCACAATTGTTCCGCGCGTTTTCTCGGCAACTCCCGACGCCGCCATACGTTCGCGCAGCACGGTGAACGCCGCCTTCGCCGCATCCGCGCTGATCAAAAGCTGCGGCAGGAACGATTTGCCCGTCTCGTACAACCGTCCGACTTCATCGAGCGCCGGAATCAGCTCGCCGTCGACGATCTCCATCGGCGGAGTTCCAGCATCCAACCGTTTGCGTGTTTCTTCCGCCGCCGCATCCTTCAGCCCTCTGATGATACAGTCACGCAGTCCCGGCGCCTCCGGTTTTTTTTGAGCCGGTATGTCCTCCGCATCCGCGTATGCCTCTATGTACGCCACACAGTTCTTATCCAGACCGTGCAGTACAAGGAAGCTCGCGTACGCTTTACGCATCGCATCGGAGCCGGGGTTGATGATGCCCGCCGTCAGCCCGGCGTCCAGTGCAAGCGTGAAAAACGCCGCGTTGATGTTGTCCCGCTGCGGCAGTCCGAAGCTGATGTTCGACACACCCAGGATTGTTCCCACGCCCAGCTCCCGCGTCACACGCCGGATTGTCTCGAGCGCGACCTGCGCCGCGTCCGGCTGCGCGCTGACCGCCATTGCCAACGGGTCGATGATGATATCCCGCGACGGGATGCCGTACTTTGCCCCTTCCTCCACGATCTTACGCGCGATCTCTACACGTCCGTCGACCGTCTCAGGGATACCGTTGTCGTCCAGTGTCAGCGCGATGAGCACACCGCCGTACTTCTTCGCAATCGGGAATACCGCGTCCATCACCGCACGCTTGCCGCTGACGCTGTTGATCAGCGCCTTTCCGCAGTACGCACGCAGCCCCCTTGCCATTACCTCCGGGCTGCTGGTATCGATCTGCAGCGGCAGCTCACACACACTCTGCACCGCGCGGACGGCGTTCTCCATCATCGCGCCTTCATCGATGCCGGGCAGACCCACGTTGACGTCCAGCGCATGGACACCTTTCTCGCTCTGCGCGAGTGCTTCCCGCTGCAGATAGTCCATATTCCCAGCTCGCAGCGCCGCCTTCAGCTTCGGCTTTCCCGTCGGATTTAACCGCTCACCGATCAAACACGGCACCGTCCCGAAGGTAAACGTCCGCGATGCGCTCGCAATCACCGCCTTTGTCTGCGGGACACTCTCGGGGATCGGCAGCTCCCGGCAGCGCTCGACCAGCATCCGGATGTGCTCCGGCACCGTTCCGCAGCAGCCGCCCAGTCCCACGCAGTACACCGCAAGCTCCGCCATTTCATTCGCAAACGCCGCGGCCGTCAGCGGGAAGACCGTCTTTCCCTCGACCATCTCCGGCAGACCTGCGTTGGGGTTTGCGAATACCGGCACCTCCGCGCACGCGTGCATTCGTTTGACGACCGGCAGGAGCTGCTTCGGTCCCAAGCCGCAGTTCACGCCGATCGCATCCGCACCCGCCGCCGTCAGCACCGCGACGACCGTCTCCACGTCCGCGCCGCTCATCAGCCGTCCGTTCTCATCGAATGTCAGCGACGCCAGCACCGGCAGTGTACAGTTCTCCTTCGCAGCGATCACCGCAGCGCGGCACTCTCTCAGATCGCTCATGGTCTCAATCAGCACACAGTCGGCACCGCTGCCTGCGCGTACCACCCGTGAAAAATCCGCCACCGCGTCCTCGAACGTCAGCTCACCCAGCGGCTCGAGCAGCTTCCCTGTCGGCCCAACGTCCAGCGCAACATATACACTCCCGGCATCCCGCGCGCACTGTATCGCTGCGTGTACCGCGTCCTCGACCGGGATATCCCCGAGTTTATACGCATATGCCCCGAATGTGTTCGTCACGGCGATTGTCGAGCCGGCATTCCGGTATGCCTCATGTATCGCACGGACGGCGTCTGGGTGAGTGAGGTTCCAGGTCTCCGGCGCAACTCCGTTCGGCAGCCCCGCCGCTTGCAGCATCGTTCCCATCGCGCCGTCGGAGAACTGACGGTCACGTGTGAAAGCGGTCATAAAGTCCATTGTTTGTTCCTTCCTGTACGCGCAGTTTGTCATTCCGCAGCCGCCGCACTTCTCCGTCGGCGGCTCCCGATGCTCTCGGCTCAGCGGCAGGAGGCGCCGCAGCTCAGATAGCGCAGAATCCGGGCGTTAGTTTTTTATATTTTTGTTTTCCGTATGAACGAAAGGTTTTTGAAAATCTCCGCGGCGATCTCCGGGCGGTTCATCGTATAGATGTGGATCCCCTGGCAGCCGTTCGCGACGAGGTCAACAATCTGCTCGGTGGCATAGGCGATCCCGGCCTGACGCAGCGCTCCCGGACGTTCGCCGAACTTGTCGAGGATCGACCGCAGCTTCGGCGGCATGGGTGCGCCGGAGTAGGCGACGCTTCTCAAGAACTGCGACGCGCGTGTGACGGGCATGATTCCTGCGAAGACCGGCACACGGATATCTTTTCTGAGCGCACGGTAGAGGAAGCTATAGAACACATCGTTGTCGAAGAACATCTGCGTGGTGAGGAAGGAGCACCCGGCGTCAACCTTCTCTTTGAGGTGAACCAAATCCTCGTCCTTATTGCGCGCTTCCACATGACCGTCGGGGTAACAGGCACCGCCGATGCAGAAGCGTCCGTCGGCCGATAGCTCTCTCACCAGTTCCGACGCGTAGCGGTATTGATTTGGCAGCGGCTCAGGTCTATCCTGCGGACGGTCGCCTCTGAGCGCGAGGACGTTCTCGACGCCGATCTCCGCGAGCCGGTCGGTATAGCGCTTGACCTCGTCGCGTGTGGAGGACAGGCAGGTCATATGGGCGATGGGCGTCTGACCGCGCGCGAGGATTTTCTCGCAGATCATCGCTGTGTTCTTGGAGGTCGATCCGGATGCACCGTATGTAACGCTGATGAACGACGGTTCGAGCGCCGCGACGCCGTCGATCACCTCATCGATGCGCGCGATATCGGCGTCCTGCTTGGGCGGAAATATCTCACAGGAGAAGGACACGCGGCCGCGTGCGATAATATCGCTGATTTTCATTTGTTTACCCCTTTGATTTGTCAGGTTTCAGGCAACGGGAGTCAGGTTTAATCATACAGGCAGCATGCAGTTTTCTATATAAAGTATACCATATGACGCAGCGGCTTGTCAACCATATGCGTTGAATTTCCGTACGCATAATCCGCCGTACGTTAAGAAGCCCCCGGGAAAGATTTTTCCTGCGGGACACGGGAACAAGAGACAGGGCGCGACGTTATTGGCTTTTGAAAACCTATAACG
>JAAZKA010000131.1 GCA_012800055.1 Clostridiales bacterium
GAGCCGGGTCATCGCCAGGCGTTCTTCTGGCGACGGTGTATCAATGGGAAGGGCCTTATGCGGCGGCATGGCGTCGGGGACAAACCACACGGCGTCGAGGTGCAGTGCGCGCCGTGTTTCGACGGCGGCATGGAGGTGACCGTTGTGGGGCGGGTTGAAGGTACCGCCGAGCAGTCCGACGCGGCTCATTTCGGCAGCCTGATGCGCTTCTCGACGGGCAGTGTCCGGCTCTCGCGGTAGAGCGTGAAGCGGGTGCCGATGGTCTGGACGATGTCGGCGTTCAGCGCGGCGGCAATGGGTTCGGCGGCCTCCCGGGGCGTGAGCAGCGCACTCTCGAGTACATGAACCTTGACCATCTCGCGCGCCTCGAGTGCCTCGCCGATCTGGACGGTGAGATGATCGTTCAGGCCGCTTTTGCCGATCTGGAAAATCGTCTCGAGAGGGTTGGCAAGTGCCCGCAGGTACGCGCGTTGTCTGGATGTGAGCATATTTTTGATTCCTTCCGGTTATCGATTCTCGCGGGTCATGGATATTAGACGTTCACGGAGGAAAAAAGATGCGCGTGCGCGGTGGGAAATTTGGTTTTTTTCCTCCGGCGGCATCTCCGAGAGCGTCAGCCCGCGCTCCGGGATGAGAAACACCGGGTCATAGCCGAAGCCATTTTCCCCGCGGGGTGCGCGGAGGATGACACCCTCGCACGTCCCTTCAACGACGAATGCCGTCTCGCAGTCGAGCACGCACGCCATCGCGCAGATGAACCGCGCGGTACGTTTCTCATCCGGAACCTCATGAAGTTCCCGCAGGAGTTTCCTATAGCGGTCGGCGTCGGTCGCGCCGTCGCCGCCGTAACGTGCAGAGTAGATGCCGGGTCTGCCGCCAAGCGCATCAACCGCCAGCCCCGAATCGTCCGCAACGCTCGCAAGTCCGGACGCATCGAAAACGGCTCGGGCCTTGAGCATGGCGTTCTCGGCGAAGGTCGTGCCGGTCTCCTCGATGTCGAGGTTAAGCCCGGCATCGCGCATCGGGATCACGCGGATACCGTCGAGCAGCGCGGTCAGCTCTTTCGCTTTGTGCGCGTTAGAGCTTGCGAGGATCAGTGTCTGTATCATCCGCAGTTCGCCTTCCCGGTCATTTCTTTGATATCGACGCGCTACACGCGTCCCATGTAATCAGCTTAAGCCTTTTCACAATGTGACGATTTCCTTCTGCCGCCCGATGATTGTCTGCAGCGCGGGTGTGGTGACACGCAGCACGTTTGAGAACTCGTCGGCGGTATAGGGACGTCCCTCGCCGGTGCCCTGCACCTCGACGAACGAGCCGGCGCCGGTCATCACGAGGTTGAAATCTGCGAGCGCGGAGGAGTCTTCCTCATAGCACATATCGAGGATAGGGCTGTCACGGCCGTCGAGTGGGATGATGCCGGTACTCAAAGCCGCGACGTAGTCGATGACGGGGTTCTTCTTCAGATACTTGCCGTCGCGCAGGAACTTTCCGGCGAGTGCGAGGGCGATGAATCCGCCGGTGATGGAGGCGCAGCGGGTGCCGCCGTCGGCCTGCAGTACGTCGCAGTCGACGGTGATGGTCAGCTCACCGAGTGCGCGAAGATCGATGACGCTTCTGAGCGCGCGTCCGATGAGCCGCTGGATCTCGGCGGAGCGTCCGGCGAGTTTGAGCCTGGAGATATCACGCTGGGAGCGGGTACGGTTTGCGCGCGGGAGCATCGAATACTCGGCGGTGACCCAGCCCTCGCCGGAGCCTTTCTTGTGAAACGGGACGCCCTCCTCGACGCTCGCGGTGCAGAACACGCGCGTGTTGCCCTGCTCGATGAGGCAGGAGCCTTCCGCGTAGAGCGAGCAGCCGGGAGTAAGTGTCAGCGGGCGCAGGTCGTTATACTTACGGCCGTCAATACGAGCCATTGTGGGTACCTCCTAAAACAGTGCTTTGACAAATTCCTGTGGGTCAAACGGCAGAAGATCGTCGATCTTTTCGCCGACACCGATGTACTTGACCGGCACGCCCATGCTGTGGGTGATGGCGATAACGACGCCGCCTTTCGCGGTGCCGTCGAGCTTGGTGAGGACGATGCCGGTAATCCCGGAGGTCTCGGAGAACGCCCTTGCCTGGCTGAGCGCGTTCTGACCGGTGGTGCCGTCGAGGACGAGCAGCGTCTCACGGTCGCAGCCGGGCAGCGCGCGGTCGATCACGCGGCTGATCTTCTCCAGCTCCTTCATCAGGTTGACCTTGTTTTGCAGCCGTCCGGCGGTGTCGACGAGAACAACGTCAGTGCCGCGGGCCTTCGCGGCCTGCAGCGCGTCGTAGACGACGGCGGCGGGGTCGGCTCCTTCGTTCTGGCGTACGATATCGACGCCTGCGCGTCCGGCCCATATTTCGAGCTGGTCGGCAGCCGCCGCTCGGAACGTATCGCCCGCCGCGAGCAGTACGCTTTTGCCGTCGGCCTTGAGGTTATGCGCAAGCTTCCCGACGGTGGTCGTTTTACCGGAACCGTTGACGCCGATGACGAGGATGACCGACGGTTTTGTACCGATCTTCAAGGCTCTGTCCTCGGGCGAGCCGCCGCCGACCATCTCCGAGAGGATGTCGGCCAGCGCCTCACGCACCTGCGACGCTTCTTTCAGACGTCCGGCCTTGACCTGTCCGCGCAGACGTTCGACCGCCTCAGTCGCCGTGTCGACGCCGAGGTCAGAGAGAATCAGCGCCTCCTCCAGCTCATCGAGCAGATCCTCGTCCACCGGACGAAAGACCTTCACGATCGCGTCAAGCTTCTCCGCAATCACGTTGCGGGTCTTGGTCAGACCGGCCTTAACTTTGTCGAAAAATCCCATAGTAACCTCCGTAATAATCAGAGAACGGTGAGTGCGGAACATGGCAGCCCTACAGTCCCATCGCGTCGGCGGCTTCTTTGACGTCAAACGCCAGCAGCTTCGACACGCCCTGTACCGGCATCGCGACGCCGTAGAGCATGTCCGCCTCCTCCATCGTATGGCGGCGGTGCGTGATGACGATGAACTGCGTGTGATCGGTGAACTTCCGCAGATACCGCGCGAACCGCTGGACATTCACGTCGTCGAGCGCCGCGTCGATCTCGTCGAGGATGCAGAACGGCGACGGCCGTACGCGCAGGATTGCGAAGAACAGCGCGATCGCGACAAACGCGCGCTCACCGCCGGACAGCAGCGACAGCACCTTGAGCGTCTTGCCCGGAAGCTGCACCTTAATCTCGATACCCGATGCCAGAACGTCCGACGGATCCTCCAGCTCGACACGTGCCGTACCGCCGCCGAAGATGTCGTTGAACGTCTCACCGAACGCGCGGTTGATGATGTCAAACTGCTCGGAAAACTGTTTCCTCATCTGCTTTTGCAGCTCGGCGATGACATTCGTGAGCTGTTTACAGCTGGTTTCGGCATCGTCGCGCTGCGTGGTATAAAAGGTATAGCGTTCGGAAAGCTGCGCAAACTCCTCGATTGCGCCGGTGTAGACGTTTCCGAGCGCGCGGATCTGCTTGCGGATGGCGTCGGCACGATTCTTCGCTGCATCGAGGTCATCAAGCGGTTCCGCCTGCTCCATCGCCGTCGCGCGTGTCAGCTCGTACTCGTTCCAAAGCTGTGCCGTCAGGTCATCCTGCGTCTTTTTTGCCATTTCCTGACGGTTTTCCAGCCGCACCTTCTCACGCTCGAGGTTCATCTGCCGTAACAGCACCTCGCTTTTTTTCCGCTCGGTCTCCACCCGCAGCGCTTCGACCTCCTGCTTCCTTAAGAGCAACTCATCGAGCGACTTCTTCGCCGTGCAGATCTTCTCCGCAAGCTCTCTGCGTGTATTCTCCGCGGCCGTAATCTCACGCTCGAACGCCGCATTCTCGATATCAAAATCCTCGACGCTCTTGCCGCGCCGCAGCCGGTCTTCCGCAAACTCCGTAAGCCGCGCTTCAAGCTGCGCGATTGCCGCCTGCGACGCGTCGAGCGAGCCTTCGATCGCCGCACGCTCCCGCCGCAGTGTCTCCAATGCTTCCGACGCTGCGTGCTCCGACGCGCTTGCTTTGAGAAACTCCCGCTCGAGGCGGTTTCCCTCACGTATGTTTTCTTCCATACGCTCACGCAGAATCCCGCGCTGCGCGTCATGCATGGCAACGGTCTCTTTTGCCGTCCGCAGACGGTTTTCGAGAGCCTGCCTTGCCGCGTCCCGGCTCTCGGAGCTGCCCGTCAGCGTTTCATAAAAGGCTTTCGCGCGGTCGTACGCCATCACGCGTGCGGCCTGCGCTTCCTTTGCGTCCGTCAATTCCGTACGCGCACCGTCCAGACGGTAAGCAAGCGCGGCATTCTCTCTCTGCGCCTCGCTCAGGGCTTCCGACGCACGTGTCAGCTCTTTCGCGCAGTCGGAAAGCTCCGTCTCCACGCGGGCCAGCTCATTTGCGCGCGAGAGCACGCCCGTGCTGCGCGCGAGACTTCCTCCCGTCATCGCGCCGCCCGGCGACAGCACCTGACCGTCCAGCGTTACCAGACGGTAGCGGTGCCCGGTCTTGCGTGCTGCGTCGATCGCGTGGTCGATGTTGTCGATGACGACCGTGCGTCCCATCAGGTTGCGGACAATCGCACGGTAGATTTCGTCGCAGCCGACCAGCCGGCTCATCACGCCGATGAAGCCCGGCAGTCCTCCGACCTCGCGCTCTGAAAGCTCTGTCCCGCGGATTGCCGACAGCGGCAGGAACGTCGCGCGGCCCTCGTTGCGGGATTTCAGCATCATGATCGCACGCCGCGCGTCTTCCTCACGGTCGACGACAATGTGACCTGCCGACGAGCCCAGCGCCGTCTCGACCGCCGCGACATATGCGTCGTCCACGCGGATGAGGCTCGACACCGGCCCATGGATACCGCCGAGATTGTCGCGCCGCTGCAGGACCGCGCGCGTTGCCTTCGCGTAACCCTCGTAATCGCGCTCGAGTTCACGCAGCAGCCGGGCGCGGTTCTCGAGGTCGCCCATCCGAATGCGCAGCTTTGTATGGGCATCCCGCGCGGCTTCCTCAGCGGACGCGCGCGATGCTCTGAGACGCTCATATCCGGCAAGGACATTCTGCAGGCTTTCGATGCCCTCCTGCCCGTCCGTCATCTCCTTGTGCCGCGCGTCGAGCTGTGCCTTCGCGTCGAGCGCCGCCGATTCGCGGGACTTTTCTCCCGTATCGACTTCATTGAGCTGCGCGGTCAGTTCCGCCGCCGTACTCTCCGCCGACGTCATCGCCACACGCACGTCGGCATCCTGCAGCTGCAGCTCCTCCGCTTCCTTCCGGTTCTCCTCACGCCGCAAATCCGCCGCCGTGCGCAGTTCTTTTCCGTGTGCGAGCGCTTCCGCCGCAGAGATTTCCTTTTGTGTGTACATCTCCAAAGACGCGCGCTTTTCGGCAAGCGCCGCCTTTTGTTCGGCCAGCTGCTTTCCGGTGATCTCCGCGCGGAGTTCGAGGTCGGTGCTCTCATGCTTCAGGCGTTCCGTCTCCTGAAGGTTGCGCTCGATCGCCGTACGCTTGAGCGTGATGATCCCTTCGGCGGCGGCATCCTCTGCAGCGAGAGTCGTCTGCAGCTCGCGCAGATTTTCCTGACGCCCCTCGAGCGCGCGCATCTTCTCCGTCAGCGTATCGGATGCCGCGTCGAGCGCCGCAAGGTCTTGCCCGCACGACTGCAGCTCGTCGGAGATGCCCGTAAGGTCTTCGCTCACACGGCTGAACTGCGCGTCGGCTTCCTGCAGTGCATGCAGCCAAAGCCCGACCTCCAGACTCCGCTGCTCGGCACGCAGCGCGTTGTAGGTCTTTTCCTTCTCAGCTTGCTTTTCAAGAGGCTCCAGTCGTTCCTCCATCACGCGCATGAGGTCTCCTATGCGCGTGAGGTTGTCCTGCGCCGCCGAGAGTTTCTTCTCGGCTTCCTCTTTTCGGTAGCGGTACTTCGTAATCCCGGCAGCCTCGTCGAAAATCTCACGCCGATCCTGGGCGCGGACCGAGAGAATCTCGTCGATGCGGCCCTGACCGATGACGGAGTACCCGTCACGGCCGATACCGGTGTCCATGAACAGCTCGTTGATGTCCTTGAGGCGGACGGCTTTCTTATTGAGGAAATATTCGCTCTCGCCGGAACGGTAGTAGCGGCGGGTGACGGTGACCTCGGCGTAGTCGGTCTTGAGCATACCGGAGGTATTGTCGAGCGTGAGGGAGACTTCGGCGTAACCCATCCTTTTGCGCGACTCGGCACCGGCGAAAATGACGTCCTCCATCTTTCCGCCGCGCAGAGACTTTGCAGACTGTTCCCCGAGCACCCAGCGGATGGCATCGGAGATGTTGGATTTCCCTGCCCCGTTCGGTCCAACGATCGCCGTGACGCCCGGATGGAAGTCCACGCGCAGGAGATCCGGGAACGATTTAAAGCCGGTCATTTCCAGCGCCTTGAGCAGCATGCTCCCGAAAACCTCCTTTTGTTGGTGTTATCGAATCATTATAGCAGACATACCGCCGGATTGCAATGGGCAAAGCGTATAGATTTCGATTCCCGTAGGGAACGATCCCCGTGGGGTTCCGTTACTGCGGCATCCTCGCATCACAGGTAGCTGCGGTCGATGTTGATAACGGCGTTCCAGGTTTTATCGTGGGCTTTGACGCGCTCGCTCAGCACATGCCGCAGTTCGTTGTCGGTCATATTAAAACGGTGGGGGACGACGACGTCGAAGATGAGGTTGGTATGAGTGGGGCCGGCGACCATGCGAAAGTCATGGAGGCTGAGTCGTTCATCGACGCCGGTGACAATGCGCACGAGGGTGACGAAGGTACGGGCGGTGACGGCGTCGTCGGTGACGATGGGATCCATATGGACGACTGCATCGCAGCCGCAGGAGTCGCGCAGCTGCTGCTCGATGAGATCGATGACATCGTGCATCTGAAGCAGGTCGGCGTGAGCAGGCACTTCGGCGTGGAGGGAGACCATCATGCGGCCGGGACCGTAGTTGTGGATGATGAGGTCGTGCATCCCTGCGACTTCGGGGTGAGCGAGTACCGTCTCGCGTATTTTCGCAACCAGCTCCGGATCGGGCGCCTGACCGAGCAGCGGACTGATCGTGTCACGCGCGGCACTGTAGCCCGAGTAGAGGATGAACCCTGCGACCGCAAGCCCGCCCCACGCGTCAATGCGCAGACCTGTCAGCTTCCCGACAACCGTCGAGATGAGCACGACCGTCGTCGCCACGACGTCGGAGATCGAGTCGGTGGCCGTCGCGATCATAGCAGCAGAGTCGATGCGCTTCCCGACCGCCCGGTTATACAGGAACATGTATAGCTTCACCGCGATGGACACCGCGAGTACCGACACCGCCGCATACGAAAACTCCACATCTTCCGGAAACACCAGCTTCCTGATGCTCTCGGTGAACAGATTGAAGCCCATGATCAGGATGAGGAACGCGACGACCAGGCCGGAAATGTACTCAAAGCGTCCGTGGCCGAACGGATGCGCGGGGTCGGGACGCTGGCTCGCGATCCGGAAGCCCAGAAGCGTCACGATTGAAGACCCGGCATCCGAGAGGTTGTTGAAACCGTCGGCAGTGATGGCGATGGAGCCGGTCAGAGAGCCGACCAGCAGCTTTGCGACGCACAGCAGCACGTTGAATGCGATGCCCATCATGCCGCATAAATAGCCGTACGCGCGGCGTACAGCGGGGTCTGAGGTATTCTCATGATCTTTTATGAATAAACGGGACAGTAATGCTATCATAACGTCCTCCCCGGAGATAACAGATTTTCTAAATAGTTTACCACATATCATACGCTTTTGCAAGTACCGCGGAAGGGATTTCGTAAGAATATTTTAGCCGGAACGCTTGCAAAAACACCGCGTGTCGTTTATAATAAAACTGAACCGTTGACACACATCCGAACCATGAGGGAGGATTTGTTTATGACAGACTTCAGTGCATTGAAGACCGCCGTATTTGCAAAAACCGCCGACCGTGAACGTCCGACGGAGGACTATCACGCGTACCTGGCTTACCGCGCTCATCTGAATGACCCGATCGCCGTAGCGAAAGGATATGCCGCCGCCGCGCGCATGACGGGTCCCCGGGCGCACGTCTACGACAACGACCTCATCGCCGGTTCCGCGCGCGGACGCATCGACGACTCCATTCCTCAGACGCGGCTGGATCAGGCGGTACGCTTCTGCGACTCCTTCGGCCGCAACCCGTTCCGTCAAAACGGCGACCACTATGCCCCGTCCTATACGGTCTTTCTCAAGCGCGGCGTTGCGGGCACCGTCTCCGACATCGATCGCTCCCTCGCCGTACACCGTACCGACGCGGACTATCCGAAGAAGCGCGACTTTCTTCACGGCTGCCGTGCGGCGATGGAGGGCTTCCGGGCGATGCTCCTGAAGTACGCCGACGCGTGCGACGCAAAGCAGGGCGACGCGCAGCTGCGCACAAGAATGGATACGATTGCGCGTGACCTGCGGCATCTCGCGGCCAAGCCTCCCGAGACCTTCCGTCAGGCGCTGCAGCTTGTGTGGATGACTCATACGGCGTTCTACTATGAGCAGCGCTATGCGATGGCGTTCGGACGGATGGATCAGTACCTGCTTCCCTATTATAAGCGCGACGTGGAGCGAGGAGAACTCGACTACGCGGGTGCGGTGAAACTGCTGCGCGCGACGCTCATCAAGCTCGGTGAGAGTTTCTTGTTCGGGGGCGACAATGTGTGCAACATCGCGATCGGCGGCGTGACGCGCGAGGGTGACGACGCGGTCAACGAGCTTTCCTATGCGCTCCTGGAAGCCGTGCGCGACTGCAACATCCCCGGTCCGAACCTCTCGGCGCGGCTGCACGACGGCATCGATCCGCACTTCGTCGACGAGTGCCTGAAGGTAATCGGCACGGGTCTGGGGTACCCGGCATTGATGAACGACGAGGTGAACATCCCGGCGCTGCACCGCCATGGCTACACGCTCGAGGACGCGCGGGACTACTGCATGGTCGGCTGCATCGAGAACTTCATCCCCGGCAAGCAGCCGCCGTGGTCGGACGGCCGATGGAACACGCCGATGTATCTGGAGGCCGTGCTGACGCGCGGGGTCTCGATGCTCAACGGCCGCGACATCGGCGTCGACACCGGCGCGCTCGATAAGCTCGACACGATGGAGAAGTTCGTCGCGGCGTATGAGAAGCAGCTTGCCTACGCCGCCGACGAATATGTACGGCTCTTTGACAACGAAAACGACCGCTACAACCGTGCGCACTTTGTTCAGCCGTTCCTGTCGTGCCTGTGCGAAGATTGCGTGGAGCGGGGTCTTGACATCAACGACGGCGGCGCGCTGTACCCGTCGGTACACGGCGCCGGCTGCATGGGCATTGCGACTGTCGCGGACTCGCTCGCAGCGATTGAGAAAGCCGTCTACGTGGATAAAATCATTACGCTCGAAGGTTTACGGGATGCGCTCGCGGCGGACTTCAACGGTTACGACGCCCTGCAGCGGTACCTGCTCAGCTGCCCGAAATACGGCAACGACGACGATTTTGTGGATAAATACGCCGTCTGGTTCGTCGAGGTGAGCGAGCGGGTGTTCCGAAACCACCGTACCCGGGACGGCGGCGCGTACTATACGGCGATCGCATCGAACGTGAACAACATCCCGGCGGGCAAGGACGTCGCCGCGACGCCGGACGGACGTCACGCCGGACAGCCGCTCTCCGACGCCGCATCCCCGATGCACGGTCAGGACCGCTCCGGCCCCACGGCAGTTGTCGCGTCGTGTACGAAACCTGACTACACGCTCGTGTCGTGCGGGACGGTGCTCAATCAGAAATACAGCCCGGTGATGTTTTCCGACCCGGCACTGCGTCAGAAGCTGCTGGCGCTGATCCTGACGTACTTCCAGAAGCGCGGACAGGAGATTCAGATAAATGCCGTCTCGCGGGAGGTGCTGAAGGACGCGATGGAGCACCCGGAGAAGTACACGGGGCTGGTTGTACGCGTGTCGGGGTTCTCGATGTTTTACACACAGCTGTCCAGGGCGGTGCAGGAGGATATCCTGAAGAGAACGGAGCATGAGTAAGATGAAGATCATCGCGTGCACCGGAGACTCACACACCTGGGGACAGGGCGCGGAGGGTGTGAAGGCATACTACTCCGCGTGGGAGCCTCCGGTCGTCGCGGGCGAGCATCGGATGCTGCCTTTGGAGCTGCCGACCTACGCGGGACTGCTGCGCGCACATCTGCGGGATGCCACCGGATCGGCGGCTTATAACCTCGACCCCACGCAGCTTTCCGACGGCTTGCCGTTTGAAGGAAGTCTGGTGCGGCTGCAGTTTCGCTATACGCCCAAGCCCTGCATAGCGCGGGTCTACATCGACGGCGCGGCTGTGTGGGAGGGGGAGCTGCAGTCATCCAGCTTTTCAAACCCCTATAACCTTATTGCGCTGCCCTGTACACCGGGGCTGCACACGCTCACGGTCTCCGGCACGGTGCCGTACGGCGCAGAGGTCTACGCCGGCTCGCACGCCGTCGTCAACTGCGGCGTCGGGAGCTGCCCGGTGGGGAAGTATCTCGCCGACTACTTCGATCGCTATGTCACGGTACTGCGTCCGGCAGTCGTGCTGATGCAGGGGCACACGATCAACGACTGGCTGACCGGCGAGGGGCCTGTCCGCTACGGTGAACTGCTTGCGGAGTATGCGGCGCGCGTGCGGGAGATCGGCGCGCAGCCGGTATTCCTCAGTGTCGAGCCGATTCTGGGCGACCGGATGCGCGGCGGGTATGACTTCGAGGACTACATAACGGAATCGCTGCGGGTGATGCGTGCGCTTGACGTCCCGATCGCCGACGCGCATGCGGGACTTGCGGCGGTACCCGGAAACTACGAGGACAACTGGCACCCCGGCCCCGTCGGTCACCGGATTTATGCCGACCTCGCGTGGGAGATCATCAAAACATTGCTGTAACGGAGGATAGAAACGATGAAAAAAGCGATTGCTGCGGTCTATATGGGACATAAGAAGCCCTTCGAAATCCGGGAGTACCCGGTTGTGGAGCCGGAGCGCGGGATGGCGCGGCTGAAGCTGCTGGCGTCGGGCGTCTGCGGTACGGACGTCCACATCCACGACGGGACGCTCGGTGGCGACGGTGAGCAGATCATCGGGCATGAGTTCGTCGGCGTCATCGACGCGGCTGATGACGCGCGTGCGTACGGATTGGATGTCGGCGACGCGGTGATCGCGACGATCGCGTCGCCGTGCGGCAAGTGCATGCTGTGCAAAAGCGGCGACGATGCCAACTGCGTCCGCATGGGCGTCACGAACGCCGGCGACCCCAACATGCCGCCCTATTTCCACGGCGGCTACGCGCAGTACAACTTCAGCCCTCTCTCCAACCTTGTGAAGATACCCGACAGCATTGACCCTGTGGCGGCAGCGGTATTCGCGTGTGCGGGTCCGACCGCGCTGCACGCGTTCGCGTTGGCGGCTCAGGCGAACTGCGGGGTCGAACATGCGCGTGTCGCGGTGGTACAGGGGCTCGGGCCGGTCGGGATGTTCGCTGCCGCGTACCTCAAGGCACTGGGCATCCCGCATGTCTTCGCGATCACCGGCCGCACCGTCGAAAGCCGCGCGGCACTCGCGAAGGACTTCGGCGTGGACGTCTGCTATGGCCTTGACCGTACGCCGTGGGAGACGCTGAAGGCCGACATTACCGCGACGAGTGACGGTTACGGCGCGGATGTTGTGTTCGAGGCGTCGGGCAATCCGTCGGCGTTTGCGCAGGGGCTGGATCTGCTCAGAAACCGGGGTGTCTACCTCGTCCCGGGGCAGTACAGCATTTCGGGCGGCGTACCGGTGTCGCCGGAGGTCATCACGTTCAAGGCGCTGCGCATCATCGGTTCGTCGCAATACGCGATGGACGACATCCGCGCGTACCTGGGATTTTTGCAAAAGCGCCCGGCGTTTGCCAATAAGCTGCTGTCGATCACAACACGCTACCCGGTCGAAAAGGTCAACGACGCCTTCGCCGATATCCGCGCGGGACGCAACATCAAGACGCTGCTGGTACCGTAACAGGCATTTCAGCAAAAGACCGCGCGGGAACAGAGTCTCACGCGGTGCTGGGCTTAGTATAGCGTATTTTCTTATGCAGAAAGCGGACTGTTTATAAAATAAGTCACATTCCGGTCTGTATTGTACAATTTTGGTGTTGGAGGATACGATTATGGCATCTTTTCCGCGTACGATGGTCGGCGGCGTATCGCTGCCGCGTCTGCTGATCGGCACGAACTGGCTTCTGGGCTACAGTCATACGACCTCATCCGCTGACGCGCTGATCCGTGAGCGCTACGCCGACCCGGAGCGCATTGCCGATATACTTGAGGCGTACCTCACCTACGACATTGACGCGCTGATGGCGCCGATCGTCGGCAACACGACGCTGCTGGAGGGTGTGAAGATCGCCGAAGACCGCACGGGCAAAAAAATCACGCTGATTGCCACGCCCGGTCTCGATGTAACCGATTCCGCCGAGGGCCGTGCGAGTGCCCGGAAGGTCATCGAGGAGGCGAAGCGTGACGGCTGCACCTTCTGCTTTCCGCACCACGGGAGTGCCGAGCGGCTGGTATCGAAGCTGCACGGTACGATGGACCGTCTGCCGGACTATCTCTATATGATCCGCGAGAACGGGATGATCCCCGGCATGTCCGCGCATATGCCGGAGCTGATCCTCTACTCCGACGCCAACGGCTACGACGTCGAGACGTATGTGCAGATCTACAACTGCATGGGCTTCCTGATGCAGGTGGAGATCGAGTACATCCACAAGGTGATCTGGAACGCGAAGAAACCGGTCATGACAATCAAGAGCATGGCGGCGGGCCGCTGCTCGCCGTTCGTCGGCATCACGTTCTCGTTTGCGACGATTCGCCCGCAGGATATGGTGACGCTCGGCGCGTTCACGCCGGCTGAGGTACACGAGGACGTCGAGATTGCCCTGGCCGCGATCGAACGCCGCGCGCCGATAATCGAAGGACGTTCCAGCCCCAATAAAACTGCTGCCCTCGGCGGGAGGTAAACGGCGTATCCAATGCCCCCGGTATCCGTGATGGATTCCGGGGGCATTGCTTTACATGAGATAATCGTTCAGACGGAACTTGGACAGCCGGATATGCTGCCGTGCGACGGTGTAAGAGATATACACCTCGTCCCCATACACCCGCGTGAACGGATAGAACAGGCTGCTGCCCATATCCGCCACGAGCACCGGCACGCTGCGGCTGATGTCTTCCGTGTCGACGCGTACGATGCCGAATCCTTCACGGTTGCGCGGCGAGTGGATGAGGTACAGATGGTCACGGTAGACGATGAAATCCGCGCGTGACTGAGAGTCCTCGATGAGACAGGGCGTGCTCCAGATCTTTGCCTCAAGGTCGTAACAGGTGAGGAACCCCTGCCGGCAGTCGTCCTGACGTACGAAATAGAAGACGCGGCTGCCGAGCACGTAGACGGCGTTCTCCCACAGCGAGAAGCACGGGAAGTCCGGCGCTGCGACATACTCCCAGGTCACGAAGTCGCGGGATTTGATGATGCAGTTGAAGTACCACGAGTATGCGCCGGTGTAGTACCAGGTCACGCCGTCCTCGACGCGTTCGGTGACCTTCTGCATGATGCCGATGTCCACGCCGGTCCTGCGCATCGGGATGCCGTTTGCGCTCAACGCGCTGTGCATCCCGGACAGTGAGAAGTCGTTGACGATGTCACCCACCTTGAAGCGGTTGACGCGCACCGGACCCATCGTCTTCGCCGCGATGTCGTAGACGCGGTAGAAGCGGTAGTACTGCGACGTCGCCGCCGTCCACATCAGGTAGATTTCGCGCTCATCCCTGCGCATCAGGATTGTGTCGTACACAAGCCGGATCGGCTCCCCGTCGAGTGTGTCACCGACCTTCTGCAGATCAACGACGGTGAGGTCGTCGGTGTTGTCCTCGGGGCAGAAAGCAAAGCGCGCCGCCTGACTCTCCGGACGTTCGCCGCCGTCGCCGATATTGGCGTAGTAGGTCATGTAGATGATCCCGTTCAGCCGCGTGAAGGTGGAGACATGCACCATCCGGTCGGGATTTGTCTCACGGTTGCGTAAGCAGTAGGCGTCACTGCGCTCGAAGTCCGCGATGAAGTTCCTGCGTATTTCCTCCGCGCATAGCTTTCCCCGTGCGACGGCGTCCGCATCGTCCGTCGGACGCAGATAGCCGCGGTAGCCGTTGATCGGGACGTTGCGGAGAAACGGCAGCGGTTCCACCGGGACGTCGGGCGTGAAGATACCCGACTCCGGCGGTGCAAATGTGATTTTTTCCGGCATATTCTATTTCTCAAGCAGGTTCAGCGCGTTTCCGCGTGAAATTTTCTCGTATGCCGCATAGCTGATTTTCCCGGTCTGCATCGCGTCGTCCAGGAACCCCGAGAGCCGCAGCATCGGGTTGGTGATGTTGCGCGGGTCGCAGATATCGGTGCCGTAATAGAGACGGTCCTGGAACTCCTCGAGGAACGTGTAGCCGAAGTCCGGGTCGCGCATGATTGCGTTGCAGCCGGAACCGGCGCTCAGGTCGCCGTGGAGGTTCGGATACTTGCGCATCAGCTCCACCAAGCGTCCGGGGATAACCTTACCCTTCGGGTAACCCTTGCGTGATTCTTCGTCGCAGGCGCCGATTTCTGCCCAGAACTTCTGTGAGTGTCCGAGGAAAATCAGGCGCGGGAACATCCCGAGCACCTTCTCCAGACGCGGCAGTCCCAACTCGTCGACGATGCCGTAATCCTTCCCCATATTGCCGATGTGGAAGGTGAGCGGCAGACCGCACTTTTCGGCGTGGCGGAAGAAATTGAGCATCAGCGGGTCGTCGAAGTACATGTTCTCGCAGACTTCGCCGATGCCGCGCGCACCGTGCGCCATCAGCTCACGGAAGATGCGCGAGAAATCGGCGTCCGGGTCGGAGTTGAGCTGACGCGGCGACAGGTTCATGAACCACCAGCCGAAGACGTCGGGGTTGCTGCGCACAAGGTCGCGTGTCTCACGCATCGACAGCTCATGGATCGACGGCAGCAGCAGCGCGCGTTCGACACCGATCTGATCGTACATTTGCCGCAGCTCACGCGGGGTGGCATACGTACTGCCGTCAGAACGGTGGATGAGCGCCTCGGGTGTGGTATGAACGTGGATATCGATCTTTGGTACGGTCTTCATGATTATACCACCTTTCCTGGATTGAGGATGTTGTGCGGATCGAACACCGCCTTAATTTTACGCATCAAAGAGACCTGCGCGGGATGCTGACTTGCGAGGTACTTCCGTTTGGCGTAGCCGATGCCATGCTCACCGGAGACCTGACCTGCGAGCGCCGCTGCCTTTGTGTAGAGTAGCCGGAACCCTTCGGCGAGCGCCTCTTTCCACGCGTCTTCGGGCATCTCATCGCGGCACAGGTAGACGTGCAGGTTGCCGTCCCCGGCATGGCCGAAAGACGGGATGCGCAGTCCGGTGAGCCGCGCGACCTCATGCGTATAGAGCACAAACTCCGCGACCCGGTCGCGCGGGACAACGACATCGCACTCGTCCATCTCGGTGGTCGATGCACGGATGGCTTCGAGGAACGTTCCGCGCGCACCCCAGACGCTGTCCCTTCGTTCCTTTGTATCGACAATCAGCACATCGAGCGCGCCGCGTTCGGGCGACAGGCACAGCTTCGCCGCCGTCTCGCACTGACGCTCCAGCTCCTCCGCGCTTTCGCCGTCGAACGTCAACAGCAGATACGCGGGACTTGCGCGGTCGGGGAACTTCTTGCCCAGATAGCTCTCGGCGAACAGGATCGTCTCACGCTCCATGAACTCGATGGCGGTCGGTGCGGTCTTGCTGCGCACGATCTCCGGCACCGTCCCGATCGCAGCTTCGATCGACGGGAACGGAATCAGCAGGCTCACGACCCGCGACGGCAGCGGCAGCAGTTTCAGCACTGCCCGCGTGATCACCGCGAGCGTCCCCTCGCTGCCGATCAGTAAATGTTTGAGGTCATACCCGGAGCTGTTCTTGACAACCTTGCCCCCAAGCTCCAGCACCGTGCCGTCCGGCAGCACGGCGGTCAGGCCGCGCACATAGTCGCGTGTCACGCCGTACTTCACCGCGCGCATTCCGCCGGCGTTCGTCGAGATATTCCCGCCGATCGTCGCGGATTTCTCGCCGGGGTCGGGCGGATAGAAGAACCCCTTTCCTTCGACATACGCCGCAAGCTCCATCAGCAGCACGCCCGGCTCGACCGTCACGGTCAGGTTGTCCGGGTCGAGTTCGAGGATGCGGTTCATCGCCGTCGTATCGAGCATCACGCCGCCCTCGAGCGCGACTGCCGCGCCGACGAGCCCGGTTCCCGACCCGCGTACAACCACCGGGATGCGTTCCCGGTTGCAGTACGCGAGGATCGCCGAGACCTCCTCGGTCGACAGCACCTGTATGCGGACGTCGGGTGCGCGGGTGATGCCGCCCAGCTCGTCGTGATGGTAGTCCTCGGCGATCTCGTCTCCTACCCACACGCGGCCCGGCGCGATACTTTTGAAGTATGCGCAGTCCTCCGGCGTCACGGTTTTATACATCCAGCCCGCCTCCTTCCCGAATCTTTTTCAGCAGCGCGGGGACAATCTCGTACAAATCCCCGACGATGCCCACATGCGCGAGGCTCATGATTGACGCGTTCGGATCGGTGTTGATCGCGATGATCGTATCCGACGCGCGCATTCCGGCGGCAAACTGCACCGAACCGGACACACCGCAGGTGATGATGAGTTTCGGCCGTACGGTTCTCCCGGACAGCCCGATCTGCCGGCGCGGATCGAGCCAGCCCGCCTCGATCATCGGACGCGTTCCGGCGAGCATCCCGCCGAGAGCTTCCGCCAGCTCCTCGAGCATCGCCAGGTCACGCTGATTCTTGACCCCGCGTCCCGCTGCGACGATTACCTCAGCCTCGGCGATGTCGACCTCACGCGGTTTGCGTTTGACATGAAGGACTTCGATGTCGCCGGCTCTTGCGCCGTCCGGCAGCGCCATCGGGACGATCACGCCTTTCGGGTGGTCGTCGGGCGTCTGTGCGGTGAATATCTTATACCGCACGGTACAGAGCTGCGGACGCGTGCGGGTGGTGACGATCTGTGCCATGATGTTGCCGCCGAACGCCGGACGGATCTGTACAAGGTCGGTATTCTCGCGCATCTCCAGCTTGGTGCAGTCGGCGGTCAGACCGGTACGGAAGCGGGCTGCGACACGCGGTGCGAGTGAACGTCCGGGGGATGTCGCGCCGAAAAGCAGTGCGCACGGCTTCACCCGCGTGATGAAGTCCTCCAGGCACGCGGTATAGCGGTCGACGGCGAAGTTCTGCAGGCATGTGTCGTCGTAGACGTATACACGGTCGGCACCGTAGCGCAGACACTCCCGTGCGGCGGCATCGGTCGGATGTCCGGGCAGCACGGCGTATACCGGCTGCCGGATGACGCCGGCGAGCTCTTTCGCTTTCCCTAAAAGCTCCGTGGTGACCGGATGGACGCCGCGCTCGGTGAGCTGTGCATAGACAGCCACGCCTTGCCACAGAGATTTATCGACGCCCTGCACGGATTCCTCGACGAGCTGCACGAACTGCGGGTACTTTTTCACGCACAGCCTGCACATCTTGCAGCCGGCGTTGATCGTGAGTGTATCGCCTTCGTGCCTGATTGCAGAGAACGGGCAGATACGGATGAGCGCGTCCTTCTCCGCAAGTGTCATTTTATCTGCATGGATTGCGATATGCGCCATCTTCACATGCCTCCTCGCACGAACTTGCGTTCTTTCAGGTAGTCATAGAGCCGTTCGCCGAGGTGTTCGCCGTCCCAGACGACCTGTTCGGTATGGTTTTCCGGCGGAAAAACACGCTCGACCTGAGTCGGCGAGCCGGACAGCCCGTAACGGGTCTCGTCGCGGTCATCGAAGTCTTTGAGCGAGAGGATGTCGACCGTCCCGGTACCGGCGAGCTTGCGTTTATACGACGGAAGGCGCGGCGTATTGACATCTTTGTCCATTGTCAGCAGACACGGAAGCGGCAGACGGAGCGTCTCGATACTCTCGTCCATATTGACGCGCACGGTGACATGGCCGTCTGAGAGGTCGGTGATTTCGAGGACGTTGGCGGCGTGGGGGATGCCCAGGTGTTCGGCGGTCTCGGGACCGACCTGGGCGGTATCGCCGTCGGTGGTCTGTTTGCCGCAGAGGATGAGGTCATAGCTCCCGAGCCGACGGACGCCCGCGGCGAGGGTCATTGACGTCGCGAGGACATCCGCACCGGCGAACTTCCGGTCGGAGAGGATGGTGCCGCCGTCCGCACCCATATAGATGGCTTCGCGAACTGCCTGCTCAGCCTGCGGCGGACCCATCGTCAGTACATGCACGCTGCCGTCGCCCCGTAGTGTCAGCGCCTGTTCCAGCGCAAACAGGTCGTACGGGTTCAGTTTTGATGCCACGCCGTCACGCTTAAGCACTCCGGTTACCGGGTCCACTTCCACACTTGTTGTATCCGGCACCTGCTTGATGAATACCAATATGTTCATGGATGCCCCTGTTGCCTCCCGTCTTCAGTATACCTTATTTATTCTAACATACACGCATGTCAGATGCAAGGGGATTCTGTGCTTTTTGCGATAACTTCTCCCGGTATTTCGTCTCTGCGCAGCCGATACTGCACGTGGATACGACAGCCGCTTTCCCCGGATCCCGCACAAAGACTGCGGATGCCGACCCGGGGAAAGCGGCTGGGTTTTCGCGGGGATACGTACGGGGGTTTGGATGCGCTTCTTTTTCTCGAAAAAGAAGCAAAAAGCTTTTGGGAGATTCCGCAGGAATCTCCTCTTTACGGGAGTTTGGACGCGGAGCGCGTTAGCGCAGCAGCTCGATTGCTTTCTGAATCTGCGGGTCTTCCTCAAAGCCCAGCGTCCAAAAGTTCACCGTCTCTTCATAGCTCAGCGCCAGCTTATAATCCGGCGTCACACCCGTCTGCGCAAGATTCTTCCCGCCCGGCGTCGTATACTCGAGCGTTGAGATCGCAATCGCCGACCCATCCGACATCACATACGTCGTCTGCGCGTAGCACTTTCCCATCGTCTGCGTCCCGACGACGACCGCTGCCTCATACTCCTGCAGCGCCGCCGCGAAGAACTCCGCCGCACTGTAGCTGTACTCATGCGCCAGCACCGCCATCGGCAGCTCGATATGCGCGGCGTCCGAGCTCATCGATCCGGCCTTTCCTTTTTTATCCTCCCACCGGATGAGCGTCCCTTTCGGCAGCAGCAGGTCGAGCATATTTGCCAGTACGTCCATTCGTCCGCCGGGATTGAACCGCACGTCAAACAACAGCGACTTAGCTCCCTGCGACATCAGCGACTTCACCGCACCCTCGAACTGCATATCCACACCCTCGGAGAACTTCGCGATGCGGATATATCCCACGCCGCCGTCCAGAAGCTCATACTGCAGCTCGCGTTCGGTAATCTCCCCGCGCGTGACGGTGAACGTCAGCGTTTCACCGGATGACGGACGGAAGACGGTCAGCTCGACGTCGGTTCCGGACTCTCCGCGGATCGCGCTGACGGACGCCTCGTTGCCGAGCTCCAGCGTACTGCGGCCGTTGACAGCGGTGATGATGTCGAAAAAGCGTATCCCGGCCTGCTGTGCCGGAGACTCTGCGTACACCTCCGTGATGCGCATGCCTCCCGCAGCCTTGTCATAGTACGCCGTCACGCCGATGCCGGTATAGTCGTCGGCTGTGGTATTGGTATAGGCGGCGTACTCGTCCGCGCTCTGGTAGTATGACCAGCCGTCCGGCAGCGTATTGACCATCCCGGCGGCAGCGCCCTCCGTCAGCGACGCGGAGTCCGTGTCGAGGATGTAGTATTCGTCGAGGTACGCGCGGATTTCGTTGAGCTTGGCGTACTCAGCCTCGCGGTCATTCAGTGCGCTGAGGCGACTGTCAAAGGCGTTCCAGATGAGGACATAGGAGATGTTGAAGACGCTGACCGCGGTCAGAAGAATCGCGGCGATGAGCGTGCCTAATGTATAACGTTTCATAGCAAGAGCCTCGCAATACAAAGGCGCCCGCGTTATCATCCGGGGCGCCTGATAATTTTAAGGTGGAAGATCAGCCCAGGTACTTAAGCGGGTTGACCGACGAGCCGTTGATCATGATCGTAAAGTGCAGGTGGTAGCCGGTGGAATTGCCGGTGGTGCCGATCTTACCGATCTGCTGACCTGCCGAGACCTGATCTCCTTCGGAAACGGTTGCGGTGGTCATATGCGCATAGAGTGTCTGCATGCCGCCGGAGTGCGTGACGACAACGTAGTTGCCGTAAGCCTTGGAGAATGTAACGAGGGTCACCTTGCCCGCTGCGGCCGCAACAATCTTCGCATTCTTCGGCGCGGGAATGTCGATGCCGTTGTGCAGCCTATACACGCCCGTCACGGGATTCGTACGCATACCGTAATATGACGAGATGCTCGTATAGCCCGGACACGGCCAGGTCAGCTTTCCGACGGATGCCGATGAACCGGATGAGCCGGACGAGCCGGATGAGCCGCCGGAATTTGCAGTGGTTTTGGCGGCAGCGGCGGCAGCAGCGGCTTTCGCGGCAGCCTCCTTCGCGGCTTTCGCGGCAGCCTCCTTTGCCTTCGCGGCAGCTGCCTCAGCGGCAGCGCGCGCGGCCCTTGCGGCTTGCCGGGCGGTTTCCGCAGCCTTTTCCGCCGTGATCGCCTCCGACGTCTTCTGGACATCCGTCTGCGCCGCCGCGATCTCAAGTTCCTTGGCCGCGATCTCTGCGAGCTTTGCCTGAAACTCCAGCTCAAACAGCGCTTCCAGCGCTTCCGCGTCCTCGAGCGCCGCGATGCTCTCCTCCGACTCCTCATTGAGACGCAGCAGCAGCTTTGACAGCAACTCGGTCTGTTCGCTCAGCTCCGCCTCATACCTCAGCAGGTTATCCTCCGCCGCGCGTGCCTCCGCACGATCGGCCTCCAGTCCTGCCTTCAGCTCCGCTATGTACGCGCGCATCTCCGCCAGGCGCTTCATCACCGCGCGGTCATGCCTGGCGATGTCACTCATCGCCTCCAGACGCACGTACACTTCCGTCAGGCTCGACGCGCTGAAGATCATCTCGATCTCCGAGACGCTCTCGTTCTCGTACATCGCCCGTAAACGGGTCTTAAACAGGGCGTACTGCGCGGCTTCCTGTTCCTCCGCGTCCAGCAGTTCCCGGGTCCGCTGGGCGATTTGGACGTTCAGTTCTTCCACAAGCTGTTGTGTAACGCTGAGCTGTTCGAGCGTCACGTTCATGCACAAGTCGAGGTTGGTCTTCTCGTCGAGCAGAGACGCTTCCCGCTCGGCAAGTTCCGTGAGCTGGTCGGTCAGGTCGGAGATGGTCGCGCCGATCTCGGTCTTGCTTGCTTCTATGCGGGCCTGTTCCTCGGCGAGTGCGGTCTTCTCCTGCTCGAGCGCCGCGAGCTGCTTCCGCAGCTCATTGAGGTTGTCGGTGAGTTTCTTCTCGAGGTCGGACGCTGCGAACGTATACAGCACGCCTGCACCGATTCCCAGAAGCAGACCCAGCACCAGCAGCACCGCTACGACCGATGTGACGATCTTCATGGCCTTTGTTTTCATGTCTTTGCCCCTTCTATCCCGATGCGGACGGTCAGACCCGGAGGAACTTGCGGATGCTCAGCAGGCTCCCGAGCACGCCGATGATGAGCGCGGTACCCACAAACGCCCCGAGGTAGGGAAGCAGGAAATCGCGGAAGCTCGCCACCTTCATGAACGTCAGCGACGACAGCGCGCTCTCGACGATCGCGTCGCCGATGATCCACTGCAGCACGAACGCTATCACTGCCGCAGTGACCGACAGGATGAGGCTTTCGATGAAGAACGGCGCGCGCACGAACCCGTCGGTTGCCCCGATGATCTTCATGATGCCAATCTCCTCACGCCGGTCGAACGTCGCGAGCTTGATGGTATTGGAGATGAGGAAGATGCTGACCATACCGAGCATGATGACGAAAGTGAGCGACGCGACGCCGAGGATATTGCGCAGCCGCTGCAGTTCGGACACAGCGTCGACGGACGCGTAGACCTGGGCGATGCCGCGCGTATTCTCCACCGCGAGGACGGTGTCCTGATAGTCCCCGATATCGGTGACCCAGACGCGATAGCAGTTGCGCAGGGGGTTGTCATTTTCGAGGCCGTCGAGCAGCGTGGAGTTTTCTCCGAGCTGTTCCTTCAGTTCATTCAGTCCGCGCGCGCGGTCTATGAAGTCAACACCCGAGACGTTGTCGATGGCGCGCAAGGTTGTCTCAAGCGCGGCGGCGTTCTCATCCGAGAGGGTCTCGTCGACATACGCGCGGATATCGCCGACACTGCCGAGCTCATCGATGGTGCCGGTGAGCGTGAGCATGAGGAGCACTACGGTTCCGGTGAGGACGAGGCAGGTGGTGATGACGCTGACGGACGCAAAGGACATAAAGCCGTGGGTAAAGATACCCTGCACGCCCTCCCTGAAGAAGTACGCGAAGTTATGCCTGTTGTTCATCACTCTGTTCCGGCTGCTCCGGCTGTTCCGGCTGTTCGGTCGGTTCCGGCGTGGATTCTCCGGGGTGTTTATAGCGATTTTCATATTGCTCATATTGATAATACCCGCCCGTTCTGTCCGAGACGATCAGTCCGCCGTCGATGGCGACGACACGCTGATTAAATTGATTGACCAGCTCTTTCTCGTGTGTGACAACGAGCACGGTCGTACCGAGGGAGTTGATGTGTTCCAGCAGCATCATGATTTCAAGCGAGCGATCGGGGTCAAGGTTGCCGGTCGGCTCATCGGCAATGATGAGCGAGGGGTTATTGACAAGTGCGCGGGCGATTGAGACACGCTGCTGCTCGCCGCCGGAGAGTTCCGTCGGCTTTCGTCTGGCTTTATGCGCCAGTCCCACAAGGTCGAGCACATATGCCACGCGGTTGCGGATCTCCTGAGGAGACGCACCGACGATGCGCATGGCAAAGGCGACATTCTCGTAGACGGTTTTTTTTTCGATGAGACGGAAATCCTGGAAGACGACGCCGATGGTACGCCGCAGGTAGGGCACCTCCGACGCGCGCATTTTTGTTGTGTTATAACCGTTGACGGTGACGCGGCCGGCGGTCGGGAGCAGTTCGGCGATGATCAGCTTGATAATCGTCGACTTGCCCGACCCGGAGGGACCGACGAGGAAGACGAACTCGCCGTCTTCGATCCTCAGGTTGATTCCCTGCAGCGCGCGCGTACCGGTCGCGTACGACTGGTAGACGTCGGAGAGGTGGATCATGGTCTCTGTTCCCTCGAGTTCAGGTATTTGCGCACCATAAGTGCAACCTTAAAGATGATGGCATGGTCGAACTCACGCAGGTCGAGGCCGGTAATCTTCTTGATTTTCTCAAGACGATACACGAGCGTATTGCGGTGTACGAACAGCTTTCTGGATGTCTCCGAGACGTTGAGGTTATTTTCGAAGAACTTCTGGATGGTGAACAGCGTCTCATGATCGAGCGCGGAGATGGAGCCTTTGCGGAAGACTTCGGAGAGGAACTGCTCGCACATGGTGGTCGGGAGCTGATAGATGAGGCGGCCGATGCCGAGGTTTTCAAAGCTGAGGATGGTTTTCTCGGAGTCGAAGACCTGGCCGACATCGATGGCGAGCTGGGCTTCCTTGTAGGACGTGACGATATTCTTAAGCTGCGGAGCGACAGTGCCGATACCGATGGTGGTCTTGACCATGAGCTCGGTGCCGAGGGTATCCTCGATGGTTTTGGCGATTTTAAGGAGATCTTTGATATCGACGTTGGGGCGGACCTCTTTGACGAGGACAAGGTCATTCTCGGAAATATTGATGACAAAGTCCTTCTGTTTATCGGGGAAGATGGAGGAGACGACGTCGATGGCGGCAGAGTCGGTTTTCTCGGCGTGTTTGATGAGGAAGACAACGCGGGGGACATCCGGGCCGAAGTGAAGTTCCTTGGACTTGAGATAGATGTCGCCGGAGAGAACGTTATCGAGGATGATGTTTTTGATGAAGGTTGCCTTATCGTGTTTCTCGTCGTAGAGGGAGCGGACGGAGGAGAGAGCGATGGCGGCCATGGCGCAGATGGTACGCGCGAGGGAATCGTCGCCCTCGACGAAGACGGCGTACTCATAGCGTGCGGACTTGGTGGAGATGGTCTGGTAGATATAGCCGCCGTGGATGACGAAGTCGGAGGAGAAACTCATTTCGACGGCTGCATCCTCACGCTCGGAGCCGATGAGGGACAGCTCGGTGCAGGCGATGACGGAGCCTGTGGAGTCGATGACGCCGATGATGCGGTCGGCGACGTCCTTCATCTGGAGGATGATACCCTGGAACAATCTTCCTGTCATATTTTTCGAACCTTTCGTTTAATTTGTACGGGGTGACAGATATATTTGGATGGGCAGGCTGAGGGATAAATACAACCGATTGTATTGTAACCGATTTGTCATTAAATTTCAACTGCTAAAGCGAAAATTTAACAAATATTTCATTCTGGAGCAATGAAACGCGACGACAGTGCGATGAAACGGTGTATTCGGGGCATATCGGCGGCATGTTTTGTGCATAGTGACGGGTGGTTGTGCAATATGACGAATATTGGACGTTTATCACCCGACAGGTTCGGGAGACACCCCGCGCCATTGTCGTTTCAGGGACCGCGGAATCTCCTGTTTGGAACGGTGTTAGCGTAAAAGTTCTGCGGCGGCGTTACGGTTTCTGCGCTCCAGCTCCCGCAGACGCTCCGTATTCGCCGCTACGGCTGCCTGTTCCGTCGCCGCCATCGCGTCAATAAACCCGCACAGCCTCTCCGCCGTTGCCTCGCTCAGCGCGCACACATTCTCCTGCCGCATATACCGCATAAACCCGATCACCTTCGGGTCATACGCGATCCCCGCCAGCGGCACGCCCGCCGACGCCGCGAAGATGAGCGCGTGCAGCCGCATCGCCATTGCCCCGCGCATCTTCGTCAGCAGGCCGATCGTCACGTCTGCCGGATACCGCTCACGGATGGTTCGATGCGGCACGGTCAGCAGCCGCGCCACCGCCTCACACGCCTCAAGGTCACGCGGCAGCTCGACGGGCAGCAGCACCGTCTCCCAGCCGTACCTCTCATACGCGTACCGTGCGGCGTCCGCAAACACGTCGGCATGGAAGCCCTTCCATGGCCGTACGCAGACCGCCAGGTACTTCCCGGTCATGGACAGCCCCTGCTCCTCCATTGCGTGGACGAGCCCTTCTTCGTTCGGGAGGATCGTGAGCGCGGGGTCAGCCGCCGCGATGATTTTCGGACATGTCACGCCCATGCGCGCAAGCTCCCGCGCGGAATCGTCCTCCCGCAGCGTGATGACGTCGACGGAGCGGTTGAGCACACGTGCCGCGCGTTTTTTATTTGCTTCCCGCAGCAGGGGTCCGATCCCGCAGCCGTACATCATCACGCGCATCTCCTGACGGCGTGCCTGGCTGAGCGTCCAGAGATAGAACCACAGCGAGCGGGAGGATGTGATATCCTGGATGAGAGAGCCGCCGCCGTTGATATAAAGACGGGCTTTGGAGAACGCGCGGACGACGCCGGGGAGGTTGAAGGTAAAGGTGGAGCTGACGCGGTACTTTAAGCGCGTCTCGCCGGGGCTGCGCGAGAGAACGCGCACGGGCATATCGGGGTCGATGCTGCGCATTTCGCGGACGATGGCCTCAAGGATGGCGTCATCTCCGGCATTGCCCTTGCCGTACGCACCGCAGATGACAACGCCGTCGCGTGTATAGGGACGGCTGCAGCGGCGCAGGACGGTGCGGTAAATATCCACCTGATCCGCCGCCATACGGTCGAGGGAGAAACGTTCGGATGCGCGGCGGTACAGGCGCTCGGAAAAGGTGCAGCGGAGCGTCTCATCTCCGGCGAGCGCAGCGAGACGGTCGGCAAGCGTGTCGCGGTCACGCGGCTGAACAATAAAGCCGTCATAGCCGCTGCGGATGAGCTCGGGCATGCCGCCGACGTCGGTGACGATGGTGGCGCAGCCCTCACGGATGCCTTCGGTGACGGAGTAGGGGAAGGTCTCCGAGATAGAGCAGAGGACGTTGATATCGGCGGCGGCGAAGAAGGTACGGGTATCCTTGACCCATCCGGCGAACGTGACGCGTGCGGCGATGTTGAGCTCCCGGGCGAGGGCTTCAAGGGCGTTACGGTCCTCGCCGTCTCCGCCGATGACGAGATGCAGCGCCGGGACACGTTCCATCGCTTTCGCGGCGGCGTACAGCAGTGTCGGCACGTCCTTCACCGCCGTCAGCCGCGCCGCCAGCACACACACCACATCCCCGGGCTTCCAATGATAACCGTAGGTCTGCCAGTATGCCGCGCGGTCGGGACGATCGGCGGCAGGCGTATAGTCGATGCCGTTGTACACGACAAAGCAGCGCTCGGGGTTAAACCCGCGCGTGATCATTGTCCGCGCCATACGGTCGGAGACGCAGGTGAAGTAATCCACACGCCGCAGAGCGAGGGAGTTGATTGACCCGAAGCTTAAGTGCCGCAGCGGGGAGCCGAGATAGTCGAGCCGGTAGTCCGAATGCATCGTGCTGATGACGGGGACGCCGAGCCGGTTTTTGAGCAAGACTCCGATCAGGTTCGCGCGTGCGCCGTGGCAGTGGAGGAGGTCGGGCCGGAAGTCACGCGCGGCGCGCAGCACGCGTCCTCTCTCAAGTGCTGCGCCGCGTGTGGGGATGACAACCGTGTCGATACCGGCTTCGCGCGCGGTATCGGCGAAGTCTCCTTCCCGCAGTGAGATCAGACGTACGACAGCCTCACCGGTTGTTCCGTAGGTGCGTGTGATGCGGGACAGCAGCGAGATCACCTCCGTCTTCGCGCCGCCGACGTCTCCGCCTCCGATGATATGCAGTATCCTCATATGTTTTCGTTTTCCTTGCTTGTTGTGCTGCCTGAGTTTTCCGTGTCCCGCCGCGGCATACGCCGGAGGGAGGAGCGGTCAGGACCGGAGATACGCCCGTGTGATGAACGCCATATGCGCGTTCCAGTCCCAGCGCGAGAAGAAGTGTGACCCCGGACGCAGTGCGTAACCGATGTGCCCCTCCGAGAAGACCGCATACGGATGCGGCAGCGTGTCCGGCGCGATGAACCCCGAAAGCCCCAGTGCTTCGTACACCGCACCCGCCGCCGTCGCACTCAGATAGTCGCCGACCTGGTAGAGCGGAAAGTCCCCGTCCGCGTCCGCAAGGCTCACATAGCGCGGAGCGACACAGGCGAGCATCGTATGTCCGTCGAACGGGGTGTTCGTGATATGGCCGGCATAGTCCCGGAAGCGTTCGCTCCACCAGTCGATGGAACCGTTTTCGATCAGGGCATCAATGCGCCGTTCGTTCATGCGCATCAGTCCCGCACCGCCCCAGCCCGAGCCGTTCACGCACGCGCAGAAGAACCGCTCATCTTGTGCCGCGCACCACAGTGCCGTCTTCCCCAGCCGCGAATGTCCCGCGACACTCACACACTCACCGTCCAGCTCTTCCCGCGTCCGCAGATAGTCAAGCACGCGGCTCGCGGCGTACGCCCAGATGCCGATCTTTCCCCAGGCGTCCGGCTCACGCATATCGCTGTCATGGTACATCCCCGCCAGACCGTTGCCGAGGAAAGCGCCCTCGCCGCGCGGCAGGTCGCCTGCAACGTCATTGTAACAGAACTGCGCGTACGCGAAGCCGTGGTCAATGATCTCCTCGATCGGCGCGTAACAGGTCTCGATCTCGGTCTCATCGTCAGGGAGTGTTCTCAGCGACGGACGGAAGGCGATGTGTAAAAGCACCGGCGGACATTTGAGATAAATGGGATACACGAGCTGCAGCGGAAACGTAAACGGTCCGCGCGGTGTCTCGAGCGTGAGGTGAATCCGCTCGCTGATTGCCTTTCCCGCGTAGGTTTTGACGACGCCCGCGTACAGCGCATCGGCGGAGCTGTGGACGACCTTTCCCGTGACAGGCGCGGGTGCGGGAGAATAGCCGTAGCCATGCGCCCGGACGGTATCCAAAAGCGCCGCACGGTGTTCTTCCCAGCGCTCCGGCGTCACGCGGACCCCGTCGCTCATCCGCGCGGCGTCCGGCAGGTTCAGCCTTGCAAGCCATTCGCGCGCCGACTCCGCATCCCCGTATATCCGCGGCGGCATTCCGTCGATGTCGGCTGCCGGCAGCGTCCAGCCTTCGTAAAGATCCCGTTTCATTATGGTTGTCCCCGTCCCAGATGTCAGTGAGCGAAGTACACTTCCACTTCTTTATCATACGGCATTTTCTCCGCGAAGTCAACCGTTAAACGCATCCCCCTGAAAAATAATTCGGAAAATACACAAAATTTCGCCTGTTTTCGTTTGACCTCGCACGCCGGATGAGATACAATACGGTATACGGTAAAAGCGCGGACGGTTCCGACCCTCTCCGTGCATCGTTGAAAATTCTATTTCTCTGAGAGGGGGACTTTCCCATGATTATTATGACCGACAGCACCAGCGATCTGACCTATGAGGAGGCGGAGGCGCTCGGTGTCGAGATGCACTCGCTCAAAGTTATCTTCGGCAACCGCATCTACGAAGATAAGAGAACGATCACCAACGTGGAGTTTTACGAGAAGCTGCGTACGTCGAAGGAGCTGCCGACGACCTCTCTGGTTTCGGCAGGTGAGTGGCTCGACGCATTCCGCGCGCACCCGGATGATGACATCATCGTACTGCCGCTCTCGTCGGGGCTGTCAGGTACCTATGCCGCCGCGTGTGCTGCCAGAGACGAGACCGGCCGCCGCAACATCCATGTCATCGAAACGTCGACGATTTGCGTGGGACTGTCAATGCTGGTAAAGCTCGCGGTGAAAATGCGCGCCGAGGGCAAACCCGTCGCCGAGATCGTGCGCTATCTGACCCGTGTGGCGCCGCGCATCCGTATCTACGTCGTACCCGAGACGCTGCGCTACCTCATCCGCGGCGGACGTCTGAGCCTGGTGACCGGCGCGGTGGGTGAGCTGCTGTCTGTCAAGCCGATCGCGATGCTGCAAAACGGCGTGGTGAAGAACATGAAGAAGGCGCGCGGGATGAACGCCGCGCTCAACGCGCTCGTCGAGATCATCATGACGCAGTTCCCGCCGGATCTCTCGATGCCGGCGGCCTACGCCCATGCCGGCAACTTCGACGGCGTCCAGGCACTCGCCGCCAAGCTGCCGTTCGTCACGCACGAAGAGCCGGCCTGGATGGGCTCCGTCGTCGGCACCCACTGCGGCCCCGGCTCCGTCGTCGTCGCCTACTTCCAGCTCGCGTAACGTCCTCTTCCCGACACCCGCCTCCTAATATCTCACATAGGAGGCGGGTGTTTTTGCGCCGCAGTCTGCCTTACTTGCGGCGACAGCTCTCCGTTCCGGTTCCATTGCGCGAATTCACGTTCTTTTCTCTTTTTGTAACAGGAAAACGCCGTCCCCGATCAAATCAGAGACGGCGTTTTCATATCCGCGAAGGAAATATTATCCGGCGGACAAATATCAGGCGTTTTCGTCTTACCAGACGTACTTGGGATCGCCATGGAGGTTGGGCAGCGGCTCGACGCGTACCAGGCTGCCGCCTTCCTCAAAGGACTTGATGGCGGCGAAGGTATACTCGAGCGTTGCGAGCGCGTCGCGGCCGGAGCTTCTCAGATGTTCCTTCGGAACCTTGTTCGTCACATCCTCGAGGAAAGCATGCAGACGGTTCTGGAAGGTCGTGCCGAAGTCGGAGATGCCGGTGTCGAGCACCTCGTCGGGTGTAGGGGAGGTCATGCTGTCCTTGGGGGTCGTCGCGTCCCAGTACATCAGCTTCTCGACGCAGTTCTCGATGACAAACGTACCCTTGGTACCCGCCATCTCGAAGCTCCACCAGCCGCCAAGACCGAACATTGCGTCGCCGCGCTGCGAGATCAGGTAGCCGACCGAGCCGTTTTCGAAGCGGCAGTGGATGGAGTTGATCGAGTACATCGGATCGGCCGCGGTCGAGCGGACGCCCGCACGGTTCATGAAGCACTGCACATGCGTGATGTCGCCGCCGAAGTAGCGCATCAGCGAGAACGGATGCGACAGGAACGCCTTCGTATGCGCGTAGGGCTTCTGCCAGCGCGGAGAGCCGATGCCGCCGTACTTCACGTCCGAGCCGTTGAAGCCCATCTTATGAAGGATGTACACAGGCTCACCGACCTTGCCGGCCTGGATCAGTTCCTTTGCGCGGTCAGCCGGCTGCGTGAAGTAGTGGTTCAGGTTGCACGCCAGGTACAGGTCGTGTTCATAAGCGTAGCGCACCATCTCACGCGCCTCGAAGATGTCGTTGGAGATCGGCTTCTCGACGAAGACCGTCTTGCCGGCACGCAGGCCTTCCATCGCCGGCTCATAGTGC
>JAAZKA010000132.1 GCA_012800055.1 Clostridiales bacterium
GCGGCGGTGCTGATGGCGAGCCATGACGTGGAGTTCTGCGCGATGTACGCCGACCGCTGTGCGTTGAGCTTCGACGGCGGCATCGTCGCAGAGGATACGCCGCGCGCGTTCTTCTCCGGCAACAGTTACTATACAACGACGGTCAACCGTATGGCACGCGGACAGCTCCCGGACGCCGTGACGGTGAACGACCTCGTGGCGGCATGCGGCGGCACACCCGACGATACACCGCCGGACGACGCGCCGGAGGTGACCTATGAACCGGTCACGGTACGCAAACGCCGCGAGAAGCTGCCGGTGTGGAGACGGGTTCTCGCGTGGGTATCCGGCGGGACGGCGGCCGGATGCTTCCTGTGGTCATTGCGCGGGGTGAACCTGACGGAGCTGTTACGCGCGGAGAACTTCTCTGCATCTCTGGTACGGGACTGGTGGCTGTACGCGGTGCTGCTTGCGTCACTGGGATTGCTGAGCTTCGCGGTGGCGGGGAGGAAACCGGAACGTACCGCACCGGTGCGCGGGAAGTTGTCCAGACAGACGGTAATCACGGCTTGCGTGACGTTCGCGCTGATTCCTTTGACGATACTCGCGGGGGTGTTTTTACTCGGTGACCGGAAATACTACTTCATATCGCTGCTAGTCATCCTCGAAACGCTGCTGCCGTTCGCGCTGATCTTTGAAGGCCGCAGGCCGAAGGCGCGGGAGCTGGTGATCCTGGCGGTTTTATGCGCGCTGGGTGTGGCCGGACGCGCGGCATTCGCGGCTTTACCGGGGTTCAAGCCGGTATTGGCGGTGGTGATCCTTGCGGGCGCGGCATTCAGCGGAGAGTCGGGGTTCCTGGTCGGTGCGATGACGATGCTCAGCTCGAACGTGCTGTTCGGGCAGGGACCGTGGACACCGTGGCAGATGTTTGCGATGGGGCTGTGCGGCTTCCTCGCGGGGATCCTGTACCGAAAGGGACTGCTTTCCGGGAGCCGTGTGTCTTTGAGCGTCTACGGCATACTGGCGGCGCTTTTATACGGCGCGATCATGAACCCCGCAACGGTACTGATCTACCAGAGCGCGCCGAATATCGGGATGTTCCTGACGGCATATCTGACCGGTCTGCCGATCGACCTGCTGCATGCGGCGTCAACGGCGTTCTTCCTGTGGGTGCTCGGGGAGCCGGTACTTGAAAAGCTCGAGCGGGTGAAGCGGAAGTACGGGCTGACGGAGAGCTGACGCGGACGGCGTATCTGCGACGGAGGACCGGAACGCGTACCTCACCGCCAAGTCATGGGATTGAAACCATCTCCGGCGGCGTCCGACCATGCCTCCGGATGGTGTGCGGGACAGAAGCGGAACCTCGAAGCGATATTCTTTGCGTTGGGCGGTTTTGGAAAGGATTGCCATCCGAAGCCGCCCATCCGTGCGTCCTTTTATAATGTATCAATAAAAAGTCAAATGGTACTTGCAATCAAACAAATGTTCATGTATAATAGATGAGTTCAGGATGGGGAAGGAGTGCGTGTATGGCGGAGTTCCATGTCGTCAGCCCGTACGAGCCGTCGGGAGATCAGCCGCAGGCGATCGACAAGCTCGCGTGGGGCGTTGAAAACGGTCTGAAAGAGCAGACGCTGCTGGGCGTCACCGGGTCGGGCAAGACCTACACGATGGCGAAGGTCCTCGAACGCGTCCAGAAGCCGACACTCGTGCTCGCACATAACAAGACGCTCGCCGCACAGCTCTGTTCGGAGTTCCGCACGCTGTTCCCCGACAACGCCGTCGAATATTTCGTCTCTTATTACGACTACTACCAACCCGAAGCGTACATCCCGTCGACCGACACGTATATCGAGAAAGATTCGTCGATCAACGACGAGATCGAGCGTCTGCGCCACTCCGCAACATCCAGCCTGTTTGAGCGTCGGGACGTCATCATCGTCGCGTCGGTGAGCTGCATCTATTCCCTCGGCGACCCGGACGATTATGCCAATCTCGTACTGTCTGTTCGTCCCGGGATGACGATCGAACGCAACGCGTTCCTCAAAAAGCTGACCGAGGTGCAGTACGAACGCAACGACATCGCGTTCACCCGCAACACCTTCCGCGTCCGGGGCGATACGGTCGAAATCTACCTGTCCTACTCGTCGGAGAACGCGATCCGCGTGGAGTTCTTCGGGGACGAGATCGAGCGCGTGTCGGAGATCAACGCGTTGACGGGTCAGGTACTGCGGCGTCTGCGTCACGCGGCGATCTACCCGGCGTCGCACTATGTCACGCAGCCGGAGAAGCTCGAGCTTGCCGCGGCCGAAATCGAAGCGGAACTTGCCGAACGTCTCAAGTGGCTGGAGAACAACGACAAGCTGCTCGAGGCACAGCGGCTCAAGCAGCGGACGCTCTATGATCTCGAGATGCTGCGGGAGATCGGCTTCTGTTCGGGAATCGAAAACTACTCGCGCATCATCAGCGGGAGAGCGCCCGGGAGCGCGCCGTTCACGCTGCTCAACTACCTGCCGAAAGACTTCCTGCTGTTCATCGACGAGAGCCATGTCAGTCTGCCGCAGGTGCGCGGGATGTACGCAGGCGACCATGCGCGCAAGCAGGCGCTGGTGGACTACGGCTTCCGACTGCCGAGCGCGTTCGACAACCGTCCGCTGACGTTCGACGAGTTCACCGAGCGGATCAACCAGGTCATCTACGTCAGCGCGACGCCCGGCGACTATGAACTCGAGCGCTCCGGGCAGCTCGTCGAGCAGGTCATCCGTCCGACGGGACTGGCCGACCCGTACGTCGAGGTGCGTCCCGTTGAAGGTCAGGTGGACGATCTGCTGGCGGAGATTCGCGCGCGGGAAGAGATGGATGAACGCGTTCTGGTAACGACGCTGACGAAGAAGATGGCGGAGGAACTGACGGCGTACCTGCAGCAGGTGGGCGTGAAGGTCGCATACATCCACCACGAGATTGAGACGATCGAGAGGACACGGCTCATCCGCAGTCTGCGCGCGGGTGAGTACGACGTACTGGTCGGAATCAACCTGCTGCGTGAGGGACTGGATATGCCGGAGGTCAGTCTGGTAGCGATTCTGGACGCCGACCGCGAGGGGTTCTTGCGGTCGGGACGGTCGCTGGTGCAAATCATCGGACGCGCGGCGCGAAACGTCAACGGGACGGTGCTGCTATATGGAGATACGATCACGGATTCGATGCGGTACGCAATTGATGAGACGAACAGGCGGCGGGCGATCCAGACGGCGTATAACGAGGAGCATGGGATTGTGCCGCATACGATTGTCAAGGGTTTGCATGAGATCGTAGAAATCAGCGACGAGGTGACAACGCCGGAGGATGCGGACAGGAAGCTGAACAAACGGCAGAGGATGGAAAAGATACAGGAGCTGACACGGGATATGAAGGCGGCGGCAAAGGTGCTGGAGTTTGAGTATGCTGCGGAGCTGCGGGACAGAATCGAGAAGCTGAAGAAGATGAAGTAGCGCGCGAACCCGCAGGGTTTGCGGATGCCTCACCTTCCACTTTTTCTTTTATCTACTTTCGGAGGTACTATGACCGACTCAATCATGATCCGCGGCGCTCGCGAACATAACCTCAAAAACATCGACCTCACTCTCCCCCGCGATAAGCTGATCGTCTTCACCGGTCTCTCCGGCTCCGGCAAATCCTCCCTCGCTTTCGATACCATCTACGCCGAAGGCCAGCGCCGCTACGTCGAGTCCCTCTCCTCCTATGCCCGTATGTTCCTCGGTCAGATGGAAAAACCCGACGTCGATGAAATTTCCGGTCTCTCCCCCGCCATCTCCATTGATCAGAAAACCACCTCCAAAAACCCCCGTTCCACCGTCGGCACCGTCACCGAAATCTACGACTACCTCCGCCTCCTCTGGGCACGCGTCGGCATCCCTCACTGCCCCAAGTGCGGCAAGGAAATTCGACAGCAGAGCGTCGACCAGATTCTCGACCAGCTCATGGCACTCCCCGAGGGTACCCGGATGCAGATCCTCGCTCCCGTCATCCGTGCACGCAAGGGCGAACATGTCAAGGTGTTTGAGGATGCCCGCCGCTCCGGTTACGTCCGCGTCCGCGCCGACGGCATTGTCTACGACCTTTCCGAGGAGATCAAGCTCGAGAAGAATAAGAAGCACTCCATTGAAATCGTCATCGACCGCCTGATCGTCCGCCCGAATATCCGTTCGCGGCTCAATGATTCGGTGGAAACTGCCGCAAAGCTCTCCGGCGGACTGGTATTCGTCGACATCGGCGCGCTGAAACCCGACGGTTCCCCGGCCGACCCGCTTGTCTTCTCCCAGAACTACGCCTGCGAGGACTGCGGCATCAGCATCGAGGAGCTGACTCCGCGCATGTTCAGCTTCAACAACCCCTACGGTGCCTGCCCGACCTGTATGGGCCTGGGTGTGCAGCTGAAAATCGACCCCGACGTCATCATCCCCGACCGCACCCGGTCCATCAACGACGGCGCCATCACCGCGTCCGGGTGGAACATCAACGACCCGATGAGCGTCGCCCGTGCCATGTTCACTGCGCTCGCCGATCAGTATCACTTTTCGCTCGACACACCCGTTGCCGACCTGCCCGACGAGATCATCCATATCCTGCTCTACGGCACGGGCGGCGTCAAAATCCCCGTCAAGTTCAAACACTCCCAAAAGCCGCACATGTACGAGTACGAGGGCGTTGTCAACAACCTCGAGCGCCGCTATGCCCAAACCGACAGCGATTACGTCAAGGCCGATATCGAAAGCTGCATGAGCGCCACCCCGTGCCCCGACTGCCGCGGAAAGCGGCTTAAGAACGAGAGCCTTGCCGTCACCGTCGGAGGTTTGAGTATCGCCGACTTCTCGGAGAAATCCGTTGTCGCGGCGCTGGAGTTTGTCGACACTCTCTCGCTCACCGAACGTGAGCTGATGATCGCCGCGCGCATCCTCAAGGAGATACGGGAGCGTCTGGGCTTCCTCAAAAGCGTGGGGCTGGAGTACCTGACCCTCGCGCGGTCGTCGGCGACGCTCTCCGGCGGTGAAAGCCAGCGCATCCGGCTTGCCACGCAGATCGGCTCCTATCTGATGGGTGTGCTCTACATCCTCGACGAGCCGAGCATCGGGCTGCACCAGCGTGACAACGAGAAGCTGCTTGCGACACTCAAGCGGCTGCGCGACCTGGGCAATACGCTCATCGTCGTCGAGCATGACGAGGACACGATGCGTGCGGCAGACTATATCGTCGATGTCGGCCCCGGTGCCGGCATTCACGGCGGTGAGATTGTCGCCCAAGGCAGTCTTGAGGATATCTGTAAGTGCGAGCGCTCAATCACCGGGCAGTATCTGCGCGGCGATCGGTTCATCCCCATCCCGGAGAAACGGCGTACCGGCAACGGCAAGTACCTCGAGATCATCGGCGCGCGGGAGAATAACCTGAAGGGCATCGACGTAAAGATCCCGCTGGGCGTGATGACCTGCGTGACGGGCGTGTCGGGGTCGGGCAAGTCAAGCCTGATCAGCGAGATCCTCTATAAGCGTCTGAGCGCCGAGCTGAACCGTTCGAAGCAGCGCGCGGGTTTGCACGACGGGATGCACGGGGTTGAACATCTGGACAAGATCATCAACATCGACCAAAGCCCCATCGGACGAACGCCGCGCTCGAACCCGGCGACGTACACCGGTGTCTTCAACGACATCCGCACGCTGTTCGCCGCGACGAACGACGCGAAGCTGCGCGGATACGGGCCGGGGCGGTTTTCGTTCAACATCCGCGGGGGACGCTGCGAAGCGTGTACCGGCGACGGCCTGGTCAAGATCGAGATGCATTTTCTCCCCGACATCTATGTTCCCTGCGACGTCTGCCACGGGCACCGCTACAACCGCGAGACGCTCGAGGTCAGGTACAAAGGTAAGAACATCTTCGAGGTGCTCGACATGACGGTGGACGAAGCGCTGCCGTTCTTCGAGAACGTCCCGCGCATCTGCCGCAAAATCAAGACACTCGCGGAGGTAGGCTTGGGCTATATTAAGCTGGGGCAGTCGTCCACGACGCTCTCCGGCGGTGAGGCGCAGCGCGTGAAGCTCGCGACGGAGCTGTCGCGCCGCGCGACCGGACGCACCATCTACGTGCTCGACGAGCCGACCACCGGGCTGCATGTCGCCGACGTACACCGGCTCATCGACGTCCTCGACACGCTCACCGACGCCGGCAACACCGTCATCGTCATCGAGCACAACCTGGAGGTCATCAAGTGTGCCGACCACATCATTGACCTCGGCCCCGAGGGCGGCGATCGCGGCGGCATGATCGTATGCGAAGGAACTCCGGAGGATGTCGCCGCGCATCCGACGTCGTATACCGGGCTGTTTTTACGCAAGATGGGACTTTTGGAGCATAAAAAATAGTATAAACCCCTGTGGATGTGAACGCACCCACAGGGGTCCTTTAATCCGCGTCCAGAATGCGGGAGATCACAGCCGCGTCTGAGATGCCCGCATAGAGTTCCTGAAGCCATAAGGCATTCTCCGTGCCCATTGCCTTATAGGTCAGCCCGCCTTCCATCGTCTTGCCGTCCGACGCGCCGAGCTTCGCAAGCATCGATTCCACACGCGTGCGCCGGACGCTCACAGGGAGGTATGTTTCGAAGCTCTGCGCCGTATCGGTCAGCGCGCGCAGCAGCCGGTAGCCGGCTGCCGGATGCTTTGCGTCTGCCGGGACGAAGCCGTACGCCGTCACCAGCGCGTGCAGCGTCTTCCCGTCTGCCCAGTCCGCGACCGGCAGCATCCGCAGCGTCTCACCAAGCGCGTCGTATACCGAATACTGCAGCCGGCTCAGGTTCGGCGGGTTGTACAGCCCCATGACACTCATGCAGGTGTTGCGTGTCAGGTCGAGAAACTGCTCCGACGGCGTAGCACGGATGTACGTGTAGTTCTCAAGTTCCCGCTCCATTGTTTCAAGCAGCAACGTCAGCTTCACAGACAGCGCGTCATTCTCCGACGCACCCGTCAGCCCCATCGCCCGCGACAGGCACGCGTCGAGTTCCGCTGTCGCGATGTTGCCCATATACGCGAGCGTCGGGCGGTCAGCCTTCGCCGCCAGTTCCGTCAGCGCGTCCACGAGTTCCATCCCCGACGGCCGCTCACTCACCAGCAGCCCGTACTCAATCAGCCGTTCCTCCGACGTGTACACCATCGGCACTGTGAACCCGACCGGGAACAGATACTGAGCACCGTTGTACACGCCCGCGTCCATCACCGTGCCGTAGTAACTGTCACGCTCATACCCTACGTCCGCATCCATGTACGGCGTCAGGTCGGTCAGCTTCTGCGCGGTGATGTCCTCCCCGAGGTCGTATGCCCACGGGTATCCGGTGAGGATCAGGTCGGGGACGCTGCCGCTCTCCTTCGCCTGATTCCACGCATCCGTCAGCGCGTCGGAGGTGTCGAAGGTCCGGTAGGTAATCTTCGCGCCCTCGCGAACACCTGCGGTGAGTTTTCCGTAGTCCGGCAGCAGCGATGAACCGGTCAGGTACCACACCGTCACGTCACCGGTCAGCGCACGGTTGACCTGCGTGTAGTCAGGGGTATCCGCCGCGCTGTGTACCGTGCAGCCGGAGAGAAGAATCAGCAGCGCAATGATTGCCCACGATCGTTTCATAGAATGTCGCATTTGATGACACCTCACATTCGCAATGCTTGAGATGCTGCACGCCGTCACGCCAATTCCGCAAGCTTATCCGATGTGCCCAGCGTGGTCTTATCTTTCCCGCGCAGAGAAAGCGTATACGTCCAGCACCCGTACATTCGCGATACGACCTGTGTATCACATGGGCGGAGTGTGTGCACTCCGCCCGGATGTTTCCTTACGCCTTCGCGCCGATATTGCCTTCCTTGAGCGCCTTCGCCATCGCGAGCGGCACCTCGGCCTCAGCCTCGACGACCTTCGCGCGCATCTCCTGTACCGCTGCCTGCATCTCCTGCTCGCGTGCTACGGCCATCGCACGCCGCTCCTCAGCCTTCGCCTGGGCAATGCGCTTGTCAGCCTCGGCCTGATCGGTCTGAAGCTGCGCGCCGATGTTGCGCCCGACATCCACGTCCGCGATGTCGATGGAGAGAATCTCGAACGCCGTGCCGGAGTCGAGGCCCTTCTCAAGCACCGTTTTGGAGATCAGATCGGGGTTCTCGAGAACGTCCTTATGCGACTCCGCCGAACCGATCGTCGTGACGATGCCCTCGCCGACACGGGCGATGACCGTCTCCTCGCCTGCACCGCCGACCAGTCGGTCGATGTTTGCGCGGACGGTGACTCTCGCCTTGGCGCGCAGCTCGATGCCGTCTTTCGCGATTGCGGCGATGGGCGGGGTCTCGATGACCTTCGGGTTGACGCTCATCTGCACTGCCTCGAGCACATCGCGTCCGGCGAGGTCGATGGCGGCGGCACGCTCAAAGCCCAGCGGGATGTTCGCGCGCTGCGCCGCAATCAGCGCGTTGACCACGCGGTCGACGTTGCCGCCGGCGAGGAAGTGCGCCTCGAGCTTATTGATCGACAGCTCGATGCCCGCCTTCGACGCTTTGATCAGCGGGTTAACGATGCGCGCCGGCGTCACGCGCCGCAGGCGCATTCCGATCAGCGTCCCGATGCGCACATGGACGTTCGCTGCGGCAGCCGAAATCCACAGCTTCACCGGTACAAACGAGAAGAACAACGACAGTACCAGGATGATTAATGCGACAAGAAGTAAGTGGCTGAAGTACTCCATAACCTAAAACCTCCTAAATTTTGAGAATGCCTGTCTGCATGTTATGTGGTGACCTTTACGCAGGATGTGACGACGATGCGGTTGCCTTCGACCTCGATGATCTCGATGGGCGTACCGACTTTGAGAAACTCGCCGCGCGTCACGACGTCGAGCCGTACGCCGTCGAAGTCGGCAGTGCCGGAGGGCCGCAAGGTGGTCAGCGCGGTACCGGTCTTACCGACGAGTGCGCGCAGATCCTCGGTGCCGGAGAAGCCCGACGCCGCGTCGGTGCGCTCCCGCAGCACAAGTGTCCGCGAGAGCCTGCCCTTTGCGGCTGAACGCAGCAGGATCACCAGCAGTACCGCCAGGAGCACCAGAATCACCGCCGACATTATAATCCCCTGTACGACGGTGCGCGCCGTCAGGATCACGCCGACGAACAGCAGCAGAATCCCTATGCCGCCCGCGACTCCGAAGCCCGGGTGGAACATCTCGATCACCAACAGCACCATCCCGACAATGAATACAATCAACGCGATGGCAGGCATGTTTGCAACCGCGTCCCATAAATCCAACATAACGCATATCCTCCCTAAACCGTATTCGAATCCACTGTATTTATCATACCACAGCCGCTCCGTTTCCGCAAGCCTCTTCCGTCGAATCATACGCATTTTTTGCCAAAATTTTGCTATGGGTGAAAAGCTTCGGATTGATCGACTGCCATATATCCGCTTATAGAGTTGTTGACAAAGCCGAGGAGCCGTGTTATCATATTGACAACAAACATCAGGGAGAACGCCGTTTCGGCGGCGGTATCGGTGGTGCGTATTCCTGTTGCCGCACTCCGCTCATGGACATCAAAATCCTGCAATGAAGCCGCCCGATCATATTCAAAGAGAAACTAACAATACAACACGGAAAGGTGATTTTATGCAGTATCTGTACATGCGTCCGGACCAAATCCGCACCGCCATCGACGCCGGTACCCCGGTCGTACTGCCGTTGGGCGTGGTGGAATATCATGCGGAGCATCTGCCGCTCGGTGTTGACATGTTTGTCGCGCAGGAGGTCATACGGCGCGTCGAGGCACGGCACCCTGAGCTGATTGTCCTGCCGCCCTTTCCCTACGGCGCCGCGTCGCTCGCCGTCGCCAAGCCTGAACGCAACGGCACCATCCAAGTCAGTGCCGATAAACTCGTCCCCGTCGCGCAGGACATCTTCCGAGGCTTGCTGCGCGTGGGCTTCCGCAACATCCACGCCTTCATCGCCCATCAGACCGAGGAGTTTGCACAGGGGATGCCCACTGACCTTGCCTTCCGCTTCGCCGCACGGCAGGTCATCTTCGAGTGGCTGGAGCAGCACGCCGGTGAGGGCTGGTGGGGGACGGAGAAATACAGTTCCTATTACTCCGGCACGAACAACCCCTTTGCCTGGATTGCCGTCCACCCGGTGCGTACGGACGAAGCGGTCCGCGCGCTCTTTCCCGGTGATCACGCGGGTAAGCTCGAGACGAGCGAGGCAATGGTCATCTGCCCGGACGCGGTGGATCCGTCACGCATCGACGACAGCCTCTGGTACGCGCGCACCGCTCATGAAGCAGATGCGGCATACGGCGAAGCGGCGCTGGAAGCTGCCGCGCGGGATGTGGAAAAGCAGCTGTTCGGCGACTGACCTCTATTTTTCAAAAGAGGAGGTTGAACACAATGACGCTGGATACCGTATGCAGACTGCTTGAGGACGCAGTTGACGGTGAGGAAATCCGTACCTGCGCGCGGGAATACAGGCAGTTTCCATTAAAGCTGAGCTATTCCTCCTACGCGCAGGGGATCGAATGGCTCTGTGCGCGCTACACCGCTCTCGGACTGGACGCCGAAGTTCTGCACTTCCCGGCTGACGGTGAAACGGTGTACGCCGACCGTCATTTCCCGCTCGCGTGGGATGTGGACGATGCGTGGGTGGAGGTCGATGGGGAGCGCATCGCGGACTATGCACAGAACTCCTACGGCGTCGTGCCGTTTTCCGCCGACAGCGGCGGTGTGTGCGAGAAAATCCTGCTTCCACGGGACGCGCTGCCTGAACACGGCCCGCTTGACGCGTACGCAGCGCTTATCTGCCGCTTCCCCGAGGCGGCGGATGTCCGCGCGCTGACAGAACGGGGATGCCGGATATTCCTGGCGGCGGTCGATTTGGATCCGATCCATCCCTCGCTTGACAATTCACGACGCTGGTACAATAACCTGTTCGGCGCCGGACAGATTGACCGCCGTGACACCACTTGCGTGGGATTCTCCCTCTCACCCCGGATCGCACGGATGCTTGTAAAACGCTGCAGCGCCGGGGAGACGCGGGTACGTTATTTGATGAAGACGCGCACCTACTCTGGTGATGCACCCGCTGTAACTGCCTTGATTCCCGGGCAGGATGAGCACAGCTTCCTCATCACCGCGCACGCCTATGAACCGCACGCGACAAACAACGTCGCGGGTGTGGCTTCCGGCCTTGCCGCCGCCAAGGCCCTGTCCACCCTCATCAACACGGGCGTACTCCCGCGTCCGCGCCACGGCATCCGCTTCTTTCACGGCTTTGAGAACTTCAGTCTGTACGCCTGGGGAATGGCGAATCGGGAGCAACTCGGCATGTCACCTGGCGGCGTGTCAATAGATTCCTTCGGGCGCATGGAAGCCGGCGGGCGTACGGAACGTTTTGTGCTGCGCCGCTGCCTGAACGTCCATCCGTCCAATCAGCACGCGCTGGCGCGGGAAGTTCTGGAACGCGTATGCTCCAGACGCGGTGTTGGCTTTGAGGTGCGTGAAAGTTCCAGCAACAACGAGGAACTGATGCAGGACCCCGGCTTCGGCCCGCCGTGGAATCTGCTCTACGGCTCGCTGTGGGAGGAGCCGCGCGAGACCTACCCGCGCTGCTACTTCTATCACACGAGCGTTGACGACACGGACGCGCTGTCTCCGCAGATGCTGTCGGCAGCGGCAGTCTTTGCGGCAGCGCTTGCCTATGTCACCGCAGCGGATGATTCGGATGAGCTGGCGGCGTTCGCGGAGAAGGACTGGCAGCGAATTGTCGCCGAGAAGTGCCGCGAAGCGCTCCGCCTGACCGATACGGACGAGGCACCACGGCGGTTGCGCGCACAGAGGCTTGCGGCGTGGCGCGATCTGTCCATCGCGTCCGGCACGGCCGCGATCGGCGACCCGATACGCGCGGCAGCGTTCCGTGCCTATGCGGTCCGTACCGTCGGCGCGGCATTGACGGTGCTGTGCGGCGGTGAGCCGCCCAAACTGCCGCGTCCCGAAGGCTGCACGGCGGTGCTGCGGCGTGTGATTCCCGGCCCTCTGGGGCTTGGGACGATTGACGAGCCGCTGCGTGCGCTTGCCGAACAGTCTCAGGGCTACTACGCGCGTGAGTACTGGTGCCTCGATCCCTCCGGCGCAAACCTGTACCACTTCGACGGGCATAAGGACGTCTGGGAGGTTGCGCGGGCACTCTGGGCGACACGTGCCTACGGAGAGACCGAGCGTGAAGATGATCTGACCCGGGAAGTCACGCGAACCCGAATCCTGGCGCAGGTGCTTGAGGAAGGCGGGCTGGCTGTCCGCGTACCGGAGACGACGCGGGAGGACATCATTGCCGGTCTGCGTGCGCTTGGTCTGCGCGTGGGCGATACGGTGATGGTACATTCCTCGCTCAAAGCGTTCGGGCGCGTCGAGGGCGGCGCGGATACCGTGGTGGACGCGCTGCTCGAGGTGATCACCGAGGCAGGGATCGTGGCGATGCCGGCCTTCACGGATAGTACAGGCGGTGCTGTGTTCAGTATGGATATGCCTGCGGAGCCGTGGATCGGTGCGGTGGCGGAGGCCTTCCGGAAGCGTCCCGGTACATGCCGCAGCTCCCATCCGACCCATTCGGTATGCGCACGCGGCACACACGCCGCTGAGTTCCTCGCGCAGAAAGACCCGTACGACTGCTTCGCCCCGGACGGCGCATGGGCAAAGCTGCGCGACGACGGCGGAAAGCTGGTCTTCCTGGGTGAGACCGTCGGCGCGAATACCTTCCTGCATGCCTGTGAAGCGTGGTACAACCGGTATCTGGACGAAACCATGGCGGCCGTGCGTACGCCGTCCGGCGATACACAGGTGCGCGTGACAAACTACCCCGGCGGTTGTCGGGGCGGCTGGTATAAGCTGGGCAGAACGGCACGTTACTATCAAAAGCTGCTGGAATACAATGTGCCGCGTACCGTCCGCGCGGGCGAAGCGACACTGACGGTGATGGACGCCGGAACGCTGGCGCGTACGATGCAGGAGCTGTTTGCGTCGGAGCCGGATATTCTGCTACATAAGAGCGGCTGCAGCGACTGTGCCCGGCTGCGTGCGAAGCTGTAACAAAGGATACAGGGAGGTTCTGACTGTGAGCGAGAAAAACTACGATTTCCGCGCGCGGCACTGGACGGTACACAGGCCCGGACGCCGTGACCCGGCAAGGCTGTGCGCACCCGGCGAGGTGCTCATCGACGACGGCTGGACACTGGGCGGCAACGGCGGCGAGGTAACGGAGAACGCCGTCCGCGATCTGCAGGACTACCTCTGGACGAGCATGGGCGTGAGCGTGCGGATGAGCGGTACGCGGGATACGCGGACGATCTGGTTTACCGTAGACATCTCGGTGGAGCGCGGGTTTGTGCTGAACGTAACGCCGGAGGGCGTTCTGGTGCGGCTCGCGCAGGATTCGCAGGCATTTCGCGCCGGCGTGTACATCGAGGACGTGATGAACTTAGAGGGCGCGCCCGTTCTGCCCTCAGGCGAGACGGTGCGCCGTCCGCTGTACGATTACCGCAGCGTGCACTCCGGCTGCGGCATCGACGAATACCCCGATGCGGAACTTCTGGCGACCGTCCACGCGGGTTACGACGCAATCGTGCTCTTCGTCAAGGACTTTGACCGCACTGCGGCGGGGTACTGCAACATTGCCGACGTCATCCGCCGTGCCGGCCGCTTCGGCATTGGGGTCATGCTCTATAACTACATAACTACCTTCATCCACCCCTCTGACCCCAACGCCTCTGCGGTGTTCGACGCGGCTTACGGCGAGCTTATGCGCCGCTATCCCGACGCAATGGGCATCATGCTCACGGGGGAGTCGCTGGAGTTTCCCAGCCGTGACCCGCATACGACCGGTAAGCGTTACTCCGAGAGTACCGTGGACGGGATTCCCGACACGCGTCCCAGCCCCGGCTGGTACCCTTGCGCGGATTACCCGGACTACCTGGCCGGAATCGAGCGCGCCGTACACGCCGTCAAGCCCGACGCCGTGATCGTCTTCAGTACATATAACTGGGCGTATCAGGCCACCGCACTGCGTGAGGGCTTCCTGGACGCACTGCCCCGGGGTTTCTCGCTGAGCGTGTGCTACGAGCTGTGCAGCCCGCGGACACGGGAGGGTCTGCGTACGCCGGTGATGGATTACACCATCTCCGCGGATACGCCGGGTACGTATTTCACAAGTGAATGCACGGCTGCGGCGCAGCGCGGCATTCCCATCCAGGGCAATGTCAACACCGCCGGCATTGCCTGGGACTTCGGCTGCGTACCGTACGTGCCCGCGCCGTACAAGCTGCTGGCCCGTATGCGGCGGCTGCGTCAGGCAAACGCGGAGTGGGGTCTTTGTGCGCAGTACGCGACGCATCACTATGGCTGGTGGAACGGTTTTGCGGCGGACCTCGGCAAGTGGAGCTCCTGGGAGGACTTCGAACCGGATTACGATGCGCTGCTTGCAAAGATCGCCGTGCGCGACTACGGGAAGAATGCGGCGCCGCATGTCCTCGCCGCGTGGCGGGCGTGGGATAACGCGATGACGTACTACATCGCCTCAAACGAGGATCAGTACGGGCCGTGGCGTGTCGGCGCGGCGTATCCCTTCATCTTCCAGCCCAACATCACCCGCACCATGCTGCCCAAGGAAATCCGCTTCCCCACCGCCCCGCAGGCCCATTTCGGTTACCGCATCATCAAGACCCTCTACCAGCCCTACGAAAACGTCGATCAAGCACCGGGCTTCCTGCGCTATCCGGCAGAACTGCGCGCGCTTGAAAAAATGCTCAAACTGTGGCGGGAAGGACTGGACGAGGCTGAAAAGGCTGCCGTCACGCCTGAGGGAACCCGGCTTGCGGCGCTCGGTACGTTTATTCTCTGTCAGATTCGCACGACGATCCACATCAAGCGGTGGTGGCTGACAAACATGGCGCTGCAAACCGCACCGGACGTACATACGGCGCTTGCGCACATGGACGCGCTGGAAGCGCTGACCTTCGCGGAGGAATCCAATACGCGCGACGCGCTCCCGGCGGCAGATACCGACTCACGGCTGGGCTGGGAGCCGAGCATGGAGTATGTCTGCGATCGTTGGCATCTGGAGTGGAAGCTGCGCCAGCTCGACAGCACGCGGCGGGAGCTTGCGGCATACCGTCATATTCTTGAAAACGCGTACGCATCCGAGACATGACGGCAGCATATGACCGCGTTATGCATCCGTGAGTATGCAGTGTTCCGTCATGAAAAGCGGGTTATGCCTCGCGGATATGGTATTTTACGTGCAGACAGCGGCGCAGGTCCGCCGCATGGGAGGGTTTTCAGTATGAGATACCGTGTATTCGACGATCCTTTTATCAACCATCAGCCGCCGCTTGCGTTCCTGGACGAGTTGAACGGCCCGGTTCATCAATCCATACCCCCGAGCAGCATCCGCCGTATCACGCTTGTGACGGATTTCTCCGACCCCGAGGGACTGCTCGACACGGCATACGCGGACTTCCGGGACTTCCTGCGCTGTGCCGGAGCGGACACAGGCACGGACGCGCCGTACCGCATCCTCTGTAAACATGCGCCGACTGCGGTCTTCGAGGCGTATACTGTTACGTTCTCTCCCGATTGCTGCGAGATTGCGGCGAACGATACCGAGGGCATCCGGCGGGGACTTGTGTATGTCGAGGATACGTTTATAAAAAACGGCGGTACGCTCCCGACCTCCGGCACAGTTCACCGCAAGCCATGGCTCAGAAGCCGCATCTCGCGCTGTGTGTTCAGTCCGATCAACCGTCATCTGCCCGACAGCGAGGAGCTTGCAGACGACGTCGAATACTACAACGACAACTACCTGCTGCGTCTGGCTCACGACGGCGTCAACGGCATCTGGATCTCTACGGCCTTCCGCTTCATGCTGCCGTCGAAAATCATCCCCGAATACGGTTTTCAATCGGAAAAAAGCATCGCCAAGCTCAACCGGACAATCGCCAAGTGCCGGCGCTACGGCATCGGCGTTTATCTGCTCGCGAACGAACCGGCGTCCTATTATATGAATGCCGCATTGAAGAACCATCCCGAGGTGCAGGGTGTTGTGGACGGCAAGCCCAACGGGTTCATCTGCATGAGCCGTCCGCAGGGATTGGCGTACGCGGAGGAATGCGGGCGTACACTCTTCACGCTCGCACCGGGACTGCGGGGTCTGATCGTCATCTCTGCCGGTGAGAGCCTGTCGTCGTGCGCGTCAGAGTGGCATTTCACCTGCGAGCTGTGTAAAGCCGCCGGGCTGACGCACGGAACGGCGTTTGCAAAGTGTGAAGAGGCGCTGCGGCGTGGGATCGCATCGGTGAAACCCGAGGCTGAGTTCATCAGTTGGTCGTACGACCATCGAAGCTGGGACATTGCAGACATACGCGACGCCTGCCGCAGCCGGGGCGACGGCATCATCCATATGCAGAACTTCGAGGACTGCGGCTTCCATATGCAGCTTGGGAAACCGAGGCTCGCGCTCGACTACTGGCTGTCGTTCATCGGGCCGGGCGAGGTCTTCCGTGAGTCCGTCAAAATCAACCGTGAGTGCGGACATGAGACATACGCGAAACTGCAGGTGTCCAACTCGCATGAAACAGCTTCGGTGCCGTATTTGCCGGTGCCGGGAATTCTGTATGAAAAGTTCCGTATAATGAAGGAGTTCGGCGTGACGGGTGCGCAGTATTCTTGGTATTTCGGCAGCTATCCGTCGTTGATGACGAAGGCAGCGGGTGAGCTGGCGTTCACCGATACGCTCGACGACCGGAAAGGCTTCCTGCGGGAACTTGCGCGGCTGTACTGGCGGGAGGACGCGGCTGAGATCGCCGAAGCGTGGGAGCAGTTCTCCGAGGCGTACCAGAATGTCCCGACAGCGCTGTCGTTTGAGTGGTACGGACCGCTGAACGACGCGGTGACATGGAAGCTGTTTCTGAAGCCGGTGGATTTGCCTCTGGCAAGAGGATGGCAAGCGCTCGAGATGAACGGCGACCGCTTTGGGGAGTGCCTGACGGAAAGCTTCACGTACGATGAGGCGTGCGAGCTGCTGCGGCGGCTGACGGAAGGCTGGCGCGCAGGGCTGGCATCTCTTCCGAAGGCATCCGATGAGACGCAGCGCGCGCAGCTTCGGACGGCGCATGCGTTGGGTTTGATGTTTGAGAGCGCGTATGACGCAGCGGAGTTCTACCGGCTGCGCAACGAGCTTGGGCTATCCCACGGCAACGCGGCGAAAACGCTTGACCGAATGCAGGATATCGTCACACGGGAGATCGCGCTGTCCGGGAAGCTTGCGCAGATATGCGAACGGGAACCGGGGCTGGGATATCACTCCGAGGCACTGGCATATAAATTCTTCCCTGAGAAGCTCCGCTGGCGGATGGAGGAACTGCGCGAAACGCTCGAGACAGACTTTCCGGAGGTCCGCGCGCGCATCGAACGCGGAGAGCAGCCGCTGCCGTTCTACTATGGCGCAGACGAGGGCAGCCATGTCTACACGGTCGGCGGCGACATCAACACGGCAAGGTGGGAAACGTTCACGTACGCCGACGGTACGAAGGACAAGGACACGGCGGTGCGGTTCGCATACGACGGGACAGACTTCGTCGTGCAGCTTCGCATCCCGAAAGACGCTACAGTGACGCTGTGGGGAGAGTACGAGTTCTTCCGGCCGTCGGTGCCGGTGCTTGTGACGCGGGAAGGTGCGTCTGTGAAGTGGCCCGGCTCGTACGGTCTGTGGGGCGAACGCGCCGAACAGACCAATGCACGATACCGCCACACATGCGCGGACGATATCGTGACACTGCGGATGAACCGGGAGGCGTTCGGCATCAAAAGCGGCGACCCGTTCCGGCTGATGCTGACACGTGAGGGCGAGCGTCCGTCGAACTGGGTACGCCCTGACCGGATGTTCAACCGTCTGATTTTCGGCAACTTCAGTCCCGACGCATACGGGTTCCTGCTGACTCCGTCCACGGGACCTGCAAACGGATAAAAGACGATAGACAGAGCGCCATATGCAGAGCGGCCGAGGAAACTCCGGTGCCGCCTGTGCGCTTAATTGATTGGCAAATCATATGCGCGCTCTTTCCGGCTTCGCTCTCAGCCTCATCCCGGAAGAAAAGACATGGCAGCTGTCCCCATATTGAAGATACCCACACGGCAGGCTTTTATCAATCTGCCGTGTGGGTATCTTTTGAGAATCGGAGTATTATCCGTCTGAGTGATTTCATCCGCGCGGAGCTGCGGCAGCTGTGTAAGACGGTTCATTCTCCTGATGGTCATTGCCCCGTGTTTCATACGGGCGTGTTATCGCCCATTCCTCCTCGCTCATTATACCAAAGTGACCTGAAAAATACGCAGCGAGAACGGCTCGCAATTCAGAGTAAACGCATCTGCGACACAGACCGCCTCCGCACATGCGTCCAGATCATGAACCCGCTCCACCCGCGTCACACCGAACGCCTCCGGCAGCAGCTTCACCGTGACGTCCATCTCGCGTTTCGCGCCGGGGTTGCCGACATACAGCAGCAGCCGCACACGGCCGTCGACATCCTTCCGCATGTAGTAACTCACCTTCACCTCACCGGATACCTGTACGCTTGCCATGTTCTCCCAGTAGCCGCAGAACTTCGCCTGCGAAACGCCGTATGCGTCCAGTATGTTCCAGATACGCTCCATCACGTCCAGCGGATGCCAGACGGAGTTCGGACGCGGGTAGACGCCGTGCAGCAACGCCAACGACAGCGCCATATCGAACGACCAGACACCCGGGAACTCATAGACGATGAACTGCACCGGAATGCCCTGTGCGCGTCCGAGATATTCCGCGCGGAAGTACGGCAGCGGAAAGTCCGTCAGCCCGCGGTCACGGATGCGCGTCTGGATGTGCTCGCCGTCCCAGAGCAGATCGGAGAACGACATCACGTACGGCAGTGTCACGCCGCTCGTGTGCGGGTTGACGATGCCGTGGCGCGCGTGGACGCCGGTGTAGATTTCGCGCATCAGCTCGCGTACCGGGAAGATCGGATAGGTCACATGCCGCTGCCCGTCACGGCCGATGTAGCCGCAGCCATGCTCCGCGTTTGCACAGGCGCGCGGGTACGTCGTGCCGTCCAGATAGACGCCGTCGAACCCGAAGCGGTCAAGTGTCGCGAGAATCCCCTCGGCGAGCTTCTTCGCCCAACCGCTCCGGTAGCACACCGGATTCGCCCGCTGATATGGTACACGGTACCAGCCGCTGCGGTACGCGCCGTCTGCACCGACGTTTGACACCTCGTCACGGATGTCCGTGAACTCCGGGATCGATGACGTGATCTCATAGCCGAAGTATGGGATCACACGGATGTTCCGCGCGTGGCACATTTCGACGAGCTTCCTGATCTCGTCCGCCGTGGACGTTGCGAACTGCCAGTAGTTCTGCATCTTCGTCCACTTCTCGTGCAGCACCAGCAGGTTGACACCTGCGCGTGTCAGCCGGTCGATCACCCGCTCCGGGTGATTCTCGCTGACCGGACCGTTCAGGAACGGCCAGTAGTCACCTTTCACCTTCGTGAAGCAGTCAATATGAACCGCACGCGTCCGCAGATAACTGTTGTCCCACGGCTTCACCGGCGTCGCCATCAGTCCGAAGCGGAAAGAGATCTGCGGGCTGGAGATGCCGTTGTTCCCGCAGGGTGCAGCAGGTTCCTTCCATGTATCGGGAAGGCTCTCGAGCAGGTTGAACCGCAGCACCCAGTGGTCACCCGCGTCGACGATCTCAAACGCGCGCGATGTATCCTTCGGCTGCCAGCCCTCGTCGCTTTCGCAGACCATCTGCAGCCCGCAGTCCTCGTCGCCCAGCCACAGTGCCGCCTTAAAGCTGCCGTAGGCGCCGCCCTCCGGTATCTCTCCGTTCTCCCTTAATTCACTGCCATCCGCCTGTGCATACAGCCCGACCTTTGGGAAGCTCGTGTAGAGGCTGCACACCTCACGCCGCAGCGGAATCTCCAGCCGCAGCTCTTCCAGCTCCCATGCCTTCAGATCGGATGGCTCGAGACCGAACAGCTGCGGTACTGTCTTCCCGCGCGGCATCACACGGATATCTAAACGTGCCGCGCCGTCGTACTCGCAGGAGAACGATGTATCGGCAATCAGACAGCCGCTCTGCGCACATCCGTTGACGATTGCACACTCCGGCTTCGGCTCGATCAGATAGCAGCCGGTGTCCTCCCAGACAATCGGCGCGCCGTTCTCCGCGCCGGTCAGACGCATCGGCGCGTACAGCAATTCCCTGCCCTGCGTGATGATGCTCGACGGCAGTACCGTACAATCGTACCGATAGCTGCGTCCCCAGACGTCGAGCCGTACGTTTCCGGCTTCCTCCTGCGTACGAACCGGATACCACGGATGCGGAATGGACATTGCGATTCCTCCTGTCAAGTGATTGTCGGTTTCAGTATGCTTGCTCATGCATTATGAAGGTAAGCGTATAAACCGCAGCAGATTGTATCGCCGATCCCCGCCATTGCGGTGGCCGCAATCGTGCGGCGTTCCTGTACAGATACTTCCTGAACCTGTATATATTCTTCTGTTACCGAAATTCGATACTCGCCATCGTATGCAGCCCGGTGACAGTCAAACGCGCTGTTCCGTGATCCACGGTACACGTCCGCAGCGCACAGCCGTCGTCGACGGAGTACAGCCGCGCGGTCCCGGTCACGCGGGCATCCGTCAGCGTCACGGAGACCTCCGGCAGCGTATCCGTATTATCGGCGCGCAGCAGGTGGAGCACCAGCTTTTCGGTACGAGTCACGCGTGTTTCGACCAATATGCCCGGTACGCTCACGATAACGCGCACATCGTCGGGAAGCTCCGTCAGGATACCCGGCAATGCCGAAAGGTCGCGGATGGGGTCGGCATGGTCGCGCTCCTTCCCGTGCTCGTTGTACAGACCATACCTTCCGAGCCGCAGGAACCGTACGCCGCGCCGGTACGCGGAGGCGATCGCGTCATACTGGCCTCTCGGTGCAAACGGCATATTCGCCAGCACCACCAGCTCGCCCGGGTTGACCTCCGCAAGCTCCGACGCGGTGATGACGGTATAGGGGACGCCGTGTGCCTCGAGCATGGACGCGGCGTCGGTGAAGTCTGTGAACCCGCGCGCGAGACCGTAGAAGGAGTCGGTCGCGTAGAGAAGCCTTGCGCGCGGCGCCGATACGGAGTCATACAGCGCGGCATGCTCTTTGAAGTAAGCAAACGCGCGCGCGGCGATCTCCGCATGCGCCGGGTCGTCCATGATCACGCGGTCGGCGGTCTTGCGGGAGCGGACGAACCACGGCGCGCCGGTGATATTTCCGTAAATCATCCCCTGTGTCAGGAAGCGGTCAATGGTGTCGCGGTCGTCGGGGATGAGGTAGTCGCCGTCTTTGTGCATCCACGGCGCGTCAAAGACCCGGAAGCCGAAGCGTTCGCCGAGCTTGAAGGAGAGTATCTGCGTGATCGTCTTCTCACCTTCAACGCGGATGTAGTTGCTGTTTTCTGCAAAGACGAAATCGCATGACGCCGGGTTGCGCTGCGGGTCGAAGGCGCGTCGGAAGTCCGGCCGCAGCAGTCCGGGGTTGTGAAGCACGTACTTCCCGCCGATTGCCTTGACATAGTCGAATATCTCCGTCTGTGCCCGGACGAGCTGGTCATGCCGGAAGCGTCCGCGCCACAGACACAGCGGGTCATGCACCTCATCGCCGTCGAGCAGCGGCGGGATACGGACATTGCGGAAATGCGCAAGCCCCGTCACCTCGCGCGGGTTCGGGATCTGCGCGGTCAGGTAGTCCCGGAACGCCTGCTGACAGCGCGGGCAGTAGCACTCACGTACCTGTGAGTTGTCGAAGTGGAAGCCGTCCAGCCCCACATGCTCCACGCCATAAGAAAGCACGCGCTTGAAGTAGGCGATGAACTCCCTGCTCTCGAAGCACGGCCTCCACCGGTAATAGTGCGGCAGCCCGCCGTAGGTCAGGAAGTCCCCGTTACGGTCGCGCGCGATCCAGTCCTCCAGGTCAGGCACCTCGTCGAGCATCGTCTCATAGTACAGCGTCCCGAGCTGACAGTATCCGATCACCTCGACGCCGTGCGCGTGGGCGTACCGTATGAACTCACGCATCCGTTCCATATCGTCGTGCTCGTGCACCAGTCCGAAGCCCTTGAAGAAGTGCGTGTAGATCGTGTTTATGCCCATTTCGGCGGCTTGCGCGATCAGCTCCTCGCCGTGCAGCCGGTCATACCACTGCGGCAGCCATTCTCCCAGCGTAAAAACCGAGATGCGTGAGTCACCCATACGCCGCAGATGGTCTATCGGCTCGTGATTCCAGTTCGACCATATGATTGCCATAAGAAACTCCTCCTTTATTCCGCTGCCGCCCGTATCAGCAGCGGCAGATCAAACGCAGTCAGCATTCCGGGGATATCCGGGACGTCGCGTATTATGTAGTCACGGTCGCGTACGAGCGCCTCGTACGGTTCCGGCGGGTTAACCGCGGTGCCGTGGGTACCGGTCAGCAGTGCCGCGAGCAGAGCGGTCACACACGATGCCCCCACACCGGTAAAGCGTATGTCGGCGTATGTCTCCCGCATTAGGTCATATGCCCGCAGGCAGTCGTATACGCGCAGCGCCGTCGTCGAGGTGCCGCACATGATCGCGTCGCAGCTTCTGCGGTACGCCGGACTGAGCAGTTCGCCGCGTATCGACGGGCTCCGAATCCCCGGTGCGTCGAGCGAGCGAACCGGTCCTATGCCGCGCGGTGAGAACAGCAGCACCGCGTATCCCTCCGAAAGCCGGCGTTCAACCGTCTCCGACACGTCGGTATCCGGGTCGACGACGATTTCGCAGCCCTTCGCATCCTCCGGCTCGTACAGCACGCCCGCGACGGCGATACGCGGCCCCCGGAAGTTCGTCTCACCCTCGGAGAAGAACCACAGTTTCCGCATCCGAACGCCGTCATTCGTACCGTCGGAGATAAAGCGCGGGTAACGAATCGGCGGACGGTTCCCGATATCCTGTGGAAACATCAGAACACGCAGCACGTTTTCCCGCAGCGTCTGACGGTCACAGTCACGGTACCGGTGCGCCGTCAGGTATTCGATACAGCAGTCGTACAGGGTCTTCGCGGACGGTTCGTCGAGACGCAGACAGCCGCTCGCCGACGCGCGCAGCATCGTCAGAGCATGTTGTCCCTCGTAGGGATCAACAGGTTCCGGCGGCGTATCATACGGTGCGTGCAGCACACGGGTGAAGAAGTCGGCAATCGCGCGCCGATGCTCCGATGACAGCATATGGGGCGTCGGCGCGATGCACAGTCCCACATTTTCCTCCGCGCCATAGAGCCGATAGACTTCCCGCGCGCGTTCATATGTGTACACCGTCGCCGCGATGTCGGAGCTGTCGTACGCCGCGCCGCAGATCAAAAACGGCTTCGGTGCAAACAGGCTCACGAAGTCGTCGTTGTTCACGCCGTCCCGGATCACATGCGGCACGACCTGTTCGCTGTCCTGCGGACGTCCGGTCAGCAGGAACGCCTCTCTGGAGGTCGTATAGCACGACGGTGCCGCTGCCGCGATCCGGTCGTCCCACAGCGCCATATAGCAGGTCATCGTCCCGCCGCCCGAGCAGCCTGTGATGCCGAGGCGTGCCGGGTCGACGCAGGGTAAGGTTTCCAGCAAATCCAGCCCGCGCTCCAGGTCGCGGATAAAAAACGCTGCAAGCGGGATGCCCGCCAACATACACGGCAGACCCATGTACAGGTGCTCCGCCACCGGCCCGCCGATGATCGATTTCCCGTCATCACCAGGATACTGCACGCGTTCTCCCTGCCCCGGCGGATCGACGGAAAGCGTGACGATTCCCGCGCCGGCGAGAAGGCGCGCCATAATGACATAATTGGAGTACGCGCGGCCTTCCGCGGCGTGCCCGATGGCCAGCAGCACCGCCGGGAATAGGCTACCGTCCCGGTAACCTCTCGGGAGGAACAAGCTCGCGGATACCGGAACCCCGGGCAGCGTCTCGTAGGTCAGGTTCTGCAGCGTCACCCCGTCGTCCAGCACCTGTTCATTGCGTACGCGGATACCGAGCGGCGCGTCACGGTCCGGCAGTACCCTAACCGTCCCGTCCCCCAACTCAGGGACGATTGCACTGCGAAACCGCTGACGGATCAGCGCACGGCGCTGCTCAACGTCCTCACAGGTCAGAAGCCGCCGTTTCTCCTCCAGTTCACGGTCGAAATACATCGCCGCGAGTGCACGCAGATAGGCTGTTTCCTGAGTGCTTATGTCGTAAAACCCGTCCAGCCGCGGGCGAAAGCGCGGATGCTCCATCGTGATCGTCCTCCCTTCCGGAATACGCCGGGGCATTTCCCGCGAATGCATGAGACTCCCTGTTCAAATAAGCTTATTATCTTATACGCATAATATCATACCGTTGGAGAAAAGTAAAGGAAAAGTTGGCGCGTTCGGCAGAATTGAGTCATCACAACACCGATGCAGAAGCAGTTTTATTTGCCGTTTGCGACGCTTACGCACCATTGACCGATTCTTCCTGTTTTTCTGCGCGGAAGACAAGACGGCCGGACACCGAAGTGTCTGACCGTCCTGTTTTCTTTTTGAACTTCTCAGAACCTATATGCAGGTTCCGTCGCCCGGTTGACTGTGTTGAGCTGCTTATTTCTCCAGCGCAGCCCAATCTCTCGGCGGATTGATCTTGATCCAGCGCTCGGTATTGTTTGACTTGCGCATATAATCATGGCTGTTGGTGGCTTCCTGTACATCAAGATAATACCACCTTGTCGTATCC
>JAAZKA010000133.1 GCA_012800055.1 Clostridiales bacterium
CCCGCCGTCGTCGGAGAGCGCGTACCACTTAAACCCCGGCGCGCACGGTGAGATGCGCGTACGGAACGGCAGGGAAACGAAGTTCGATCCGCGCAGCACCAGCAGAATCCGCCCGGTTGTCAGCTCCGCAAGCTCCGGCTCGCAAAACGCCCGTGAGCTCTGCATATCGGAGATAACGCCCGGCTCGGAATAACGCATCCGGTAGCATTTGCCGTCCCAGACGCCGCGCACAACGATGAAGCCGGTCATAATCTCCGGGCACGACGGGAATACCTTCCCGACATCCAGCCCCAGAATCCGGCAGCAGGATGCGATGTTAGCGCCGACGGGGAACAGTATGTCGCCGTTTCGCATGATCTTCAGCTTTCCGAAGTACGCCTGGTTGCGTGTGAGGTACATGGGGTCACGGGGATTGGCCGGGTCATACTCTGCGCCGTCCTCATACTTCACCAGCATGCGTGTGACCGCACCGCCCTTACCGTCCTCACCGGGTACCCGGACGCACAGATAGCAGTGGTCACGGAAGCTCGGCACGCCCTCGCTCCAATAGCGGCGGTAGGCATCGGTATGGCCGTTTTCGAAGATGCGCTCCATCCCGCAGCTCACCCAGTGCCGGTGCACCGGGTTCCAGACGTCCGGCTGCCATGCGTAGACCATCCGCTCGTCACCGTTCGGGAGCGTCTCGAAGGCGTCCGCGTAGGCGTCTTGCCACTCGCCCCAGGTGCGGCCGTTGTCCGGGCTCTCGCGGGTCCAGATACCGGTGGCGAAGTCACTCTCCGCCGTCACCTCCCGCCGCTCGACGCGCCGCAGCCCTTCCGCGTCCGGATACTTCTGCGCGCGTTCATCGACCGTCCCCCGATTGCGCCAGACCATGCGCCCTTCGACCGTTATTCCCATCTTTGATCCCTCCCTGCCCTTTGTTACCTACAGTTTACTATAAAAACCCGTCTGTGTCAACGGTTTTCACGGGTTTTGGGAAATATACTGCATACTTCCAAAAACTCCTTGCATTCCCGTGTTCGTTCTGATATAATAAACGTGAAATCTCAGTACCGTATCAAATGAAGGAGGCGCTTATCATGACTCTGCTTTCCAAAAAGGATTACGAGCAGTCCATCGCCGCGACCCGTGACGCCCGGATGAACTGGTGGCGTGAGGCACGTTTTGGTATGTTCGTCCACTACGGTCTCTACTCCGTGAGAGGCCGGATGGAATGGGCAATGGCGCTGGAAAACTACAACATCGCCGACTATGAGAAATACGCCGATCGGTTCGCCCCCAAGCCCGGCGCGCCGCGTGAGTGGGCGAAGCTCGCAAAGGCTGCCGGTATGAAATACATGGTGCTCACCACACGCCACCATGAAGGCTTCTCGCTCTGGGACTCGAAGGTCAACCCCTACAACAGCGTCAACTACGGTCCTCGCCGCGACATCGTCCGCGAATTCGTCGACGCCTGCCGTGAGTATGACCTCAAGATCGGCTTCTACAGCTCTCTGATGGACTGGCACCATCCCGACGGCTGGAAGTGCGCCTTCGACGCCGCCGCACGCAAACGCTTTAACGATTACCTCACCGCGCTCAATGTGGAGCTCCTCTCCAACTACGGCAAGATCGACATCCTCTGGTACGACGTCTCCGCACCGATGGAGAGCTGGGAGGGATGGGATTCGCTCGAGCGCAACCAGATCCTGCGCGCATTGCAACCGGACATCATCATCAACAATCGCAGCAAGCTCGACGAGGACTTCGGGACTCCCGAGGGGCATCTCACCCCCGTCCCCGGCCGCGACTGGGAGGCGTGCATGACCTACAACGACCTGTCCTGGGGCTATGTCGACTCCAAGCAGGCAGCGCCCTATGGCTACAACGCCAACCGCATCTTAAAGATGCTCTGGAACGTCTCGAAGGCACGCGGCAATCTGCTGCTCAACATCGGCCCGGCACCCGACGGCTCCGTCCCCAAGGAGGCCATCGAGCCGCTGACGAAGGTCGGACAGTGGCTTGAGCAGAACGGTGAGGCGGTCTACGGAAAGCTCGACGACAGCGCCCGCGCATCCTTCTGGGTACGCGGCTCCACGCGGAAAAAGAACGTCGTCTACCTGTGGAACTGGATCTGGCCTGACGACGGTGAGTTCACGGTCGGCGGTTACCGCACGAAGCTGCAGAAAGCCGAGCTGCTCGACGGTACCCCGCTGACGTTCGAGCAGGACGAATGGCGTCTGACGATTCACGGCGTCCCGGAGAAGTCGCCCGACCCGGTGTGCAACGTCGGAATCGTCAAGCTGACGTTCGAGAGTGAACCTGAGTTTTTGATGGGTACGCGCTTCCCGCAGCTCCACGGCGGCACCAAGGTTCTGTGGTAAACCGAGACACCGCACGGGGGACGGGTTTGTACCGGTCCCCCGTGTTTTCCTATTATACGTCAAGGAAGTTTATTATATGACCCGTTCCGACAGGTTCCGCGCGGCAGTGGACTGGCTGCAGCTCATCCTCGGCGCGTTCGTAATGGCGGCAGCGTTTCCGATGTTCTTCATACCCTGCGGCATCGCGCCCGGCGGCTTTTCCGGCATCGCCACACTCATCCACGCCTGCACCGGCTTCCCCGTCGGCGTGATGAACCTGATCCTCTGCGTGCCGCTCTTTCTCGTCAGCCGTCGGACACTCGGACGCCGCTTCTTCATCCGCTCGATCACCGCGACGGCGCTCTTGAGCGTATTCATCGATATACTGCCATTCCCGGCGGTTACGGGCAATCTGCTGATCGCAGCAATCTTTGGCGGCGTACTGCTCGGCGTCGGGCTGGGGCTTGTGATGCGCGCGGATGCCACCACCGGCGGCAGCGATATGGCAGCTGCGCTGCTGCATCATAAGCTCCCGCACATCTCCGTCGGCGCGTTTGTTTTCCTCATCGACTGCATCGTCATCGTGACGTCGGGGTTTGTGTTCTCCGTCGAGGCTGCACTCGTCGCCATTGTCGCGGTGTTCGTACAGTCCCAGGTACTCGACCGCATCGTCGCAGGCTTCGACCGCGCGATTGCCTTCCTTATCCTCTCGCGCGACCCGGACACCGTCACCAAACGGCTGCTGTCGGAGCTGGAACGCGGCGTCACATTGTTCGAGGCGTCCGGCGG
>JAAZKA010000134.1 GCA_012800055.1 Clostridiales bacterium
CACCGGCTGCCGCGTCCATGCCCCAAAACGGCCGTGCTCCGACCGGCTCCGCGCAGAAACCGCCGCAGAGACGTGAGCTTTGGGTGCTCTCGTGCTTCCTCATCGCCATTCTGCTGTCCCTGGTCGTCTTTGTCAAGGACGGTGTCCTTGTCGCGTGGTTAAACGAACTGCTGCTGGGACTGTTCGGCTGGGGCGTGTACCTGATGCCCTTTGCCGCGCTCGCTGCGTGTATGGTGATTCTGTTCGCACGCGGCAAGCCCGTTGCCGCGCAGCTCACCGCCCTGGCGCTGCTGCCGTTTCTCGTGAGCGTTGCAATCCACCTGTTCCTCTGCACCGATAAGTACACTTGGGAGAACGCGCTGCTGCTGTATACTGCGGGTACCAAGCTCGTCTCAGGTGGCTTAATTGCCGGAGGTTTTGCCGTCATCCTCTCCTCGATTATTTCCCACGTCGGCGCGACAATCGTCACGCTGCTGTTCATCATCGTGGCCTTCCTGCTGCTGTTCAAGGTGAAGCTGCTGGACGTCACGACATGGATTCTTGACATGCGCGACGAAGGGAAACGCCTCCGGAATGAGGCTGCCTACGACAACTACGAAAGCAGCACCGGCTACACCATCAAGGAAGCGCCCGACCCGGTCGAGCCGCCTGTGCGTTCGGATCCCATGTCCGCGAACACACAGCCGGGACGTGACAGGCGCATCGACCTGCCGCTGGACGATGAGCCCGTACGCACCTCTGCGGCGGAACCCTCAAACCGCAGGAGGCACACGCAGGAACCTATATCCGAGCCGGAATCCGCACCGATACCGGAGCGTTATTCCCGTACGCCTGACCTGCCGCTCGAGCCGGTCGCGCCGATCCGTCCGCGTGTGACACCCGCGGTGCTGCCGGATGTCCCGGTACCCGAGGGCGTGCCGTCCTACACGACGGTCTCCGACGATCCCGAGCCGCCCGCGCGCATCTCCGATGCCGCGCCGGTCAGCCATGAGTTCCTCAGGGCATCCGGACTGCATGAAACTCAGACACATGCGGATGAGCTGCACGAGGTACCTGTCGACGTTCCGGCTTTCGCGCTCAACCGCTGGGCGAAGACGCCTGAGCAGCTCGAGGAGGAGGAGCGCGCGGCCGGGGTCTTCGCCGACCCCGCCACCGGAGAGGTTGTCGAGCATACCTCATATGATGAACCGGAGGACGACCTGCCGGCGTCACTGCCGTCGGAGCAGACCCACACGATGCCGGTTACCGAGCCGGTGGTGGTGGATACACACATGCAGGCGGAGAAGCCGGCTGCGCGGGATGTGACGCCTCCGCCTTCGGAGGTGCCCGCCCGGTCGGATGAGCGGCTGCCGTACGAGTATCCGCCGGTGACGCTTTTAAAACAGGACAAGTCGCCGCACTCGGACGACGCAACGGAGGAACTGCGGATGCGTTCGCAGACGCTGACCGACACGCTGTCGAGCTTCGGCGTCCAGGCGCACATCACGGGCGTGATTCGCGGGCCGTCGGTGACGCGCTACGAGATGCAGCTTGAGCGCGGCGTGAAGCTGTCGCGCATTACGACGCTGCAGAATGACATCGCGCTGGCACTCGGTGCGACAGCGGTGCGCATTGCGCCGATTCCCGATAAGCAGGCGGTGGGCATCGAGGTGCCGAACAAGGTCGTGCAGTTGGTATATCTCAGAGACGTGCTGCTGTCCCAGAACATGACAGCGCAGAAGTCGCGTGTGGCGTTTGCGTTAGGCCGCGACATCACCGGTGAGAGCATTGTCGCGGATATCCATAAGATGCCCCACCTGCTCATCGCCGGTACAACGGGTTCCGGTAAGTCGGTGTGCATCAACTCGATCATCGTGAGTCTTTTATACCGCGCATCGCCGGAGGACGTGCGCTTCATCATGATCGACCCGAAAATGGTCGAGCTGAACGCTTTCAACGGTATCCCGCATCTGCTGATCCCGGTGGTGACGGATATCAAGAAAGCAGCCGGCGCGCTCGGCTGGGCGGTGACGGAGATGGAGCGGCGGTATAAGCTGATGGCGGCAGCCGGCGCGCGTGACCTGCAGGCATACAACCGCATCATCAGCGAACGCGGTGAAGAGCCGCTGCCCAGGATTGTCATCATCATCGACGAGCTGGCGGATTTGATGATGATGGCGGCGAAGGAGGTCGAGGAGTCGATCTGCCGCATTGCGCAGAAAGCACGCGCGGCGGGGATGCACCTGATCATCGCGACACAGCGGCCGTCGGCGGATGTACTGACGGGTCTGATGAAGTCGAACATCCCGTCACGCATTGCGTTTGCGGTCTCGTCGCAGATCGAGTCGCGCATCATCCTGGACCAGGGCGGAGCGGATAGGCTGATCGGACGCGGAGATATGCTCTTCCTGCCGATTGGTGCGGGCAAGCCGATGCGTGTGCAGGGCTGCTTCCTCTCCGACGGCGAGATTGAGAACATCACGGAGTTCATCAAGGAGAACAACACCGTCGAATATTCGCAGGACATCATCGATCAGATCGACAACGCGGGCAAGGAGAACGGCGCTGAGGTTGACCCGGACGACGAGAGCGACCCGATGCTCGGCGACGCGGTTGATGTGATTATGGAGACCGGGCAGGCGTCGGCGTCGATGCTGCAGCGGCGCTTAAGGCTCGGCTACGCGAGAGCTGCGCGCATCATCGACCAGATGGAGGCACGGGGATTCATCGGCGCGTACGATGGCTCCAAACCCCGGCAGATTCTGATCTCGCGTCAGGATTGGCAGGAGATGAAGCTGCGCTACGGGGCGCGGTCGTAGCAGACGGAGATGGTTATGGAATATGAACTGATCCGCAGTGCGCGCAAGACAATCTCACTGCGGCTGCTGTCGGACGGGACACCGCAAGTTCGCGCCCCGCTCAGGATGCCCAAACGGGAGATCGATGCGTTCGTGGAGAAAGAAGCGGAGTGGATCAAGAAACACCGCGGGAAACAGCGGGAGCGGCTGG
>JAAZKA010000135.1 GCA_012800055.1 Clostridiales bacterium
CCTGAAGGGACTCGAACCCCTGACCCACTGCTTAGAAGGCAGTTGCTCTATCCACCTGAGCTACAGGCGCTCATAGTCACACATCTGTCGGGGAGTGGAGCGGGTGATGGGAATCGAACCCACGCAGCCAGCTTGGAAGGCTGGAGCTCTACCATTGAGCAACACCCGCGTGTTTTTCGCACTTCCGGTACGCCAACTTGCGCGCTCGTGTATCATACCATATTTTTCTCCCTTTGTCAAGGGTTGCGTTTAATATTTTTGCATTTTATCATCCCGCCGTGCGTCATACACGGCGGGATGATCCGTTGTCGTCAGACACCCGCTTTAAAAAACGCCCAGCGTCTTCTCCGTCACGTCGATGGCTTCCTCGATGATGTCCATGCCCTTCATTGCGACGTCGTCCTCCATGATGAACTGCGGGGACAGTCTGAGGATGTGCCCCGACGGTACCCACGCAAGGCCGCGTTTAAACGCCTCACGGTAAACCATCTGCCCGGCCTCGACGTATTCCTCCTTGGTCTCGCGATTCTTCACCAGCTCGATGGCGAGCAGACACCCGATGCCGCGCACGTCGCCGACGAGCGGATGCGCCTCCTTGATCTTCTGCATACGCTTGAGCAGAATCTCCCCAAGGTATGCGCTGCGCTCACAGAGGTTCTCCTCCTCGATCACCTCGATGCTTGCCAACGCCGCCGCGCATGCCATCGGGTTACCGCCATAGCTCGACGACGCCGATATTTTCTCAATGGCTTCCTTGTACTTGTCAGACACGCACATCGCCGTTACCGGGAAGCCGTTTCCGAAACCCTTGCCCAGTGTCATGATATCCGGGATCGTATCCCAGTGCTGCATCGCGAACATTTTGCCGGTACGTCCCATGCACGTCAGTACCTCGTCGGCGATCAGCATACAGCCGAGCTTGTCACACAGCTTGCGCAGCTTCGGGATGAACTCCGGCGGCGGTATGACGGAACCGCCCCAGCCCTGCACAGGCTCGAGGATGATGCCCGCCAGACGTCCCGTCGTCTCCTGCTTGATCTTCTGCTCAAGAAAGTCCGCGCAGTAGCAGCCGCACTCCGGGTGCTTCATGCGGAACGGGCAGCGGTAGCAGTTGGGACGCGGCGACAGGAAGAACCCCGGCGCGCGCATGCCCTGCGTCGCGTCCACACCCGCGCAGCTCACCGCGCCCATCGTCTTGCCGTGGAAGTCGCGCCAGAAGGACATAAACTCAAACTTTCCCGTGACGGCTCTCGCGCAGCGCAGCGCCGCCTCGACCGCGGTCGTGCCGGAGTCGTAGAGCTGGATGCCATTGAGGTCGCCCATCGTCGTCGCCGCCAGCTTTTCCAGCAGCTTCATCTTGATCTCGGTCGTGAAGTCGTGGCAGTTCATCAGCTTCTTTGCCTGCGCCGCGACAGCCTCGCTGATCTTCGGATGACAGTGCCCGAGGCCCGTTACGAAAATGCCCGACGAGAAGTCGATGTAGCGATTGCCGTCCACGTCGGTCAGCACGCAGCCGTAGCCCGACTCAAACGCCACCGGGAACAGCCGCACCTGTGATGAATACCCCTTCATCAGCTTCGCCGCACGGGTGTGGTACTCGACCGACTTCGGTCCCGGCAGCTCCGTGTGGATGTACGGTACCCGGTTGATGTCTACATGTGCCCAATATTCTTTGCTCATTGTTCTATCTCCTCATTTTTCCATGTGCTTGCGAAATTATGTCCTTCCGAAATTTCTGGAGATTGCCTTGCGTGTCGGCGGCGAGACGCAGAAGTAGCTTGTCTCGTCGACGTGATACAGCTGCTCCAGCGTGTGCAGTTCCCGTTCAACCACGTCATCGATCTGACCGCCGTTTTCAGACAGCAGCTTCATCAGCCGTACCCGCAGCCGCAGCGTCTGCCAGCGCAGTGTCTTCCGGGTCAGCGTATCCTCCACGCGTGTCATGAGCGCGTCCAGCGCCTCCGCGTCGTCGATGGCGATCTCGTAAGATCCGCCGCGCCAGACCTGCTTCGCCCGCTCGAGCGTGTACACAAGTTCCGTCAGCGCGTCGGCGTGAGCGTCTCCGAACCAGAAGCCGCAGTACGCGCGTACAGCCTCCCCGGCCGTTTTGTACGCGCCCGCATACAGCGACAGCACGATGACCTTGTTCATATCCTCATAGACACCCTCGGAGTAGCTCCACAGGCCGTCCTGATACTGTCCGTTGTCGAGAAAACCTTTCTCCAGACGTTTCGGCATCGGGTTCGCACCCATACCTCCCCACGGGAAGCAGCCCGTCATGCTGATCTCCGGGAATCCGATCGTCCGAATGCCGTGCGGGAGCTGCCCGATGCGCACGCATTCCGGCAGCGTCGGGTCGGTGTTGTGGATACCGGCGACATATCGGAAACCCTTCGGGTCAGCCTCCAGTTCCCGCAGGAACGCGTCCCACTCGCCGTGGATGAAGTGGTCGAGGTACCAGCCGCACAGCGTAACTTCGGCGTCCGGATTGTACCGGTGAATCAGCTCCCGCAGCGGTGCCGCGAGCCGTAGGAAGCCGTTCGCCGCCCAGGGTTGGCACGCATCGCAGGTACAGCCGCCCTGGTCGTACGTCCACAGCGCGCAGACATCCGGCTGCAGATCGGCAAAGCGCTCGAGCATCTCCCGCCGGTTCCTGAGAATCAGCTCTACCCCGCCCTCGCGCGACGGGCAGATTTCGACGTGGTAGTGTCCGCGCGGGTTGAGAAAGTAGCGGCCCTGCACATGCCAGTCCGCGCGCAGCTCCGGGGGTGTTGTGGAGTATCCCTCGTTGGCAAGCATCGTCAGGCCGGTCATCATCCCGACCCCGCGCGCCGCCGTCAGAATCGCCCGCAGCCGTTCGATATACGCCGCCGCCTTCGGGTCGTCGATGCCCGTGTAGTCGTGCATGTCGTACCATACGACCAGCAGGTTCTGTCCCCACAGCGCCAGGTCTTCCAGGTACTCGGTCAGTTCGTCGAGCGGCGCGTTCATGTAATAGTTCCCGAAGTGGGTAGCAAAATACGTGCCGATGTACTTCCGCTGCGGGACAAACGTCCCGCAGAAGGCAGGCTCGCGCAGGTATCTTCCTGCTCCCGCCATCAGTCCCGCGCGGTCGCCGCCGTAAACGCATCTGTTCTCCACGCGGTACCCGCTGCCGGGAAGCGTCTCGTCATAGGCAAGCGTAAGCTCCGGGATCGGCAGTCCGCGCTGACTCTGTACCCGCGCAATGATCCGATATACGCGTTCGATGAATTCCATACCGTCCTCCCCTATTTACGGATATCGGCGTGGACGCCGTCGCCGTGGACAAGGGCGGTCTCATCGCCGCGCATCTCGATGTTCTCCGCCTTGAGCGTCACATCGCAGTCACGTCCGCCGAACACCGCCGGGATGCATGCATTCGCCCGGACGCCGTCGAAGCGCAGGCCGGTTGCTTTACTGCCGTTGAAGTACACCGCCGCAATCTGGTCATACCCGTAGCGGCTGCCGTAACGGCGCTCGTCATCGGAGACCGCAAAGTCACGCGGCTGCGGACGGGCATTGCGTGCGTAGCCGATCTCCCTAACGCTGATACATTCATAGCTGCCCGGCCCGAAGTACACCGGACTGATTGCGTCACCGTACATCTGCACGTTCTCGATGACCGCGTCGCACAGCGTACAGCTCACCGTGACGCCGTAGCGCGCGTGAGACTGGACGTTGCGGACGATGACGTTGTAGGTATCGCCCAGCACGGCACAGTTCTTCGGGTCATTGTCGCGGTAGTAATGATTCTCACCGATGCGGACGCTCGCGCCGGCGCGGGTCTCCTCACGGAACGTGAGCCAGTAAGGCTCCTCCATCGCCATCGATGTCTCGGAGCCGAGAAGGTACTCCTCGGAATAGGGAATGCGCAGCACATAGCCTTCGGCGTTGGGGTCTGAAGGGTCAATCTCGCAGTAGTTCTGAACATTCTCGATGAGGACGTTGTAGAGCTTGCGGCCGTCCTGATTGAGAAGGCGCACCTGTGCGCAGACGGTGGCGGTGGTAATGTTGCGGATGACGACGTTGTGGATGGAGGTGTCCATCTCCGCGACGGCCATGGACTCGTCGAAGCCGTGGTTGAGACAGGTGAGTGCGACGGAATCGTCCTGCGTATAGCCGGAGATGTTCTCGATGACAAAGCCGCTGCAGCCGGTGCGCAGGTCGATGCCGTCCTGGTTGGGCGCGTTGGAGGAGCCCATGAAGCGGATGTTGGAAACGCGGCAGTTGGCGCAGTAGTGGAACGTGATGCCCCACCAGCGCTGGTGAAGGATAGAGACGTTTTCGACGATGACACGCTCGCAGTTATGGAAGTGAAGCGTGGTGTTGACGATAATGTGCGGACGGCCGTCCTTTCGCGAGTTGCGCTCGACGAGTCCGTTGTGGTTGCCGCCGTCAAGGATGGCGTTGCCTAAGCCGTAGATATGGATATCGTACTGCCGGCCCGCGCGTGTGGCGGCGCGTGCGGTACGGGCGTGGGAGTTTTTGAAGATGTTGTCAAAGATTCCGTCGCACTGGCGCAGATGGCAGTTGTCGAGGCAGATGACGCTGCCGGTGTGCAGCCGTACGGCGCGCGGGAGCATCCAGATTTCGGTTCCCGTGCGCAGGTTGCGGCGCGGGATCGTGACAGTCTCGCCGGTCTCACAGGCCGCGTCAACCGCTGCCTGAATCATCGCGGCATCGTCAGCCAGCCCGACGTAGTAGTTGGGGTCAAAGCGGGTCATAACGCGCTCCTTTCCTTATCACGGGGATCGTTCCCTGCGGTGGAAAGGGTCCCCGTGCCGTTCCGTTTCCGCGAGGTGCCGGCATTCATCCGGCACCTCGCGGGGTGCTGCTTATTCCGCTGAGATCAGATAGTACACGCTCGGGAACTGCTCGCCCAGCGTGAAGGTCATGCCGTCGTCGGTATAGGTGACCGGCACGACGCCGTGATAGAAGCCTTCCGCGTTGACCGCCCAAACACGCAGATCACGCCGTGCAGTCTTGATCGTCAGTGTCGCCTCGATGACCTCCGCGAGAATGGGGGCTTCTCCGTACTCGTCCATATGCTCGCCGGTGAACTTCGCACCGGTATTCTTCGCGCGTCCGACGGTCGTCAGCAGCATGTTGTCACTCTCGGAGATCGGCATGTCGGTGAGACTCGACAGCGCGACCACCGCAAAGTCGGTCTTACTCTCAACGCTGAGCGCCTTCATCTCAATCTTGCCCTGCTTTTCCAGCAGGCCGTACACCGCCTGGGTACGGTCGGTGTCGATTACGCCGTAGCCCTTGTCCCACGAGCGGTACAGCTCACCGGTATCGGACCGCACCTCGCCTGCGTCCTCGGGGATGATGCGCGTGTCCTGCTCAACCGTGCCGGAGCCGTCGAAGCACGCGCCGGCCTTGGTCTGCTCGGCGATGGTTCTGTACGCATCCATCGGCGCACCCATGCCGAGGTCGCGCTCGTTGATCTTCAGGTTTCCGTCAGACATCCGCACATCGCTGCGCCGCTGGATGAGCGCCGCGTGATAGAACAGTCCGAACTTCGCCGGATCGTTCCACGTCGAGAAGATGCCCTCGCGGTACGCCACGCCGCCGATTGCGCCGCTGCTTACTTCCTTTCCGAGCGTGTCCATCCGGTCCAGGTAAGGCGTGTAGGCATAGGTATGGATGGCATATCCGCCCCAGCCCTGCAGGCTTCCGACCGCCGCGTACAGCAGGGAGCTTTCCGCGCGGAACTCATTCGGCCACGGCATATCCCACTCCGACACGAAGTACGGCATTCCCGCCACACGCGCACGCATCAAACCCGCCGTTGCCGGTTCCGCGACCTCTGTCTGACGGCGGTTCATGCAGTTGTGCTTGCCCCACTGCCAGTCATAGAAATACGTATGGCCGTCGGTAAAGTCGCCGCGCATCTGCGTCTTGACGTTCGCTCCGCACATTGCCCAGTTGGTGCCGCACAGCGGAATCTTTACGCCGATCTCGCGCAGGAAGCCTATCATCTCGTCATAGTACTTCTCCTGCAGGTATATTTTGAACTCGATGAGGCTCGGGATGTTCGCGGAAAGGTCGCAGGAGAACGCGTCATCCGTGAGGCCCTTCGTCTTGAGCCACTTGTCGTATAAGCTGCGGAACTCCGACGCGTACGGCTCGACCTCGATCTTGCGGGAGAACAGGTCGCTCTCGTTGACGATCTCACCCATCGCGAAAACCGGGTCGTCCTTATGCGCCATACCGGTATAGGGATTCAGATGCGTCCAGAAGTCGTAGGCGAACTTCTTCTGCAGCTCGATCAGCCGGCGGTTGTAGGACGAATACGGCTTGGCGGCGTCGCCGAGCGCGATGGTATTCTCCACACCGTCGTCCGCCTTGAACTTACGGTAGGTGAAGATGTCCATGTAGACGTAAATGCCCTCACGCTTGAGCGAGTAGATGAGGTAGTCGAGCCGATCCATACTTTCGGGGTCTAATTCCATCGTCGCGGAGAGGCGCTTGCCCTTGGTGAAAGCGAAGATGTTGGGCGTATGCCACTCGGAGTCGAGCTGATGGAAACGGACGATGTTGCAGCCGATTTTTGCCAACCTGCGCGCGACCTTTTCCGCGTAGTCGTGGGAGGGGAAGTTTGCGGCGCCATTGAAGTTGGTGCCCCAGAAGCGCGCGGGGGTGCCGTCAGAAAAGGTGAAGATGTCGCCGTCAGCCTTCACGAAGCCGTGCTTCCCGGCGGGTGCTCCGTCGTAGACAAACCGCAGGTCGATCGGCGCGTCATCGTAGTATGCGGGCCACGGGATGAATTTGGACATATCGGTTCCTCCTTATTCGCAGTCTGCGCTCTTGAGTTTCTTCATGAGTCTGACGCTCTCCTCGACGAGCTCTTGCCCGCCCTGCGGAGAGACGAGGTTGCAGTACATACTCGCGCTGTAGCCCCTGCCCCATTCGCCGCGCTCGGTGCACAGATAGCTGCCGCCCTCGGCGCCCGGCTGACCGGCAAGCTGAATGATGAAAGTCTGTGTGAACGGGCTGCGCGCCTGCATCCGATGCTGGAAGTCCATGTACAACTCGAAACGGTTGGAGCAGAACGCCACATCGCCGATTCTGAGCACATGCAGCTCCATCGGCAGCTTCGGCTCGGTCTTCTGCTCATCGTAGCGGGAGATGATGCGGCGGAAGCGGTTGCGTCTGGCTTCCAGTACGGAGTTGCGGTTCAGATTCTCCTCGGGCGTACCGTCGAACGTGAAATCTTTCGTTTCGAGGTCAGCCAACCCTTCACGCGCAATCTGTACCTCTTCATCGGATATGATGCGCCTGGAGAGTTTGACCGTCTCGACGATGTGCGCGACGGGCACCTCGGTGAAAATCTCCTTCTTCGCCCACGCGTAGACCTCGTCAAACCCCGCAGCGATGCGCTCGGCGATGTCGCGGCGGTTCATCATCTCGGTCTTATTCGCAGCGGCGGTGTCGATATCTCCGTACTTGAGCCGGTAGCGGCGGGTCTGCGCATCCTTGTAGTGGAGGATACGCGGCGAAAGGTCACCGGAGGCAGCGCACTGCGGCAGGATGAAGATGTCGCCGTACTTCTTCCGTAATGCCACACGCGTGTCGTGCCAGTAGTCAGCGGAGAGCATGTACTCAAGCTCGGAGTTCTGTGACGGGCACGGCACATTGATGATCGCGCCGGTCAGCTTGCCGTCCATGTCGAAGGTGAAAAGAAGATTGAGAAAGTGATCGGCACCGGCTTCGTAGTGGGAGAAGTTGTCGTCGTTGGTATTGCCGTACATCGCGGCATGACCGTTGACGCCGTGGGTGGAGTTGATGATCGCGCCGGGACGCTTGGAAAGGTCGTCGAAGTAGACGACGCGGCGGTAGTGCGCGACAACCGCGTACCCGTATCCGTAGCCGACGCCGCCCTCAGCACGCTTGCCATACGCCTCGACGATTGCGTCGGACGCAAGGTCGGCGAGATGGTGGCGGTACGCTTCGCTCGACGCAATGTCGATGCCCGGATGCGGCACCGCGCCGGTGTTCGGCGTGGAGACTCCGAGACACCAGCCGACGTCGTTGTAGTGCGAGGGGCCGGCATGTGTGTGGGTCGCGCTCATCAAAATCTTTTCGACCGGGATGGCAGGGTTCTTCTTCTGCACCGCCGCGCGGATCTCGTCGAGCAGATGCGCGCGGACGACGACAAGGTCGGCAGAGAGAAAGATGACCAGGTCGTCGCCGCCGTCGATCACCAGCGCGGTGACGGTGACGGGGTCGAGGATGCCCTTCGAGATACGCATATGGAACTGTCCGGGGATGTTGATCGGCTCTTTTGTCGAGACATCGCGCGATGCCCATCCGATTTTGACACGGTTCATAAGTGAATCCTCCTTTATCTGTCAAAGATGCGCTTCAGCGCCTGAATACTGGCTTTCGTGAGGATTTCGCCGCCTGCGGGGGACGTTCGGCCCGAGAAGATTGTCGCGCTGTAGCCGCCGCCGCGTGTACCGCGGACGGTCGCAAGATAGCCCGGACAGTGGCCGGTCAGTTCGACATCGAACACCTGCACCCCGCGCAGCGCCGCTTTCATCCGGTCGGCGTACTCCACGTACAACTCGAACGGATTGGTGATGAACGCGACATTCCCCAACCGCAGCACGTGCACCCGGACGTCAAACACATCGGGATCGGGATTGTGACGCTTGATTTCCGCGAGTGCCTTGGAAAACCTGAGCGTATCGCGGAAGCCCTGCGCAATCATCTTCTCATAGTTGAGGTCATCGCCGTACTGTTTTCTAAGCTCCGCAAGCCATGTCTTCGCTTCTTCATACTCTGCGTCGGTGCTCGCCCAGACCGGCAGTGTGACGTTCTCGCACACATACCGCATCTCCGGCTTTTCACACACATCATATGCGTCGTCCCTATGTTCGAGGACCATCTCCGCAAGCAGCCGTCCGAACGCCTCGCGTCCGTCCTCGTCGCGGTCATTCGGATCGCCCGGGACACGTTCGATGAGGATATGCGGTGACAGGTCTCCCGCCGCGCCGATCAGCGTCATCAGCGTGACATTCGGCAACTCGCGGGCAAGTATCTCACGCGCGGCACCGGGATAGTCCGGCGTGATGTAGTTCTTACCCTCCACCACCTGCGCCGTACACGGGACGTCCGCGATGACACCATAAAGCTCGCCCTTCGCATCGCGGACGTAGAGAAGCTGCGTCGGGCCGCCGTCACGACCTTCAGAGCCTACAAAATCTTTGCGCGCGGTTGAGCCGTACATCACCGCACTGTTGTCGGTATAGCGGATACGGCGGTTGACACCGGTACGCGTGCGCGCGCACGTCGCCGACAGCGTACATTCACGCCGTGCATCGTAGGCAGCCTTCATCGCCGTGACAATGCCCTCCGCAACGGCTCGTCTGCAGTCGTCGGCGGACGTCGTACCGTCGGGAATCATACGGTTGCCGTTCAATCCTGAGATCGTATCGACCAGATACGGCCCGGTATGGATATGCGTCGCAGAGAGGATAATGCCGTCCTCGCGCACGGGCAGTATGTCCTTTGTGAGCGAATAAACGTCCGCGGGAAGCGGGTCGTCGATTGCACATAGGTCGCACGCCACCCAGAAGACGGTGGTATCGCCGTCCGTGACCGCCATCGCGATGGCGCGGATATCCTCGCGCGGTGTTTCCGACACGCGGATGTGATACTGTCCCCGCAGCGAAACGCGTCCGGGCGGGGTGATGATGCCTTCACCGAAACCGATCTTCATCTGACTTCCTCCGTTTCCTTCAGCAGCTCGAGACTCTCGCGTACGAGGACGTCGCCTCCGTCGGGCCCGCACTGACCGTTGAAGATCATCGCGCTGTACCCGCCGCCGCGTACGGCACGCCGCGTCGCAAGATAGCCCATCGCGTCGTCGGTGAGCTGTACATCGAATACCTGCACGCCCGGCATTCCGGCACGGATGCGGTCGGCGTACTCGATGAAGCATTCAAAGGGGTTGGTGATGAATGCGACGTTCCCGATGCGCAGCGCGTGAACGGGCGCCTTGACGTACTCCACATCGTCCTCGAACCGCCGGACGATGACCTCATCCTCCGAGTATCCGAAACTCGGCACGCCGCTCTTAAACGGATAACGGTCGGGACGCGTGCCGTACTTTTCCGCGTATCCGGCCATTGCCGCCTTTGCCGCCGTGTACTGTGCGAATGTCGGGTTCCAGCGCGGCAGATCGACCTCGCGGTAACGATTCAAGAACGCGGCGTCCTCCGGCAGCGTCTCCATCGGCGCGTCGGCATAACGCAGAATCTCCCGTGCGATCCGTTCGCCGAGCCATCGTGCGCCGTCCTCGGAGTTCATGTCCGGCTCGCCCGGAAGCATCGTCAGCTGGTCGCGCGGCGACAAATCTCCCGCGCATCCCGTCACGCCCAGCACCCAGACATCCCCGAGCGACGCCTCTGCCATCGCGCGCGTGTAGCCCCAGTAATCCGACGTGATGTAGTCTTTGTGCTCGACCACCTGCGCCGTACACGGGACGTTTGCGACGACACCGGTCAGTTTTCCCGCAGCGTTGCGCACATACAGCAGGTTGACAAGTCCGCCGTCATGATACTCCATGCACTTGAAGTCGTCGCGGTCGACGCGTCCGTACATCGCGGCAGAACCGTCCGTATACGTGACACGTCTGCAATAGCCGGTCTGAATGGGACTGGCAGCGCGGGAAAACGTCGACGGTACCATCGCATCATGCGCACGAACGATGGCATCGGCGATCGCGGACGCGGCTGCGGCGCAGTTCTCCTCCGGCTGGGTCAGCGTGGGGTCGTCGCAGAGGTATCGAATCAGCGAGCTTTCGGCGTCGCGCTGCATGTAGGGGCCGGTGTGGATGTGCGTCGCGGAGAGGATCACATACGCGGCGTCGGCATCCGGCAGGCGGGACTTGAGCGCGTCGACAACGGCGTCTTTGAGAGATTTCGGTGTGAACAGCAGATCGCACGCGGCCCAGTAGACCGGCGTATCTCCCTCACGTCCGACCGCGAGCACAACGGCCTGTAAACGCGAGCCGACCTTCCGTGCGATACGCTGCTCATATTGCCCCAGCAATGCGGCGGGCAGACGCGGCGTGATATCCGCACCGCTCCAGCCCGCGAGCAATTTACCCGACATAACGGTTCCTCCCATTCGCCAAAAGGCGGTTGTATTCGGTGTACTTTCCGTACTTTTCATCCATATAGCGCCTGTTTTCCGACGGCAGATACGTGGTATCCGGTACGGCGAACCTCTCCGCGTCGGAAAGTGTCATTGCGCCGTCCGCGACTGCGGCTCCGAGTGCGCAGCCCAAGGCAGTCGCCTCGGAGACCTTCAGCGTCGTGACCGGAACGCCGAGCGCATCGGCCTTCATCTGCGTCCACAGCGGACTTTTCGCACCGCCGCCGAGTGAGATCACCCGCTCAAACGTCCCCAATACTTCGAGATTTTCCCGCAGCAGGAACGCCACACTCTCCATCACCGCCCGCGCGAGGTCGTATTTTCCCGTTTCAAGCGTCACGCCCAGGAACGCACCCCTTGCATCACGGTCGGATACCGGCGACAGCCGTCCCTTGAAGTGCGGCAGGCAGATCAGCTCCCCATCCGGGCGGGTATGCTCCGCGATCTCACGGTCGATGTCCGCATAAGACAGCCCATCGAGGAACGCGTCACGGTACCACTTCAGCAGGATTCCCGCCGTCGGGCAGTACGGCAGCGCGAGATATTTGTCCTCCACTCCGTGGCACAGCACCGGGATGCGATGATTCTCCGGCGTGAACCGGTCGAGCGTTGCGGCGATTGCCAGGACCGTGCCGGTCGTCTCGGTAATGATGCCGCCGCGGACATTCCCCGCGCCGTACGCGGCCGCGCACTGGTCGAGCATCCCGTTGCCCACAGGCGTACATCCGACCCCGAGCGCCGTCTGCGCGTCAGCGGTCAGAGTTCCTACCCTGACCGACGGCGGACACGGCTGCGCGAGTGTGTCGATGTCGATGCCCGCCGCGTCAAGCAGCTCACGGTCGTAGGCTTTCTTCCGGATGTCGAAGTAGCCGGAGCAGGACAGGATGCCGTACTCCGCGCGCATCTCGCCGGTCAGACGGTAGAGGACCCAGTCGTGCAGCAGCAGCGCTTTCGTATAGCGTACATCCGGCCGATGTCTGCGCATCCACAGCAGTTTCGCGACGGGCATGACGGCGTCGAACCCTAAGTTGCCGGTACGTTCGTAGATCGTCCGCGCGGGGATGATCTGACTGAGTGCGTCACATTCCTCCCGCGCGCGCTCATCGAGCCAGACGATCGCATTCCCGATCGGCTCATCCTGTGCGTCGAGGAAGATGAGCGTCTCAGCCTGCCCGGTCACCGCAATCCGTTCGAGCGTCCGTACACCCGTGCGGTCGAGCACCCGGCGTCCGCTTTCATATAGGATGCGGATGTACTCGTCCGCCGCATACTCAATGCGGCCGGGCGCGGGGGTTTCGTAGCGGTACTCGGTCGTCACGGACGCCGCGACCCGGAAGTCTGCGTCGAACAACACGGTTTTGAGCGCCGTCGTACCGTAGTCAAAGATCAGCGTATAGCCCATATCAGATAATTTCAATCCCGAGCATGTCGCACAGCCAGCGGATGCGGCGGGTCTGATCGCCGTAGACGAGGATGATGTGCTGCGACCCGACCTTCTCCGCAAACGCCTCAACGCCGCCCTCGGGGACGATCTCGAGCGACGGAAGCTGCGGCGCGGGCGCGTCCCATCCGCACTCCTCCCACGCGCGCGGCGCTCTCGCCTCGCCCCTGAGAAGCTGCATCCGGTATTTTCCGTCATTCCACTGAAGTCTTGCCAGCGTTACGTCACCCGTGCGCAGCTTTGAGACGTTCAGCAGCGACGTGCTTAAAAGTCCGAACGCCGCCGGCTGAATCGTCGGCTGACCGTCGGTGACTTCGGCGGGGATGAAATCCGGCACACCGCACAGAAGCGCGTCCTCGAAGAACTCATAGAACTCGACGTACGGCGCGGTCTGTCCGGTCAGGCTGTGGAGCATCAACTGTGTGACGGCGCCGAGGATATCGTTCTCGGGGATCGTGCACACGCCGCACAGCCGGTCCAGCAGCATAAAGATCATCGCGGGCGGGATGCCGAGGAGCTTTTTGAACCCGTCGACGTCGATGAGCGTGACGGCCTGATACTTCCGGTCACGGACACGTCGGGCAATCGCGAGGGCATAGCGCGCGGCAGCCTCGATCGGCGCGTCGCCGCACTCCTTCGTGAACGCGTAGGTCGCGCGCACGAACTTCACGCAGTCGGCAACCGCGTCGGCAGCAATGTTCTTTGAGGTCTGTTCGACTTCAAGCAGCTCGAACGGCTCTATCTCGACGCCGACGGTTTTCCGCAGGCTCAGACCGTCGAACATCGTGCCGTACAGCAGCATGTCGCGGTATCCCGCGCTGCCGATGCGGGCGTCGCGCAGGTTGTATACCGCCCAAGCCGCCGCGAGGAAATCCCCGACCTTCTCCATCGGGAGCGGCTGTCCGGCAACGCTGTAGACATAGCGGCAGTTATAACCCAGGCCTTTCATGGTCGGGAACAGCGCCGTCGCGCCCGCCTGATCTGCGGTGGAGATCAGCTTGCCTTCCTCGTCATACCACCCGGCGAGACTCCACAGCAGCATCGGGAGATGGCGGAAGCGGTCGATGACGCGGATGACGGCATGGGTGGGAATCCAGCCCGCAACGCAGACGATCAGTGCGTCGAGCGGCTGTTTTTCCAGGTCCGTAACGGCACGGTCGGCGTCGGCATATTCCGCGTCGTCCGTGACCGGCAGCGTCGCCGCGACCGGATATCCGAGTGCGCGCAGCTCGAGTAAAGCCTGCGCCGCGCGCCGGTTGATGACCTCATGTGGGGTATTGACCTCTCCGAACGGTACAAAGCCAACAGTAAACTCGTGCATGGTGTCCTCCTATATGTTTCGAAACATTTTTATAACTGCCCGCGTTTTTCTCCGTATCAGTGTCCTTCCGATTGACAGTATAGCACAATCATCCACGCATGTCAAGCATTCTTCTGGACTTTATCGCAAATGCAAAAAGAGAACACGGGGTATTATGTTTCGAAACATTTACCCGTGCTCTCACGAACCGACAATGTCGGTTTGATATAGGTGCTTTGGACAACGCGGTAGGCGGGATCGGCAAGTTTGCGCGTGAGCATATCGACGGCGAGCGTACACAGCGCTGGGACATGGCTGTTGACGGATGTCAGCGAGACGGGCAGATAGCGGCAGAAATCGGCATCGTCGAAGCCGGTGACGCTGATGTCCTCCGGCACGCGCAAGCCCGCTTCGGAGAACGCGCGCATCAATCCGAGCGCGATGTCGTCATACTCCGCCGCGACCGCCGTCGGACGCGGGACCGCCGCAAGGATACGCTGCCCGAGTTCGTATCCGCACGCTCCGTGCCGCTTCTCGGATACATACGCATCGAGTGTGATGCTATGAGATGCGAGGGCTTCCGCGAGATAGCGCCGCCGTGTCTCCCCGTACGGGGATCCGGCATAGGCGATGCGCGTATGCCCAAGACCTGCGAGATGATCCGCAACCGCGCGCATCCCGATGTTCTCGTCGACGCAGATGACGTCGCGCTCGGCGGAGGTAAAGTTCGCGGCAATCACGACGGTCGGAACGCTGCGCGGTATCCGCGTCACGGCCTGTGCGAGGTCGTTCTCCGTGACACAGACCAGCCCCGCCGCGCCCTTCCCGGCGAAGTTCATGAGCAGCGCTTCCTCACGCGTCTGGTCGAAATCGCTGACAGCCAGCTTGACCTCATAACCCGCCGCGCGCAGCTTCTCATACAGCTGCGTCGCCACGCGTGCGTAATAGCTGCCCATCAGCTCCGGGCAGATGATGCCGACCGTCCTGACGGCGGCATTCTTTCGCTCCCGCACGCGGTAACCCATCCGCGCGGCAGTCTCACGGATGCGGTTGACGGTCTCGGCGCTGAGATCGCTGCCGCCGCGCAGCGCTTTGGATACCGTCGGCGTATTGACCCCAACCTCCCGTGCGATGTCCCGCAGCGTCACGCCCTTACGCATCGGATGTTTCCGTATCGTTGATTTCATCCGTCTTGAGAATCTCCGCGCGGCACTGCTCCCGGCGCTTCAGACGGGCGCCGATGTAGTCACTGCTGAGCTTTCCGACAACCGCGCACAGCGGGATGCCCAGGAAGATACCGCCGATGCCAAACAGTCCGCCGCCGACGATGATCGCGAACATGACCCACAGCCCCGACAGTCCGATGCTCGACCCGACGACCTTCGGGTAGATGAGATTATTCTCGAGCTGCTGGAGCACCAGGATAAAGATGACAAACCACAGTGCCTTGACGGGGTCGACCATCAGCAGGATGAACGTGGAGATGGCGGTGCCGATCCAGGGGCCGAAGATGGGGATGAGGTTCGTGACGGCGATGATGACGCTGATGAGCAGCGCGTACTGGATGCCGAGGATGGAGCTGCCGATGAAGCACAGAACGCCGAGGATGAGTGCCTCGGTGAGCTGTCCGCCGATGAACTTTCCGAAGATATCGTTGGCGTAGCGACCGGTCTCGAGCAGGAAGGAGGTGATCTTTTCGGGCAGGAACGCACGGAACAGGTTCTTAACCTGACCGACGAGTTTCTCCTTATGGTACAGCAGGTAGACGGAGATGATGGCACTCATGAGGATATTGAACACACCGCCGACAACGGAGGTCATGACATTCTTGGTGGTATTGAGAATCTGCGGGAGGGAGCCTTGCAGGGTAACGACGATGTTGTCGACGAAGGCGGCACCGGTATCCTGAATCTGCTGCCACAGCTGCTCATTGAGGTTGAAGCGTTCGGCAAGGCTGTTGACAAAGATCTCGAGGGAGGCGACGTAGCCTTCGATGTTGCCGATGAAGACGACAACGCTGCCGACAAGCTGCGGGATGAAGACGGATACGATGGCGGTGACCAGCGCGACGGCAAGCAGCATCGTCAGCGCGACGGCGCAGCCGTGCTCAAGATGAGGCTTACGCTTCTTAACCTTTTTGAACAGCTTCGGGAAAATTTTTTCCTCGATGAAGCGCATCGGCATATTGAGGATATAGGCGATGACAATCCCGTATAAGAACGGGTTCAGGCACCCCAGTATCTTCCCGACAACACCGAAGATTTCATTCTTTTGAATGAAGAACATGACCAGCAGCACAGCGTAGGTGATCAGCAGGATATAGGTTTTCAGCGGAGACCTTTCCGATTTCTTTTCCATACGATCCCTCCTTATGTTTTTATTATAAACAAAAGGTATTTATATTGCAAGAGGTTTTTCGCAGAATCCAAAGAAATAACATCCCCGGCAGACGGGTAAAAAAATAGGCCGCATGAAAATCACACGACCTGAGAGGGGTAATGAATAGGAGGGAGTCATTGAAAAAGCCACCACGCAAGTACACTGCTCACTGTCCACTGAATTGCCACCGAGCTGTTCACCACTCAACCACTGACTATAGTATACAGAAAAAGTATTGCGTGAACAAGTAGAATCCTATTAAGTTTTAATTAATCATTGTTTTAAATAGTATTATTATGCTTCCTGATATCTTTTCAGAGCCTTCTGACGCTCCTCCTCGAGCATCATATCCTTGACTTTCATCAGACGCGTCAAATTCCCGCGCTCGTTCTCTTCGAGCTTCATCGTGATATACCGGATTGTCTCTTCAAACTGCGGGATCATTACGTACTCCAGCGCGTTGACACGCCGGCGCGTTTTCTCGATATCGCGTGCGAGAAGCTGCGTGGTCTTCTCGGTCTCGGCGAGCTTCAGCAGCTCCGACTGCGCCTTGGACAGCGCATTGATCGCGTCGTCGAGTTCGGCGGACGTCGTCGCAAAGCCATACGGGTACAGCTCAGCCGGATCCTCGTTGTGCAGACTCGTGTGAAAGATCGGCACACTCACGCCCATAATGTTGTGCGCGTCCACCGTCAGGCTCACACTCTGTTTCGGATGGCTCAGCGCCTGCTCGAGCATCTGCGGCGACATCACCGCCGCTGCCACACCGAACGCTCCGTGCGCTTCCATCAGCGCACGTTCGACATGCTGCCGCAGCTTCTTGTTCTCCCGGATCAGCTCTAAAAACCGCTTCATCATCTCGTCGAGCTTGTCCTTCAGAAGCTTATGCCCGCGCCGCGCGGTCTTCAGACGCGTCTTCAAACGCGTCAGTTCCATACGCGTCGGGTTTACCCGTATCATCGCCATACCTATTCCCCGTCCTTCGGATAGTACGCGTCGATCATCTCCGGCTTGATGCGCTTGAGCTCCGACTTCGGCAGCAGCGTTAAGAGCTTCCACCCGAGCGTCAATGTCTCCTCGATGCTGCGGTTGGTCTGATAGCCCTGCGACACATACTCCTTCTCGAACGCGTCGGCAAACTTTGCATACAACCGGTCGAGCTCGGTCAGCGCGCTCTCGCCGAGAATCGTCATCAGCTCGCGCGCCTCCTTGCCTCTGGCATACGCGGCGATCAACTGGTTCATGACGCCCGAGTGATCCTCACGCGTTTTTCCCTCGCCGATGCCCTTGTCCTTTAAGCGCGACAGGCTCGGCAACACGTCGATGGGCGGCGTGATGCCGTGGCGGTGAAGCTCTCTGGAGAGGATGATCTGCCCCTCGGTGATATAGCCGGTCAGGTCGGGGATCGGGTGGGTCTTGTCGTCCTCGGGCATCGTCAGAATCGGGATCATCGTGATCGACCCTTCCGAATCAAACCGCCGTCCGGCGCGCTCATACATGGTCGCGAGGTCGGTGTAAAGGTAGCCCGGATAGCCCCGCCGTCCGGGGACTTCTTTACGCGCGGCGGAAACTTCACGCAGCGCCTCGGCATAGTTGGTAACGTCTGTGATGATGACCAGGACGTGCATGCCCATGGTGAACGCCAGGTACTCCGCGGCAGTCAGCGCCATACGCGGGGTGGAGATACGCTCGATGGCGGGGTCGTTGGCAAGGTTCATGAACAGCACGGTGCGGTCGAGCGCACCGGTCCTGCGGAAGTCGGTGACGAAGAAGTCGGCTTCCTCAAAGGTGATGCCGACGGCCGCGAAGACGACCGCAAAGGGTGTGGTGGTGCCGAGCACCTTCGCCTGCCTTGCGATCTGCGCGGCAAGCTCGGCATGAGACAGGCCGGAGCCGGAGAAGATCGGCAGCTTTTGACCGCGTACGAGCGTATTCAGCCCGTCGATGGCGGAGATGCCGGTCTGGATGAACTCACTGGGGTAGTTGCGCGCCGAGGGATTCATCGGGGTGCCGTTGATGTCCTCGAAGCGTTCTGGGAGAATCTCCGGCCCGCCGTCTTTCGGGCGCCCCAGACCGTCGAACACGCGCCCGAGCATGTCGCCCGAGACGGCAAGCTCGATACCATGGCCTAAAAAGCGCACCTTCGAGTCCGCGAGGTTGATTCCCGCCGACGAATCAAACAGCTGCACCAGCGCGTTGGAGCCGTCCACCTCCAGAACCTTGCACTGACGTGTCTCGCCGTTGGGCAGCTCAATCTCGCCAAGCTCCCCGTAGGTCACGCCTTCCACCTGCTGAATCAGCATCAGCGGTCCGGCAATCTCCTGTATTGTACGGTATTCCTTCATGATACAAGGCTCCCTTCCGCGAGCTTCGACAGTTCGTCGATCATCTCCTCATCGATCGCCGGGTAGACGGTCTGATAGTCCGCCTCCGACTTCGCGCGTCCGATTTTCTCGATCGCCCCGATGCTGAGCACATCCTTAAGGTTGGCGCCGGCTGCCAGCGCGTCAGACGCGAGACTGCGGTATGTCAGAATCAGCCGCAGCAGCCCGTACTGTTTGTCCAGCGGACAGTATGCGTCCGTATCGCTCATCGCATCCTGCTGCAGGAAGTCCTCTCTGAGCATACGCGCGACCTCCAGCGTCAGACGGTCGCTTCTTGAAAGCGCATCCACTCCGACCAGGCGCACGATCTCGTCAAGCTCCGACTCGAGCTGCAGGATGTGGAGCGCCTCG